>JANPLC010000145.1:0-1758 GCA_031426335.1 Planctomycetota bacterium
GCCGGAAGGCGTCACCGCTGACGACGTTATGCGTGCGATTGCGCGTCACCGGAAGCAACGCGACAGCAACCGCGCGGCGATCGAGGCGCACAGGGACACGCTCGCACGTCCGCTGCCTGCCACCGCCAAGCCGGTGGTGGTCGACGCCGACCAGGCCGACGACCACGCCGCCGTCTACACTGGCCGGGTTCCATTCTCTGTCGGCATCGCCCTGTTGATCGTGGCGGGACTGATGGTGTGGGGATTGTTCGACCTGTGCCGCGCAGCGCTCAAGGGCGTGCTCCCATGAGCGCCGTCCGCCACTTCCTGCGCCGCTGGTTCCCGTACCTGGGCGACACCGCCGCGTATGTCGCCGTGTTCCTTGGGTTCATTCTCGCCACGTTCGTGGGCTGCGCTGCGGTAGCGAGCGCCAGCGAGGTGCCGTCCTGGGTCCTGCGTGGCATCGCTGCGGTGGAGACGGGCACCGAGTGGCGCGGCATGGGCGACGTGCGCGGCAAATGGTCACGCGGCGCCATCGGTGAGGTTGGCCCGTGGCAGCTCTCGCCGGCCGTGCTGCGCGACCTCAAGGCGTACGATCGCCGGCACCGCGTCCATGCGTGCCCCGTGCTGGCCGAATCGCTCACGCGCGCCTGGTTGCTGCATCTGCACGGCGTCACCGGCACATGGGGCGGCGCTGTCGCTGCGTACCACGCGGGCCTTGGCCGCCGCTCTGAGTCATTCGCCATCACCTACGCCGAGCGCGTCCGCGCTGTCGGCGTCATCACCACCAACCGCTAGGAGATTCCATGCTCTCATTCCCCGCAAGCTCGGCGCCAGTTATCGACCACCGCCGCATCGAATTGGACGGAAAGCCAATTGGCACCGTGGAAGCAAGCCGGAACGGCGATTTTCACGCCGCCATCAATCTGATGTGCCGTAGCGCGCTCACCAATTTGGCGCAGGGACACGGAAAAACCGTAGACGAGGCCACCGAGAACGCTCTGCGCTCTCATGTGCGCGCCTGTCGCTCCGCCATCGCTGAGGTTGAGCGGCTCGCGCTGCAAATGGGCATCGCAATACCGCCGCCGGATGCCGTGCCGGTCTGACGCGACAACACGCCGCGGCTACGAGGCAAAGCGTAGCGCCATTCCCAACCGCCACCGCCACGACAACGCGCCCGCTTGCGCGCATGCACGTCCGGGCTGCGGCCTGGGATTCATCACCGCCAACCCAAAGGAGGCACCATGCCGGAAACTTCCAGCATTCCCAACACCACCACCGACGAACAGGCGCAGGGCGATCAAGTCGCCGGCAAGAAGCGCCGAACAAATCCCGTCACCATCAGCATGCCGCCAGAAGCTGAGGCCGTGGCAAGGCTGCTGGGCGAGGACCGCGAGGCATTCGTGGAGCGCGCCGCGCTCAAGCTGGCGTCCGAATACCGCGACAAAATGCGCGCCTGACCACAGCGCGCCAACGGCATCACCGCGCCCACCTTGGCCCCGTGCCCTGGTGGGCTGCGGTGTCGCTAGACGCCATCTGAAATCCTACGGCGTGACGCCGAACCGGATGCGCACGAGCACAACAGGAAACCAAGCCATGAAAATCCTTTCCCTCAAAGCCGAGAACGTCAAACGCTTGAAGGCCGTCGAGATCCACCCGGACGGCTCCATGGTTGTCGTGGGCGGTCGCAACGCCCAAGGCAAGTCCAGTGTGCTCGACTCCATCACCATGGCGCTGGGCGGCGCGGCGTCGTTCTGTGAGCGGCCCATCCGCGACGGT
>JANPLC010000146.1:0-20051 GCA_031426335.1 Planctomycetota bacterium
GCCGCAAGGCGCGGAAAGTGAAGGGCTAGCAGCGCTAGCTCGAACTTTTCGCAACGCCGCGGATGGCCGGCGCGGCCAAGGCAGGTGCAGTGAATTTCTCGGACGGGACACTAGCCTGCTCGCCCCATGCCGCGCCTCGACGACTTGATGCGGACGCTGTTCGACGCGCCGTCGTTGGAACGTGGACGGGCCTATGCCGAGAACGATCACGTGGTCGAGGTCTCCCTGCGCAATGGCCGGCTGCGGGCAGTGGTCGAGGGCCACGACACTTACGAGGTCAGCGTCACGCTCACAGGGCTGCACCTGGGGAAAGACCACATCGCGGTCGACAAATTGACCAGCGATTGCAGTTGCCCGAAGGGCATGACCTGCAAACACGCGGTCGCCGCGCTGATCGTGTGGGCCGAGGCCGAAGGCCTGGAACTGAATCTGGAAGCGCCGGTCGCGCCAACGGTCGCAGCGACATCAGATGCTGCCAACGCGAAGCCATCCCTCCGCCTGCTGAGCAAACCCTGGGTTGCTGATCGCGAACAACAAACGTGGCTGACCGGCCTCACCAATCGCATCAGCAGCCGGGCGACGACCACTGCCAGCCCGTTGATCTACGCCCTGACGCGCGCGACCAATGGCATGTTGTCGGTGTCGCTGGTAGCTAGCCGCACACTCAAAAACGGCAGTCGTGGGGTGGCGAAACGTTATTCGTCCCTGCACAGTTTTCTGACCAGCACCAGTGCGCAGATTTCAACTGCTGACCGCGCCTTGGTCGCCGCGCTCAACGGTGAAAGCCGGGATCTGGCCGGCTGGGGTTGGAACGATGTGATCCTCAGCGGCAGCATGCTCGAACGCGTGATCGCCACCGGTCGGGCCACGTGGGATGACGTCGGCGGACCGCCGCTACGTCTGCTGCCCACACGTCACGTTACCGCCCAGTGGCGGGAACAGTCCGACGGCGGCCGCATGCGCCTGGAAGCGGTCGATGATCGTGGCGAGACAATGGAGATCCTGCCGCTGACGCCGCCGTGGTTTCGCGATGGCGACGGCGTCGGTCCACTGACCAGCGAGTTGGACGACAGCCTGCTGAAACACCTGGCCGAGATGCCGTGGCTGGCGCCGGAACTGGTGGTGGCCGCAGCTGCGGCGTTACCGAAATCACTGCCTCCACCGCCGATTTCGCTGCCGCGCTTGGCGCCGCAGCCGTGGCTGCAGGTGTACCGCGCCCAGCGCTTGGACTACTGGGATCCCAACTACGGCAACCGCCACCTCAAAGCCGATGTCGCGCTGATCGGTTTCACCTACGGTGAGGATGAGGTCAGTGAGCGCGGTGAGCCCTTGATGGAACGGGCTGACGGCTCGCCACTGATTCGCGATCTGCTCGCCGAAAAGGTGCGTTTGGGTGAAGCCGAGCGCCTGGGGTTGGTGTCCTGGCCGCCACCCAAACTCCATACGCAGATGGATGCGCGCAGTCCGCTGGCAGGCCTACCGCTGCGCACGGTCGCTGGCTTGGCCGGGAAAACCACACCAACGACCACGGAAATACCCGCCGCTGCGCTCGCCGCGCTGGCCGGCAGCGGATGGCAGATTCGTGGCGTCGAGGCCATCGACGTGACGGTGTACGACCTCACTGGTGTCGAAGCGCGCTTGGATGAATCCACTGACGGCGGCTGGTTCGAGCTGCACCTGGGGATCGACGTCGGCGGCGAACGCCTCGACCTGGTGCCGTTGCTGACGCCGTTGCTGCGCGGTGGTAAAACCGTGTGGGAGAACCTGCCGCGCGCGCTGGGCGATCCGCCCGCGGTGCTCACGACCTGCGGTAAAAACCGACTGGTGCGCGTGCCGCTCGAACTATTGGCGGATCTGCATGCCAAGCTGGTAGAGCTGTTCGATCATCCCCCAGGGCCAGGTGGTGGTTGGCGCATCGACGCCATGCGCGCCGATCTACTCGATGCGCTGGATCGGCTGTCACCGCGCTGGTTGGGCGACCGTAGGTTGCGTGATCTCGCCCAGCAGATGCGCTCGTGCCTGGAACCGCCACCGATCACAGCGCCAGCGGATTTGCAGGCGGAGCTGCGGCCCTATCAGCTGCATGGACTCGCGTGGCTGCAACGGCTGCGGGTGCTCGGCGTCGGCGGGATCCTGGCCGACGACATGGGCCTGGGAAAAACCGTCCAGGCCATCGCGCACCTGGTGGTCGAACACCAGCGATCAGAAACTACTCGCGCCAGCTTGGTGGTGTGCCCAGCGAGTATGGTCGGCGTGTGGCGCAGCGAACTGACGCGTTTCGCGCCGACGTTGCCGGTGACGGTGTTGCACGGCGCCGGACGTGAACGCGTCAGCGGCAACGAACTCGGCGTGCTCATCACCAGCTACGCCACCCTGACGCGTGACATCGAGGCCTTCGCCGCGGCCAAATGGCAGGTGGTCATCGCTGATGAAGCACAGGCGTTCAAGAACGTCGGCACGGCGGTGAATGCCGCGATGCGCCGCTTGGATGCACATCAACGTTTGTGCCTGACCGGCACGCCGGTGGAGAATCACCTCGGTGAACTGCACGCGTTGCTCGGCTGGGCCGCACCTGGCGTGCTCGGCCAAGCGGCGGTGTTCTCCCGAGCATTCCGCATGCCGATCGAAGACACCGGTGATCGTGGGCGCGCGGACCTGCTGCGCCGGCGCATCGCTCCGTTCTTGCTGCGTCGCACCAAGGCCGCGGTCGCCAGCGATCTGCCGCCGCGCACCGACATCGATCTGCCGGTCGAACTCGGGCCGGATCAGCGGCGGCTCTACGAAGCCATCCGCCTGACGATGGACGATCGCGTGCGTGAGGCCATCAACGATCGCGGCTTGGCGCGCAGCGGCCTGACCGTGCTGGAAGCGTTGCTGCGTTTGCGCCAAGTGTGCTGCGATCCGCGCTTGTTGCCGGGCAAGCTGGCCAAAAGCGTGAAAGAATCGGCCAAACTCGATGCGCTCCGCGACCTGCTGACGACGCTGGTCGAGGAAAAACGCCAGGTGTTGGTGTTCTCGCAATTCACCTCGCTGCTCGATCTGGTGACCGAGCACGTGCTGGTGCCCGCCGGCATCCCGGCCCTGCGATTGGACGGCGCAACGCGCCATCGCAGCGACCTGGTGGAACGTTTCCAGAGCGGTGAAGCGCCGGTGTTCTTGCTCAGCCTCAAAGCCGGCGGCACCGGGTTGACGCTGACCGCCGCTGACACCGTGATCCTCCTCGATCCGTGGTGGAATCCCGCCGTCGAGCGTCAGGCCAGCGACCGCGCGCACCGTATCGGTCAAGACAAGCCGGTGACGATCTACCGCCTGGTCGCCAACGGCACGATCGAGAGCCGCATCCGCGCGCTGCAATCGAGCAAGGCCGCCTTGGCCGATGCGCTGCTCGACGAAACCGGCCAAGCCCTGGGGAAACTCAGCCTGAGCGACATCGAGGCACTGATGAAGCCGGTGGATGCCGACGTCTGACGGCATGAAAATCACTGCGGCTTGACGTCCTTCCGGCCCTTGAACCATGCGCGACCTGTGCAGGAGCCTGAATGGATGTGACGGACGCCCTCAAGGCGGTGGTGATGGGGGCGGTTGAGGGGCTGACGGAGTTCCTGCCGATCTCGTCGACCGGACATCTGATCGCCACCAGTGCGCTGATCGGCTTCATGCAGGACCCGGCGGACGAGGCGTTCCGCAAGATGTTCTCGATCGTCATCCAGTTCGGCGCGATCCTCGCCATCCTGGTGTTGTTCCGTGCGCGGGTGTGGCAGATCGTGAGCACGTTCCATTCGAGCGCGGACTCGCGCTCCTTCGTCGCCAAGCTGGCGGTGGGTTTCCTGCCGGTCGGTATCATCGGCTACCTGACCAACCGCTTCGTCCAGGATCACCTGATGAACACCGTCACGGTGGCGGCGATGCTGATTATCGGCGGCGTGGTCATCCTGCTGATCGAACGCCGTCAGGCGAAGCAACCGCTGGAGTCGCGTTTCGACGACGCCATGCACCTGCCGTGGGGCATCGCCATCGCAGTCGGTTGCTGCCAGTGTTTCTCTATCCTATTGCCGGGAACGTCGCGTTCCGCCGCGACCATCCTAGGCGGCATGTTGCTCGGCCTCAGCCGCAAGGCGGCAGCGGAGTTCTCCTTCTTCCTCGCCATCCCGACCATGCTCGCCGCGTCGACTTATTCGCTGCTGAAACATCCCGGCGGCTTCGATGATCCGCGTATGCCGCTGCTAGCGATCGGCTTCGTCACTACCTTCGTGGTCGCCTGGGTGGTGGTCGCGTGGCTGCTGCGCTTCCTCGCCAGCCACAGCTTCGTGCTGTTTGGTTGGTACCGCATTGTCGCCGGCCTGATCCTGGTTGCCCTGCTGCTGGCCGGTGTGGTCGGATTCAAGGAGTGATGGCATGCCGCTGATCGTCTTCGAAGGCATCGATGGCTGCGGCAAGACCACGCAGGTCCAGCGCCTCACCGCGCGCCTGACGAAGGACGGCGTGGCCTTCCGGCATCTGCGCGAACCCGGCGGCACCGAACTAGGTGAACGCCAGCGCGCGCTGCTGCTTGAT
This sequence comes from Planctomycetota bacterium, assembly GCA_031426335.1. Taxonomy (GTDB): domain Bacteria; phylum Planctomycetota; class UBA11346; order UBA11346; family UBA11346; genus BOG-1363. Next base: position 4,555 of record JANPLC010000146.1, read on the forward strand.
CCCGCGACCAAAGCGTGCCCGACAGCGGAGTTGTTCGGCTACCTGCAGGCACGCGCGCAGCTCTGCCATGAGGTCATCGCGCCGGCACTCGCCACGAACGAGTTGGTGATCCTCGACCGCTTCTACCACTCGACGCTGGCGTATCAGGCTTACGGACTCGGCTTGGATCTGGCGCAAGTGCGCGCGGCGATTCGCCTCGCCACCGGCGGCGTGCGTCCAGATCTGGTGTTGTGGCTCAGTGTCGATCCCGCTGAAGCCCAGCGCCGCCGCGCCGCTGCGCGTGGGCAGGATCGCATCGAAGCGCGCGGCTTGGCCTATCAGCAAAAGGTCCACGACGGCTACCGCGCGCTGGTCGCGAGCGATGGCCTGCTGGAACTCGATGCGCATCAGAGCGCCGATGCGCTGACGGCGCAGGTGTGGGACCAGGTCGCGCCGTATCTTGCGCGCTGATCGCCGCTGATCGCCTACGTCCGGCGTGTCAGAATTTCGCGAGCACGTCCTGCACCTGCTTCAGGCGTTCCTTGCAGGTGTTGGCTCGCAGGAGCATGAATTTGTCACCGTTCTTTTCATAGGCGGCGATGTTCTTTTGGATCGCGGCGACCCCGGCACTCAACGCGGTTTTGGCCGACGCCGCCTCGGCGGTGCCGGCTTTGGCGGCGAAGTACGTCAAAGCCGCGGTAAAGGGCGCGGATTCATACAGCGGATTGAAGGTCGTCAGGGTGGTCGCATGGAACTTGGCGACGTCCACGCGCTGGCTGCGGTTGGCGGCCAGCAGCAGCTTGAACGCATTCCAGCGCAGGTTCTCGTCCGCGTCGGCGCTCCAGGTGACCGCCAGCTCTTCGATCTCCGGCAGGAAAGCCGTGGCGAACAGCGCGATGAACTGGTCGGCCTGTTCGTTCCAGCTCTTCATCAACTGCGGTACTTCCGCGATCGCGGGCAAGGCCGACGCCGCCTTGCGCTGGCTCCACTCCGGCTTGGCGCTTTCCGTCGCCAGCCAGGTCGCTGAATCGGTGGTGACGGTGTACGACGAACTGAGCGTCAACGTGGTACGGTAGTGGAAACGTATGGTCTCCGGATCGCTGATCTTGCCGGCCTCGCGTAACAGGAAAAATGCGCTGAAGCGCTTCTCATAATCCTGGTCGTCGAGCCACGGGCGCACGGTGTCGGTGATCGGCGGATGGCGTTTGATCAGCAACGCACGCAGGTCGCGCATGCTATCGCTGAAGGGACCTTCCCAGGTCAGCGCGTAGGTCAGCAGCTTGAGCACTTTCGCGTCGAGCTCGCCGGTCGAGGCCTGGGCCAGCCGCCAGGCCGCACCGATGGCTTCGGCGGGACGGTTGCTGTCGATCAGGCTGTCGACCATCGCGCGATCGAGCGCCGCCGGATTGACGCCGTCCTGGCGCATCTTGGCGAAGGCGGCGACCGCTTCCTTTTCTTGATGGTGCGTCGCCAGCCACATCGCCGAGGCGATGGCGATTTCGCCATCGAGCGTACCGGTGTCGAGCCAGGTGAAGGCGGTACGGTGATCCGTGACGCGTTTGCGCGCGTCCTCGACGCGACCGGCACTGATCAACGCGCGCACTTCGGCGTGCACCGCTTCGCGTACCAGTGCGACCGCATCCGCGTCCCCAGGACGTGCCGTCAAGTTGGTCGCCGCCCGTTGCAGGGCGAGGCCGTAGTCTTTCGCCGCCAGCGCCTGCTCGACGCTGGGCCGGGCGCTGCTGCCACCGGCAAACACCGCTACCGCGCCGATGAGCGCGATCACCAGCACCGCGACTGCGATCAGCAACACCAGCGGACGGCGACCGGCAGGAACGGGAGTCGGCTGCGCGGATGCAGCCGCAGGAGGTGCTGCCGCCACAACTGATGCCGGCGCCACCGGCGTGGACTTGATCGTCAAGGCTGAGGGCTGCTCCACCCGATCAGTCGGCTCCGCCAGCACGGTCGCCGAGGTCGATCCCATCGGCAGCGTCGCCGCGGACGACGGCGGTGCGCCAAGGTAGAGGCTCGCATCCGGCTTGCCCGCATCGGCCAGACGCGTGACGGTGGTTGCCGCGTCGACGGTGAAGATCTCAGGAACGGTGCGTGGCAGACTGATGCCCTGCGCCGCAAGCGCGTGCAATTCATCGACCAACGCCTGTGCCGAGGGCAAGCGCTGCGCGGGATCCTTGGCCAGCAGGCGATGCACCAGGGCGGCGATGGCCTCGGGCACACTCGGCGCCAACGAGCGCAAGTCGGGCGGCGCGTCGTCGAGGTGGGCGCGCAGCAACGCAATGGTGCTGGCGGCCTGAAACGGCGGACGCCCAGCGAGCAGATGGAACCAGGTGCAGCCGAGCGAGTAGAGATCACCGCGCGCGTCCACCGCATGGCCACGGCAAGCTTCCGGCGGCAGGTAGAGCGGTGTGCCCATGACCGTGCCTTCGAGCGTCATGGCCGATGAATCAACCGACTTGGCCAAGCCGAAGTCGGCGAGTTTCGCCACGCCTTTGCGCGTGACCATGATGTTGTCGGGTTTGATGTCGCGGTGCACGACGCCGTGTTCCGCCGCGGCAGCGAGGCCCTCCGCCGCATGCAGGATGAGCGCCGACGCGGTGCGCCAATCCAACGACTGCCCGCGGTTGGCGAGCAACGCGCGCAGGCTCGACCCGCCGTCGACCAACTCCATCACCAGCAGCGCGTGTTCCGCGCCCTGATCGTCCTGCACGCGCATGAAATCGTGCACGGCGACGACATGCGGGCTCTGGATGCGCGCGACACATTGCGCCTCGCGAGCGAAGCGGCCGATGGCGTCTTCATTGCCCAGCAAGTGCTCGGCAATGCGTTTCACCGCCACCGGGCGTTTGAGCGAGACCTGCTGACCGAGGTAGACCTCGCCCATGGCACCACGGCCCAGCAGCGAATCGATGCGAATACCACCAAGGATGATGCCGGGCTGGAGCATGGCGGGACGGTATGGAGCGCGGACGCTCCCGGAAGCCCGCCGTGCGCCGGACCCCCGGCCGCTGTCGGCGGGGGTGACACGCCCGCCGGACATTGCCGAGGACATCGGCATCCCGGCGCATTGACCAGGGGAGTTCCCACGGCCAAGGTGTCGACTGAGGCCCGCCATGCGCCAGACCGTTGCCAGCACTGTCCTCGTCCTCCTCGCCGCGGTCTCCGTTGTGGTTGTCAGCGGCTGCGGCGAACCGCCCAAACCACGGGTCGCCGCTGCCGGGACGCCGCAGTTGCCACTCGCGAGCGGACCGCTCGCCACCGCCTTCGACAGCGATGCCGTCGATCAGGCCCCGGGCGGCTTTACCGTCCACACCATCGGGCCCGGCCGCCCGTCCCAATGGCTGGTCAAAAAAGCCGCCGACGCGCCCAGCGGCGGTCAGGTGCTGATGCAGTGCGACGATGACGACACCAACCACCGCTACCCCTGCGTGTTGTCGACCAGTGGTCGCTACGCCGACGTGCGCGTCGAGGTCAAAGGCAAGGGCATCAGCGGCAACCGCGATCGTTCCTTCGGCGTGATCGCGCGTGCCATCGATGAAAAGAACTACTACGTCGCGCGCTGCAACACCGTGAACGAGAACGTCCGGCTCTACCACTTCATCGACGGCCAACGTACCGAACTGGCGGAGTGGGAAGGCTCAGCCGCACCCGGAGTGTGGCATACCATCGCCCTCGAAGTGAAGGGCGACAAACTCACGGTGTTCTTCAACGGCAAGAAGGTCATCGAGAAACAGGACGGCACCTTCCCAGGCGCGGGCCGCGTCGGGCTGTTCACCAAGGCGGAGGCGGTCAGTCAGTTTGATGATTTCAGCGCGACGCCGCTGCCGTAAGAACCACTAAAAGACCGGATCGAACAGGAGGAACGGAGAAACGGAGGACAGCCATTCTGATTCGACTCCGTTTCCCCGTTTCTCTTGTTCGATTTCTTCCCTGCTCCACTTCTCGCTGCCCGGAGATTCCCATGCGCCCACTGCTCCTCGCCCTGCTGACCGTCGGACTATTCGCCGGTGAAACCACACCACCCGCGAAGGCCGAGGTCGACGCGCTGCACCACCAGGCGCAGGCGTGGATCTTGTCGCAGCAGCAGCCGGACGGTGCGTTCGTACCTGGAAAAACCTTCACGCTGGGTATCACCGCGATGTCGGCGCTGGCGCTCGCGTCTTCACCGAACGCCTTGCCGAAGGATCATTCGGCGATGGTGAAGGCGCTGGCCTTCATCGATCGCTTCCGGCAAAAAGACGGCGGTGTATACGACCTCAATGAAGGGCTCGGCAACTACACCACCGCGCTCGCGCTCCAGGTGTATGCGCTGACGCGACCGGATGACCGCGCGCCGATCGAAGCGGCACAGCGGTACCTGCTGGGCTTGCAGAATACCGATGAGACCAGCCTCGGTTTCGGCGGCATCGGCTACGGCGACAAAGGGCGTGGGCACGAGGACCTGTCGAATACCAGTTACGCCCTCACCGCACTACGCGAATCCGGCGTGCCGGCAGAGAGTCCGCAGATGCAGGCAGCGCTGAAATTCCTGGAGAAATGCCAGGACCTGTCGTCGGTGAACAAGCAGCCGTGGGTCGGTGCGGCCGGCGGCAAGAACGGCCCCGGCGGCGCGGTGTACGGCCCAGCGGATGCCAAAGGCAGCTGGGAGAAACAGGATCCGACACAGAGCGAGAAATTCACCACCACCGGCACCATGAGCTACTCGCTGCTGTCAAGCTACCTGACGCTGCAACTGTCACCGGAAGATCCGCGCGTCGCCGCCGCATTAGCGTGGGTGAAGAGCGCCTACCAGTTCGAAGCCAATCCCGGCATGGCCGAGGGCAAGTCGCTGCAGGGCCTGTTCCATTACTACACACTGATGAGCCGCACCTTCGCGATGCTGAAGACCGACACGCTTGATCTGGGCAACGGCCGCGTGGTTGACTGGCGCGCGGATCTGTTCGCCTCGATCAAAGCCAAGGCGCAACACGTCGAGCTCGACGGCGGCGTGAAAGGTGCGTTCTGGATCAACAGCGCGCCACGTTGGGCGGAAGGCATGCCGCATCTGACGACGTCGTACATGTTGCGCGCGTTGAAGGCGATTTCATCGCGGCTGCCGTAAGCGGCTATCCCCTGGGGGCGTGGGCGGCCCGCCCGCGCAGGGGCGATTCGTTTGACGTTCTCACTTCTACGGACGTGCTTGCCGATCCCACTCGCGCGGGCGGGCCGCCCACGCCCCCAGGAAAAGGCCTTCACTCATCGCGCGTTCAGCGTGATGAACTGGTCGACTAGAACTGGCCAGCGCGGGCGATCGCCATCAGTGTGCCGCGTGCTTTGCGCAGCGTCTCTTCGTATTCCGCTGCTGGCACGCTGTCGGCGACCACTCCGGCACCGGCCTGCACATGGACTTTCCCGGGTGTCAGGATCGCCGTGCGCAGCGCGATGCAGGTGTCGAGGTTACCGCGAAAATCCAGGTAACCGACTGCGCCCGCGTACGGGCCGCGTTTGACCGGTTCGAGTTCGTCGATGATCTGCATCGCGCGCACTTTGGGTGCGCCGCTGACGGTGCCGGCGGGATGGCAACACCGCAGCGCGTCGAGCGCGTCGAGATCATCACGCAACACCCCTTCGACGTGGCTGACGATGTGCTGCACGTGGCTGTAACGCTCGATGACCATTCTTTCGGTCAGCTTCACACTGCCGGGTTTGCACACCCGGCCGACGTCGTTGCGGCCGAGGTCGATGAGCATGGTGTGCTCGGCGAGTTCCTTCGGATCAGCCAGCAGTTCCTTGGCCAGACGATCGTCCTCTGCCGGCGTCGCTCCGCGCAGCGTGGTGCCGGCGATCGGACGCACGGCGACGCGGCCGTCTTCGACGCGCACCAACAGTTCCGGACTGGCGCCGACCAGCGCGGAATCACCGAGTTTCAGACAGAACAAATACGGGCTGGGATTCAGGCTGCGAAGACTGCGGTAGACCTGGAACGGCGTCAGTGAGCACTCAGCGGACAGACGCTGGCTGAGCACCACCTGGAACGCGTCGCCGGCTTTGACGTATTCTTGGATGCGCCGGACGCCGGCTTCATAGCGGTCTTTGCTGGTGTGCTGATGATACGTCGGGTCGACCCCAGGTTGCGCCTCCACCAGATGCGAAGCATGGGGTTTTTCCAGGCGTTCCTGCAACGCATCGAGTTCCGCGATCGCCTGCGAGTAGGCCGCATCCACCGCCGTGCCGTCGGTCAGATCCAGGTGCGTGATGAGCAACAGATGATTGTAGCTGTGATCAAACACCATCACCGTGTCGTAGCGGCACAGGTGTAGATCCGGCAGGCCAAGGACATCCGGCGGACAGTTGGGCAGCGGCTCCATCATGCGCACGGTGTCGTAGGATAAGTAACCGACGAGACCGCCACTGAAACGCGGCAGGCCAGGCAAATGCGGCGTGCGATAACGCTGTACGTAGGCACGCACCGCTGCGTACGGATCGCCCGGCAATACTTCGCGCGAGCCGTCGGCGCGGTGCAGGTTCACTTGTTTTAGATCGCCGACCAAGCGCTCACGCGGTGCGGCACCCAGCATGCTGTAACGCGCCACGCGTTCACCGCCGACCACGCTCTCAAACAGGAAGGCATACGGTTCATCGCTGAGGCGTGCGAGCGCCCCGACCGGCGTCAGCTCATCCGCCACCAGGCGACGAACCACGGGGATGAGCGTGTAGCCCTCAGCGGCGAGGGCAGCGACTGCGGCACGATCGGGAGTCATGGGGCGGCACTTCCAGGTGGGGCGGCATCCTGTGGTGCCGAGTGGGATTGTCATCCCGATGGCTCCTGCTCGCGCTCTTCGATCAGCCACGGTTGTAGACCTGCGATGCCGGCCTGAAGGCCCGCAAGAACACCGAGCACCGGTCTTGTTGCCTCTTCCACTCCTCTGGTGCTCGGTGTTCTTGCGTTCCGGCGGAACTGCCGTTTTGCCGTCATTTTCCCTACCTCAAGGCAGAAACCCCGGCTGGAGTAAGGGTTGTGATCATGCTTCCGCAGGTTCCGTCGCCGGTCGGTGACACCACTGTATCCTTCTGCGGTACAAGCAATTACGCGTGGATTAAGACACCGTGAAGGCGACTGCCCACCAAGTATGCAATTGAAAACGTGACGGTGCTCACCATGGTCCCCGCCTGCCAAGCGGACCAGGTGGGGAACAGCTCGGGTCATCCCGTCACACAGCCGTTCCCTGTTTGGCCCACGATACGGTCGCTCTGTGTGGGAGAGGCCGTGATGTTGAACCCTCGTCCAAACATCCCCTTAAGGAGGATAGACGTGAATCTCCGCAATCTCGTTCCCGCTCTCGCACTCGCCGCTGTCACTGCCGCTCCGGCAATGGCCGCCGATGCCATGCCTGCCGTCAGCTTCAATGGCTGGGTAGACACCATCTTCAGCTACTCGGCTGACGATTCCGATGACGTCCCCGCCACTGCCAAGGACGACTCGACTGGCGCGCTCGGCTTTACCTCCGCCGCTAGCATCAAGGCCAACTGGAAGGTCACCGACGCCCTCTCGGCCAAGATCAACCTGTGGTTCGATCCCGATGCGGCCGAAGTCACCATGCGCGAAGCCTACTTCGCCTGGTCGATCAACGACACCGTCACCTGGTCGATGGGTAAGTACATCGATCACCTCGGCTGGCTCTCGGCTGAACCGACCGGCTTGTACACCGTCAACGCTTCGTTGATCGGTTACACCGCCGCCTACGGCAACGACGTGCTCGGCACCTCGATCGCCGTGGCGCCCAAGGGCTCGCCCCTCAGCGGTTCGTTCCACATCGTGAACGGTTACTTCACCGGTTCTGATGCGACCAATGCGGACCTGTTCGCCGGTCGTAACAGCGACGAGCGTGAAAACACCGATCTGGGCTTCGGCCTCGACGTGACCTACGCGCTGCCGGACGACAAGGGCAACATCAATTTCGAACTCGCCTATGACATGAGCTCGGGCCAAACCGGCGACTACCTGGGCAACGCCCCTAACAATGGTCTCGGCGGCGACATCTTCCTGGTGGGCCTGAACGCCACCGTGAAGCCGGTCAAGCCGTTGATGATCGGTGCTGAAGTCCAGTACCTGATGACCTCAGAAGCCGAAACTGCTGCTGGCGCTGAAGTCGTCGGATCTGATTCCGATCGCCTGCAGTTCCTGCTCCTGGCCAACTACGCCATCGAAGGTGCGTCTGTCCCGATGTCGGTCACCGGCATGGTTCAGTACATCACCATCGACTACGGCACGGCTGGCAGCGAGACCGAGAATCGTCTCGGTGTGGCCGCGGCCTTGTTGACCAACCCGCTCAACAGTTCGAACTTCGGCCTCAATTTTGAGATCGGATTCTTCGATTCCGAGAACGAGGGTGGCGTGCTGAGCACCCCAGGCAATGTCACCGACAACAATGGCTTCGAAATCAGCGTCGAAGGTCTCGTGACCTTCTGATCGTTGCCTCGTCTACGACGAGGAACTGTGGAACCCCGGCGGCAACGCCGGGGTTCTTTGTTTTCTGAGGATCTTTCACCGCGCAATGCGGCAGGTGACCGTTCCCTGAAATAAAACACCATTCGAAGTGGGAGGGTCTGGAAGTCCCCAACGGGGACGACGTAAAGCCAGCCCGGCGCTTTAGCGCCGGGACAACGTCACGTGATTCACCACCAAGTCCCCAACGGGGACGACGCTTGGCCTGAACAGCACAGTGGCCAATGAGTACACGGCTATCGTCCTTCCCGGCCGCCATCTTTTCCGATCGCCTCCGCTCGCGTGCGTCGTCCCCCTTGGGGACTTATCGGTGGATTACGGGCTGTTGTCCCGGCGCTGAAGCGCCGGGCTGGCCTTACGTCGTCCCCGTTGGGGACTTCTCGAACGACCCGTAGTTGTCCCGGCGCTGAAGCGCCGGCTGGCCTTACGTTCGTCCCCCGTTGGGGACTCTTGTTACTTCCGAAAATTCTGGCCGCTGCTGTTTACCAACTCCGCATTCACACCAATCGCTCAAAAGCCGAGCGACTTGCCTGTCTCAACGCTGCGACACGCAGCACATCCCTCGAAAAATCAGGACTTATAACTTACTCCATCTGGCATCGAGCGTGCTCAGAGGTCCAAAGCCTGCTGTCGGCCCGTGTGGGCCTTGCCGTCGCTCCTTCCCTGGCGGCCTGCGGGCTTCACTCGGTACCCCGGTTATGGGGACCGCACCACGGAGATCTCTCGATGTCCCTCTCTCACAAGCTGCGCACATTCCTGCGCGCGTCTGTTCGCGGAACAGCGGCAGGCGTCCTCGCCTCGCTCGCATCCATCTCACTGATGACTGCGGCTGACACCGTCAAAATCGGTGTGCTGCACTCGCTCTCGGGCACCATGGCGATCTCGGAGATCTCCTGCAAAGACGGCACCCTGCTCGCCGTTAAAGAGATCAACAAGGCCGGCGGCGTGCTCGGCAAGATGATCGAACCGGTGGTCGTCGACCCCGCCTCGAACTGGGACTTGTTCGCTGAGAAGGCGAAGCAGCTGGTAACGCAAGACAAGGTCGCCGTGACCTTCGGCTGCTGGACCTCGGTCAGCCGCAAGTCGGTACTGCCGGTTTATGAATCGAACAACGCCCTGCTGTTTTACCCGGTGCAGTACGAAGGCGAAGAGCAGTCGCTCAACGTCTTCTACACCGCGGCGTCGCCCAACCAGCAGCTCGTGCCCGCGGCCGAGTACCTGATGAGCGAAGAAGGCGGCGCGTGCAAGAAGTTCTACCTGCTGGGCACCGACTACGTGTTCCCGCGCACGGCGAACAAAGTGCTGAAGGCGTTCTTGATGGCCAAGGGCGTCAAAGAATCCGACATCATGGAAGACTACACCCCGTTCGGTCACAAAGACTACCAGACCATCGTCGGTAAGATCAAAGCCTTCGCCGCCGGCGGCAAAGCTTGCGTGCTCTCGACCATCAACGGCGACACGAACGTGCCGTTCTACAAGGAATTCGCCAACCAGGGCCTGACCGCCGCCGAATGCCCAGTGATGGCGTTCTCGGTTGCTGAAGACGAACTGCGCGCCATGGACGTCCCGCCGCTGGTGGGCCATCTCGCCGCGTGGAACTACTTCATGTCGATCGACACCCCGGCCAACAAAGCCTTCGCTGCGGCCTTCAAGGCCGAGTACGGCAAAGACCGCGTGGTGGATGATCCCATCGAAGCCGCCTACTTCGGCGTCTACGTGTGGAAAGCCGCCGTCGAGAAGGCCAAGAGCTTTGAAGTCGACAAGGTCCGCGCTGCGGTCTACGGCCTCGAATTCGATGCACCGGGCGGCAAGAAGAAGATGGATGACAAGAACCAGCACACCTACAAGCCGGTCTACATCGGCGAGATCCTCAAAGACGGCCAGTTCAAGATCGTCTGGCAGTCCAAGGGTCTGGTGAAGCCGGACAGCTACAGCAGCTACCTGTGGCCCAAGGGTGACTACCCGAAGCCGACCGGCGGCCCGAAGAAGTAAACGTCTGATATGTTTCCGCCGTGCGCTGGGTGTGGGCCAGCGCACGGCCTTGTAGGCCCCGTGGTGACGAACGACGGGGCCTGCTTGTTGGGCGCGAATGGTTTGCTGCTGCGCGCAGCATTCTCCGGCGCTCACCAATTTTCCTCAACCACTCCATCGCGTTTTCTGCCTCCTTCATCCGCCGCACCTTCCGGAGATTGCGTGTCCGTCGCCCATCCTCTTCCGCTGTGCCGCCTCCCCTCTTCTCTGTGCGCGATTCTGCGCGTGATCGTTTGTTCCGTCATCCTTTCCATCGCTGGGCTGCAGGCCGGTGAGCCCCCTGCTGGTGCGAGCGGGGCCACGCCTCCTTCCGACGCATCGTTGCTCGCCACCATGGCTGAGCTGACCGATGCCGATGCCGCCAAACGCAAAGCTGCCATCGCCACGCTGGCCCAAAGCCGCGACGGTCGATTGGTCCCCTTTTTGACTGATTTTTCCCAAGGTTCACTGATCAAAGTTGGCGACGTGCTCGCTGTCGGGCCGAACTCCCGCGAGGTCGATGGCGCCAAGGTCTTCGACCTGCTGCACCCCCTGACCCGCGCGCCGTTGGAAAATGAGGGCAAGTCCTGGTCTCTTACTGAAGAGGAAGCCAAGAAGCTCACCTTCAGCGCCAGCCGTGCTGAGCGCAAACCGATCGCTGACGCCATCACCCTGCTGCGGCTGTTCGATCCCGTGCGCGCACAACGATTGGCGGCAGTCCAGAAGGCCGGCGACAGCGGCGGCGAGATCAACCTCACTGGGCTGAAAGCACTCCAGGAAAGCGAACGGGATGAACGCGTTCTACGCGCCATCACCGAAAGCATGGCCATCATCAACCTGACCTCCGCGGATCAGGCAACCCGGGTCGCTGCGGCGAAAACCCTCGGCGACCTGGTGTCGAGCCGGGCACTGACGCGCATCCAGGAGCTGGCCAAGACCCTGGATGAGAACAAGCCCGACGACGCCGCGATGCTCGCGGTGTGCAAAGAGACCATCCACGCGACCGAACAATGGCAGAGCGTCGCCCGTGGTATCGGCCACGTCTTCAGCGGCATCTCCCTCGGCTCGGTGCTGGTGCTGATGGCGCTCGGCCTGTCGATCGTCTTCGGGTTGATGGGCGTCATCAACATGGCGCACGGTGAAATGCTGATGATCGGCGCCTACGCCACCTTCCTGACGCAAGAGATGTTCAAGTGGGCGGTCGGTGCCGGCGTGCTGCCGACGTGGGCCTTTGAAATCTATTTTCTGGTGGCGATCCCGATGTCAGTGGTGGTCGCTGGCGGGGTCGGATTGTTCCTTGAATGGGCGGTGATCCGTCACCTGTATGGTCGACCGCTCGAAACCTTGCTCGCCACCTTTGGCGTGTCGTTCATCCTCATCCAGTCGGTGCGCCTGATTTTCGGTAATAACAAGGCCGTGAACAATCCCGGTTGGCTGCAAGGCGGTTGGGAGATCGCGCCAGATGTGATCTTCCCCTACAATCGCATGTTCATCATCGTGTTCTGCGCCGTGGTCGTAACCGGCATGTACCTGCTGATCACCAAGACGCGCCTGGGCTTGTTGCTGCGTGCCACGACCCAGAACCGCACGATGGCCTCGTCGCTGGGCGTCAATACGCGCCGCATCGACGGGCTGACCTTCGCGCTGGGATCTGGCATCGCTGGCATGGCTGGCTGTGCCCTGACCTTGATCAGCAACATCACCCCAGACATGGGCCAAGCCGTGATCGTCGATTCGTTCATGGTCGTGGTTGCGGGTGGCGTCGGAAAACTTGCCGGAGCAATCATCGCGGGCGTCGGGCTGGGATGTTTCACCAAGACCATGGAACCATGGTTCGGCGCGGTGTGGGGCCAGGTGCTGATGCTCGCCGCCGTGGTGATCTTCTTGCAATGGAAGCCGTCGGGCCTGTTCCCGGCGAAGGGGCGTCTCGCCGATGCGTGATGCTCACTCGTCCGGGGTCCGGGGTCCGGGGTCCGGGGTCCTTTGTTTGGCTGGTTTGTCCCTCCTTTTCTTCTGCGCACCGATCACCCGATGACCGAACCTACCGCATCTCCCGTGACGCCCGTTGTCGACTCCCGGACCCCGGACTCCGGACTGGCATCCCTGGCAACCGCCCATCGCTTGGCGACCAAATCCAGCCTGTGGGTCGCCCTCGGTGTCTTCGCCCTGGTGATTCCACTTAGCTACGGCGCTGGAGTGATCGACATCACCACCCTCAACCAGTTCGGTCGTTACCTGTGCATCGCCCTGGTTGCACTCGGATTGGATCTGATCTGGGGCTACACCGGAATCCTCAGTCTCTGCCAAATGATGTTCTTCACCCTGGGTGGTTACTGCATGGGCATGCACTTGGCCATGAAGGGCCCGCTCCAGGGCGATGGTATCCCACAGGCGCTCTACGTGGTGTCGTCGCAAGTCAGCGGCATGACGCTGCCGTGGTTCTGGCAACCGTTCGACAGCACCTGGTTTTCGTTGGCTGCCGTGGTGCTGATTCCCGGCCTATTCGCCTACCTCTATGGTTGGCTGGCGTTCCGCAGCCGCGTACGCGGCGTGTATTTCTCCATCATCACCCAGGCCACCACCCTGGCGGCAACCCAGGTGTTTCGCCTCAATGACCTGCAACTGTGTGGCACCAATGGTCTGACCAACTTCAAGACCCTGTTCGGATTCCCGCTCGAAGAAGCGTCGACCAAGGTCGGCCTCTACCTGCTGTCGGTGCTCGCCCTGACGCTTGGTTTTCTCGCCTGCCGTTGGCTGGTAAATTCGCGCGCCGGACGCGTGCTGGTGGCGATACGTGACAGCGAATCACGTCTGCGTTTCGCCGGTTACCAACCGGTCGCCTACAAGACCTTCGCCTTTGCCGTAGCAGCGGTGCTCGGCGCGGTCGGCGGCATGCTCTACACGCCGCAGAACGGCATCATCACGCCATTCAAAATGAACCCGGAAGAATCGATCTACATCGTCGCCATGGTCGCCCTCGGGGGACGTGGCACGCTCACCGGCGCGATCCTGGGCAGCTTGATCTTCAGCTTCTCGTACTCGTGGTTGTCGACCAAGTTCGCCGACTGGTGGCTGATCATCCTCGGCTCGTTATTTGTCTTCGTCATCCTGGTGATGCCCGATGGCTTGGTCGGTGCTTGGCGCCGTTTGGGTCTGTGGCTGACCGCCCGTAGCCAGCCACCAACACCTGAACCGACGGTGAAGGAGGCCACGCCATGATCAGCAAACCCGTCACCGCGCAGATCCAACACGAGACCCTGTATCCAGCGGACAAACTCGATCTGGTGCAGGTGGAAAACGTGGTCGTCCAGTTCGACGGCTTCAAGGCACTCGACATCCACTACTTCGGGGTCGACCGCAACGAACTGCGCGTGGTCATCGGTCCTAACGGCGCCGGTAAGACCACGCTGTGCGACGTCATCAGTGGCAAGACCCGTGTGACGAGTGGACGCGTGGTGTTCGATGATGTCGACATCACCTACCGTCGTGACACTGACATCGCTGGACTCGGCGTTGGGCGAAAATTCCAGACGCCAACCGTGTTCGAAAGCTTGACGGTCTACGAGAACATGGAACTCGCCCTGCCGCGCCGTTGGAAGGTGTGGCAGAACCTCTTCGGCACGGAAACGAAAGAACAGCGCGAGCACATTCATCACCTGCTCGAACGCGTGCATCTGATCGACGTGCGCAATCTGCCGGCGAAATCCCTTAGCCACGGCCAACGCCAATGGCTGGAGATCAGCATGCTGATGGTGTCCAAGCCCAAGCTGCTGCTGGTCGATGAACCCGCCGCCGGCCTGACCGATAAAGAAACCGCGCTGACCGCTGAACTACTCAACGAACTCAAAGGCAGTCACACCATCATGGTGATCGAACACGACATGGAGTTCGTGCGCCAGCTTGGTAGCCGCGTCACCGTGCTCTGCGAAGGCAAGGTGCTGGCGGATGGTCCGCTCGAAAAAGTTCAAGCGGATGCGAAGGTGATTGAGGCGTATTTGGGGCGTGGGAAGGAACGGAAATGAGAATTTGGATTGCCCCTGTCCGGAAGTCCGGCTGTTTCGGGAGCCAGCCGGAAGTCCGGAGGTCGTTTGCTGCGAGCACCGCTGATCTGATCGACTGGTTTCTGGGCCATCATCCTGAGGCACGACCAGTCCGCGTGCAGGACCACATCCAGAGGACTTCCGGATTTCCGGACTTCCGGACTTCCGGACTTCGATAGCCATGCTAACCATCCAAGACCTCCACTTCTCCTACGGCTCCGTCCGCGCGTTGAACGGTCTGACCATGGAGTTCAAGCCCGGCGAAATCACCTGCGTCATGGGTCGCAACGGGGTGGGCAAGACCACGCTGATGCGCACCATCATGGGCAACTACCGCGCGTCGAAGGGACGCATCGCGCTGGGCGAGACCGATGTCACGCCGATGCCGGCGCACCGTCGGGCGAAAACCGGCTTGGCGCTGGTGCCGCAGGGCCGTGACATCTTTCCGAAGCTGACCGTGGCGGACAACCTGCGCATCGGGCTAGAGGCGCGCTCTGACAAACGGCGCACCATCCCAGACGAGATCTTCGAGATGTTCCCCATCCTCAAGAAGTTCGCCAACCGCATGGGCGGCGACCTCTCGGGTGGCCAGCAGCAGCAGCTCTCCATCGGTCGCGCCCTGGCTGGTGATCCCAAAGTCCTGCTGCTCGACGAACCGACCGAAGGCATCCAGCCGAACATCATCCAAGAAATCGGCGTGGTGCTGCGCAAGCTGGTCACCGAACGCAAGATGACCATCGTGCTGGTCGAGCAATACCTCGACTTCGTCAAAGAGTTCGGCTCGCATTTCTACATCATGAATCGTGGCCAGGTGGTGGCGCAGGGCGCGTGCAGCGAACTGAGCGATGCGCATGTGTCGGAACACTTGAGCGTGTGATGGCGACGTACGGCGTGCGGCGTGCGGCGTGCGGCGTTCCTTCCCCACTCGCCTACCGTCCCGCCATGCACGCTACGGACGCTGGTGAACC
>JANPLC010000147.1:0-2641 GCA_031426335.1 Planctomycetota bacterium
GGCTGCACCGCGCTGGTGTGGGGGCAGCCGCTGATGGGCCGCAAGCCGGACGATGCGCCGAACACCAAACTCGAACCACTGCCCGTCGCCTGGTTCAAAAACTGGCAGACCAGTGGCGGCAAAAGCGCACGCGTGTTCCAATCCACCATGGGCAGCGGCACCGACCTGGAATCTGCCGGGCTCCGCCGGCTGATCATCAACGCCGCTTACTGGGGCATGGGCATGGAGGCCGCCATCACCGCGACCAGCAAAGTCGATTATGTCGGTGACTACAAACCGCTGAAAAGCGGCTTCAATTACCAAGAACTCGGCGTCGTGCCGAAACCGCCAGCCGCGTACCGGTAAAGACCCCGAGCATCGGGTGCAAACCCTGGGGGCGTGGGCGGCCCGCCCGCGCGGGTTAGCTGGTGAAACCTCGGGAAACCTCGCCACTGCAACGACACGCCCCGCAGGGCTGCGGAATCACGTTTTTCGCCGCTCCTGCGGGGCTTGGTGAATCATGCCAATCCACCCGGGATTTCACTCTGTTACCCATAAGTCTACGGTGATCGTCAGCGGCCGAACATGACCGCCGGGAGCGCGGCCGCCCCCGGCCGCATTCAACACGGAACCACAGGAAACACGCGATATCGGTTAGGCGGCGTCCCGGGCTCCAAGAATGCGCATCACCTCCCAACGTGCCTCGACGTAAAGGAATGCGGCCGGGGGCGGCCGCGCTCCCGGCGGTCTTTCGCGCAGTTTCACCTGGTTCGATGACTTATGGGTAACGGGCAGGTTTTCATCCCGGGCTTTCTTCGGGGCGTTCCTGCGGGGCGGGACGCCTCATCACTCCCACACCAGCCGCTGCTTATCCGCCAGTAACCGCTCCTTGAGCTTGGCGTAATCAACCTTCTGCACGGTCGTATTGCCATCGATCGCCAGCGATGCGGCGGTCGCGGCTGATTGACCGAGCAACATGAACACCGGTTCCATGCGGATGCTGCCGAAGGCCATGTGGGAACTGCTGACGGCCACCGGCACGAGCAGATTTGCGCACTCGGTTTCTTTCGGGACGATCGCGCGGTAGCTGACGGGATAGGGCTTCGGAACGCCGACTTCGACGTTGCCTTCGGCCACTACTTTGCCGTCGATGACGACGCGTGAGGTGTGGTGCGAGTCCATGGTGTAGCTCGCCAGGCCGACGCTGTCTTCGGGCACGCGTTTGCTAGTGCAGTCGGCCTGCGTCATCACGTAATCGCTGATCATGCGGCGGCCTTCGCGCACGTAGAGGTCATGCGGCCAGCCGCCGGTCTCCTGAAACTGATCCTTCGGCAGAGCGAACGACGCGGCCTTGGCGCGAATTTCCGGCGCGAGCGCCTCGTCATTGGCGAGGAACCACATCATGCCTTGCTGGTAAGTGACGTGGGCCTGGAAGATCTTCTCGCGTTTGGCGTAGTCCGCCTCGGGCCATTCCTTGCTCGCGCCGATGTAATCGATGCTCACCGGACCGGCGTTGTTGCAGTCACCGACGTTGAGTTTCACCGGGCCGCTGGCGTAGCTCCACGACCATGCGAAATCCGGTTTAGTGGTGATGTAGCGCAGCAGCAGCGCGTAGTCGTCGCGGTTGTAATTCGCCGGTTTGGGGAACGGCGTGCCGTTCTCGGCCTTCACCAACCACATGCGGAAACAATAAGCCTGGACCTCTTTATCGCCGGTACCGGCAGCACGTGGCGGTTCGGCGCTGATGCCGGGCAGCAGGCCGCTGCTGGGATCACCGATCGTGCGGTACGGATCGACCGGGAACTTGAACTGATGCGACTTGGCGAGGTAAAAGCCGCTGATGGTCTCGCCATACACTGAGTTGTCCTCGCGCCCGACGTGGAACGATACGCCGGCGGCAGCGAGCAGATCACCCTCATAGGTCGCGTCGATGAATTGCTTGGCGACGATGCGGTTGCCGTTTTCGAAGACCAACGCGGTGATGCGATTGCCCGATTTCTCGACCGACTTCAAGCGGTGCTCGTAATAGACCGGCACCTTGGCCTCATCGAGCATGGCGCGAAAAGTTTTCTCCGCATCAGCCGCACGGAAGCCGCTCCACTTGCCCATGCGATCCAGAAATTCCGCGGCCATGCCGGCGAGCGATTCCTTTTTTCCGAGGTCCACCGCCGTAAGGCCAGCGGCGGTCAGGCCGCCGACGTGGCGACGAAACACCGCGAGCGCGGTGGTTTTGCCCATGCGATGCGTCTGCACCGCTGCACCGACGCCACCCGGCGTTCCGCCATAGACACACACGTCGACCGTGATGGTCTGCGGCGTAGGATTCGCTGGGAGTTCGTACCAGTAGCGCAGCCCAGGGTTCGGCGTGGTCGCGCCGCTCGCGGCATCACCAGCGGTCAGCGAGCAGGCGATGAGCAGAGCAGAAGCGACAGACGTGATGGCGCGCATGGGGACCTCGTGGGTGGAGCGATTCCGGTGTTGTACCACGAGAACGACCTGCTGCGTGGGGCTCGCCGCTGTGAACGTGGTGACATCGGCTACGCTGTCCGGCAACGTGGAGCGGGCAGACGACCCCTGGGAGAGGCGGGCCCCCGCGCGCCGGGGGGGGTGACCCACGCGGAAAAACAAAGGCAAGGGGAGGGGGGGGGGGGCGCGCCCCGGG
>JANPLC010000148.1:0-2728 GCA_031426335.1 Planctomycetota bacterium
GCGTTGCAGGCGGAGTTCGCCAAGCCGCGTCCCGAATTGGCGCAGGCGCAGGCGGCGTGGGAAAAGCAGGCGCTGATCGCGTTGTCGGAACAAGGCGCGTGGCAGGCGTTGACACCGGCGAGTGCGAAGACGCTCAAACGCAATGTCACGCTCAAGACCAATGGCACCATCGTCCACGCGACGCTCGACGCGAAACGCGCCGAGCGCAAGGAGAGCGACGGCACCGACACCTACGTCATCACCGCGACGGTGCCGGCGGGCGTGAACGGTTTTCGTCTCGATGCGCTGAAGGAGAAATCCGCCGGCATCGGCTTGGCAGGGAACCAGAACTTCGTGCTGAATGAGATCGTCGTCACCACCGCGGAAAACAAACCTCTCAAGCTCGGCCACGCCAGCGCGACCTTCGAGCAGGGTGGCTTCTCCGCCGCCGGTGCGATCGACGGCAACCTCACCGAGCGCGACAACGGCTGGGCGGTGATGGGCGGTCAGGCGACCAACCAGTCGCTCTACCTGGAATTGGCGGAGCCCACCGCCGCCGAAGCGGTGCTGACCTTCACGCTGACCTCGGTGTGGGGCGAGAACCACTGCTTGGCCCACGTGCGCCTCAACGCCACCAGCGCGCCGCGACCGATCCGCGCGCCCGGAGCGGCGCAGCCGCTCAAGGAGGTCGCGGACCTCCTTGCTCTGCCGGCGGACAAACGCAGCAAGGAACAGAACGACAAACTGCACGCCACCTTCAAGCAGAGCGCGCCGCAACTGAACGATCTGCGCACGCGCCTCGCCGCCGCGGAGAAGGCCAAAGCCGACTTCATCAGTGCCGCGCTGAAGTGCCTGGTGTCGATCAGTGATAAAAACAAACGCACGGTGCGCATCCTGCCGCGCGGCAACTGGATGATCGAGACCGGCGAGGTGGTGAAGCCAGCTCTCCCTGGTTACCTCGCCAGGCCTCCAGCCGACGGCGAGGAGCTCACGCGCCTCGACCTCGCCCAGTGGCTGGTCTCGCGCGACAACCCGCTGACCGCGCGCACGGTGATGAACCGCCTGTGGAAACAGTTCTTCGGCATCGGCCAGAGCAAGGTGCTCGATGATCTCGGCGCACAGGGCGAAGTGCCGGCCAATCCCGCGCTGCTCGATTGGCTGGCGTGCGAGTTCATGGACAGCGGCTGGGACTTCAAACACATGGTGCGCGCCATCGTCACCAGCAAGGCCTACCGGCAGGTGTCGATCGCGACGCCGACGCTAAACGCAGCCGATCCCTACAACCGCCTGAGCGCGCGCCAGAGCGCCTATCGTCTCGATGCCGAGCTAGTGCGCGACAACGCGCTGGCGATCTCCGGCCTGCTGGTGCCAACCATCGGCGGACCGAGCGCCAAGCCCTACCAGCCGGAGGGTTACTGGGAGAATCTCAACTTCCCGCAGCGCACCTACCCGGCCGACACCGGCGACGGGCAGTACCGCCGTGGTGTCTACACGTGGTGGCAGCGCAGCTTCGCCCATCCGAGCATGCTCGCCTTCGATGCGCCAACGCGCGAAGAATGCGCCGCCGACCGCACGCGCTCGAACATCCCGCAGCAGGCGCTGGTGTTGCTGAATGATCCCTCGTACGTCGAAGCGGCGCGCGTGTTCGCCGCTCGCATCCTGACGGATGGCACCGGCACGCCTGAGCAGCGCATCGCCTGGGCGTGGCGGCGGACGCTGCAACGCGATCCACGCGCGGACGAAGCGAAGACCGTGGCTACGGTGTTCAACGAACGCCTTGCTGCTTATCAGGCCGACAAGGGCGCGGCCGATGCGCTGCTCAAGGTCGGCCTCACGCCGATCCCGGACAAGCTCGACCGCAGCGAGCTCGCTGCTTGGACGCACGTCGCGCGCATTCTGCTCAACCTGCACGAAACGATTACGAGGGAATGATTGCCACTTTGATTGCCACTTTGATTGCCACTGGTCCGGAAGTCCGGTGGTCCGGAAGTCGGTAAGTCCTTTGGATGAAGCTGCTTAAAGATTTGCTGGTTCACGGATGAACGACGATATCGAAGGAGATATAAGATGAACAAGACTTCCGGACTTCCGGACTTCCGGACCCCGGACTTGCTGCGCCGCCGTGCATTTCTCGGCCGCGCTGCAACCGGCCTCGGAACCGTGGCGCTCGCATCCTTGCTACCATCCCATCTCACAGCGGCGCAGCCCGGCGTGCTGACCAAGCTGCCGCTGCCGCAGAAGGCCAAGCGCGTGATCTGGCTCACCATGGCCGGCGGGCCGTCGCACCTCGAGACCTTCGATCCCAAGCCCAAGCTCGGCGAGATGCACGGGCAACCGATGCCCGAGTCCTTCACCAAGGGCCAGCAGCTCGCCCAGCTCCAGGGCCAGGCGCTCAAGTGTTTCGGCCCCCAGCATCCGTTCGCCAAGTACGGCAAGAACCAGACCGAGATCTGCGCGCTGTTCCCGCACATCGGCTCGGTGCTCGACGACATCTGCCTGATCCGCTCGATGCGCACCGACGCCATCAACCACGACCCGGCGCACATGTTCATGAACACCGGCTCGCAGATCGCCGGCCGCCCGAGCATGGGCGCGTGGGTGACCTACGGCCTCGGCGCCGAAGCCTCGAACCTGCCCGGCTTCGTGGTGCTGACCTCGCTCGGTCGCGGCGGCCAGAACCAACCGATCGCCGCGCGCCAGTGGAGCAGCGGCTTCCTGCCGTCGAAGTACCAGGGCGTGCAACTGCGCG
>JANPLC010000149.1:0-6863 GCA_031426335.1 Planctomycetota bacterium
CCTGCATTATGATTCCGGGTCCCGCGTTGTCGCACAGTGCGGTGCCAAATCGGTGATCGGCCTTGAGCGAGGTGATGCGCACCATCTTGCCGATGAGGCCCGCTTCGCCGTGTTCCGTGTGCATGGTGAAGATCCGCCGCAGCGGACGTACCATCCATGCCGCGGTGAAACCGGCGATCACCACCAAGGCGACCAACATGATCAGCGGATACAGCGGACCTGGCAGCACACCGCTGATCAGCGGACGCAGATGGATCTCCCCCAACATGCCCAGCGTCCAGCCAACCAAGGCGAAGGCTGAGGCGGTGATGGTGATCGGCACCTTGCCCAGCGAGATGAACTCGGCAAAGCCGTGGCCGTCGTGGCCGCCCGGGGCCATGTCGCCATCTACATGCCCACCGTGGTGACCGAACAGATCCACGTCCAGCGCTCCAACGATGACGGTGAGCCAGTAGATCAGCATCAACCCCAGCAAGCCGCTGAAGAGCATGGTGGGAAATGCCTGTAGTGCGGCGAGGAACTCCGACATGCGCGGCACCATAGGGTGTTCAGTGCGCACGTCATTCGGAATCGACCGGTCGGTGTGGGGGATGCGTGGCAATACGGTGGGCGATGCGATTGGCACGCGCAATCGCCACGACACCATGCGCCCATGTCCGCGTCCCCCTGGCGTCCATGGATTCGCGGGACCAGGCGGTTCCTGGCCTGGTGGTTCGCCGCCCTCGGTGATCGCCATGGCTGGTTCGCCGCCCTGCGCCTGACCGCCACCACCCTCGGCATCGGTTTGCTGGTGGGCTGGGGCAGCACGCGTTACCTGCGCGTCCTGACGGTGGAGGAAAAGTTCCTGCCCAAACCAGTGATCGAGCCGGACAACGGCCTGCGCTGGGTGCAGGTCAAGACCACCGGCTACTGTCCGTGCTGGATCTGTTGTGGCATGTCCGCCGATGGCAAGACCTCCATCAACCGCGACGTGACCAAATTCCCCTACGGTATTGCGGTCGAACCCAAGCTGGTGCCGTACCGTCTGATGGTTGACGTGCCCGGCTACGGCACGGCGATGGTCGACGATACCGGCGGAGCGATGCGACAGAGCGCCAAGAAGGGCATCGTTCATTTCGATCTGCGTTTCATCACCCACGCCGAAGCCCGACGCTGGGGCGTGCGGCATATGTACATTGCCCTGCCGGCGCACCTTCCCGCGGCAACGCTGGTCAAACCGTGAGTGAGTGCCGCCGCGGAGTTGTCACCACCGGCTTTCCTGAGGTATATCCTGGTTCCATGCGCAACGCCTCGCTGACGCCATGCCGATGAACAGCCAGCGCCAGGCGGGCGTGGGGTTCCTCCTGGCGCTTGGCGTCCTGGGGTTCATCACCGTCACCACGTGGCGCTACGCCAGCAGCTACATCGACGCGACCCATCGAGTCGACCAGACGCGCGAGACCATCTCTGCCTTGGAACGGCTGCAGGCGGCGTTGCGCGAAGTCGAGCACCACGGGCAACGTTTCCTCCTCCTCGGCGACGACAGCGACCTTGGTCGGCACCAGGCCCTGCGTGAACAACCGCTCCACCTGCTGGCCGAGGTAACGCGCCTTACCAGCGATGCTCCGCGCCAAGCTCAGATCGTGACGCTGTTGCAGCCGCTGATGTCAGAACTGTTGTCGACCGTCCAGCAGGGCGTTGATTTGCGCCGCACGCAAGGGCAGGGCGCCGCCATCTTGTTCCTGCGCGATCACGGCCAAGAGCACGCCCACGAATCCATCACCCGACTGCTTGGCGATCTGCTGGCCCATGAGGAGGCGATGCTGACGCAGCAAAAACTGCACACCCTGAGCACAGCGCGCTCGACCCTGGTGGTGTTGGCCGCCGGCGTCCTGACGCAGGTGGCGTTGTTGATGTGGATCTACCGCCTGCTCAGCCGCGACAATGCGATCCGTCAACGCACCGCCAACGAACTCGGCGATTCCGAACTGCGCTACCGCCGACTGTTTGAAACCGCGAGCGACGGCGTGCTGCTGGTCGATGCCGCCACCGCGCGGGTGGTCGAGGCGAATCCGGCATTCACCCGCATGCTCGGCTTCGGCCGCGACGAGGTGGTCGGGAAAAGACTGTGGGAGATCGGCGTCTTCGCCGAGGCCTTCGCCGACGAGAAACACAGCAGCGCCTGCTTCGCCCAGCTCAAACACCAGAGCCAGGTACGCCTTGATGACTTGGCGCTTAT
The DNA here is from genome assembly GCA_031426335.1 of Planctomycetota bacterium. Classification (GTDB taxonomy): domain Bacteria; phylum Planctomycetota; class UBA11346; order UBA11346; family UBA11346; genus BOG-1363. The sequence continues at coordinate 2,219 of JANPLC010000149.1, forward strand.
CGGCAGGTCCGGCAGCATCGTCAGCGCCGAGATGGTGTTGTGCGGATTCCACGCCGTGGATCGCGCGATGATCCAGTGCAACCTGCGCGATATCAGCGAACGCAAGCAGATGGCTTCGGCGCTGCGTCGGGCAGTGGCCCATGAACAGGCGATCGTCGCCTGCGCCACCTATGGCATCATCACCCTCGATCCCGACTTCAAGGTGAAGAGCTGCAATGTCGCCGCCAGCCGCATGCTCGGCGTGGCCCAGAACGACATCGTCGGCTGGTCACCGGAACGTTTCCATCGTCCGGATGATCTAGCGGCGCGGCTGTTGGACTTGGCCCGGGAACAGCGACTGGAACAGCACAGCGGCTTCCAGGTTCTGCAGCACAAGCTTGATGGTGGTGGCGTCGATGAACGGGAATGGATCTGGCAGCACCAGAACGGTCGCCGCTTCCCGGTGTTGATGTCGGTGTCGGCGATGCGCAATGCCAGTGACGACGTGGCCGGCTACCTGGCAATCGCCTCGGACGTCAGTGAACGTCGGCGCATCGAACGGGCCTTGCGCGAAACCTCACGCTTGCAGCAGGCCATCCTCGACGGCGCCAATTTCAGCATCATCTCGACCGACGTCGACGGCGTGATCATGACCTACAACAGCGCCGCCAGCCGCTGGTTGGGGTATAGTGCCGCTGAGATGGTCGGGCGCGTGACCCCCGCGGTGGTGCATGACCCGGCAGAGCTGCAACAGCGCGCCGAAGAATTGTCCCGCGAATTGGGCCATCCGGTCGAGGCCGGCTTTGAAACCCTGGTCGCAAAAGCCCGCACCAGCATCGCCGATGAACGTGAATGGACTTACGTTGCCCGCCATGGCCGGCGTTTCCCCGTGCGCTTGTCGGTCACCGCCTTGACCAACGCCGATGGCGAACTGACCGGCTACCTGGCCATCGGTATGGATCTGAGCGAACGCCGCCGCGCGCAGGATGAACTCGATCGCTTCTTCTCCATGACCGTCAGCCTGCTGGCCATCGCCGGCTTCGATGGCTATTTCAAACGCCTGAATCCCTCGTGGACCGCGCTGCTGGGCTGGAGCGAGACCGAACTGCTGTCGCAGCCCTTCGTGTCTTTGGTCCATCCCGACGATGTGGAAAACACCCTGCGGGAAACCAGCAAGATCGCGCAGGGCCAGACCATCCTGTCGTTCAACAACCGCTACCGCTGCAAGGATGGCTCGTGGCGGAACCTGCGCTGGGTGTCGGCTCCCGATCGCGAACGCGGCCTGATCTTTGCCGCAGCGCACGACGTCACCGAACTGCTCACCATCCAGCAGGAACTCGAGCAGGCCAAAGAAACCGCCATCGCCGCCAGCCAGGCGAAGAGCGAATTCCTGGCCAACATGAGCCATGAGATCCGCACGCCGATGAATGGCGTCATCGGCATGACCGGACTGCTGCTCGACACGCCGATGACCTCACAGCAACGCAGCATGCTGGAAACCGTGCGCGGTGGCGCCGACAGCCTGATGTCGTTGATCAATGACATCCTCGACTTCTCAAAGATCGAAGCCGGGCACCTGGCGTTGGAAGAAATCGACTTCGACCTGCGCCAAGTAGTCGAGGACGCCGCCGGCCTGCTGGCGGAAAAAGCCTACGCCAAGGACCTGGAGCTGGTGACGGTCATCGCCGACGACGTGCCGGTTGCGATCCGCGGCGATCCCGGACGGCTGCGCCAGGTGCTGGTCAACCTCATCGGCAATGCGGTGAAATTCACTGAACGCGGCGAGGTGGTGGTGCGGGTCGAACTGCAATCTGACATCTCCAGCGGCTTGCATCGTGCGATCCGCGGCGTCCTGCCGGAGTCGGGCCGCGAGCCGGAGTTGGGGCCGGTGAAGCTGCTGTTCGAGGTCCAGGATACCGGCATCGGCATCGACCTCAGTGCGCAAGAACGCCTGTTCCAGTCATTCCAACAAGCAGACAATTCGACCACGCGCAAATACGGCGGCACCGGCCTTGGTCTGGCGATCTGCAAACGCCTGGTCGAACTGATGGGCGGAGAAATCAGCATCGCCAGCGTTCCTGGTGCCGGCAGTTTATTCCGCTTTGCCGTGACCTTCATCCCGCGCACGGCCCAGCCTTTGGAGGTGTCACCCCTGCTGCGCGAGCGGCGGGTGTTGGTGATCGATGGCAACGCGACCTGCCGTACCCTGCTCTACGGCTGGTGCAGTTCGTGGGGCATGAATTGCGATCTGGCGGACGACGTGACCAGCGCCCAGGCCAGCCTGGCGCGCGGTGACACGGCGGTGGTAGTGGTCAATGCCGGCCGGCATCCTCAGGCCGCGCTCGACTTCGCCATCCGACTGCGACGCGATCGTCCGACGGCGATGTGCGGATTGGTGCTGCTCATTCCTTTCGGCCTTCAGCGCCTCGCCGACGAAGCGCTTGCTGCCGGCTTCGACGCCTGCGTCGACAAACCATTGCGTCAGGCCACCGTGCATCAGGCCTTGACCCTCTCCCTGGGAGCCAGCCGCGAACTGGTATCTCGACGAAGCCATGGGCTCGCACTGCGACGCTTCAGCGGCCGCGTCCTGGTGGCAGAAGACAATGCGGTGAACCAGCGCCTGACCGCCGCCCAGCTCGCACGTTTCGGCCTGCATGCGGATATCGTCGCGAATGGCGCCGAGGCGCTCACCGCCATCGCCGCGCTGCCCTACGATCTGGTGTTAATGGACTGCCAGATGCCGGAGATGGACGGATACCAGGCGACACGCGAATTGCGCATCCGCGAAGCCGGTACGGCGCGCAAACGCCTGCCGGTGGTCGCCATGACCGCCAATGCCATGGCCGGCGATCGTGAACTGTGCCTTGCCGCAGGCATGGACGACTACATCGCCAAGCCGGTGCGCATTGAGGCCCTGATCGAAGCCCTGGCACGTTTTCTGCCAGAGGGCGGAAAACTGCCTGAGACCCCGACCACCAGCGCCATCAGTGCGGAACCGCTGGATCGCGATCTGTTGATCGATCCGCGGATGTTCACCCGTCTGCGCGAAGAACTCGGTGACGACGCCACGTGTTCCGACATGGTCACGATCTTCCTCACCGAAGCGCCGCAACACTTGCAGGCGGTGCTCGACTGCGGTGAACGATTCGATGGGGAGGCCCTGCGTCGTGCGGCGCACAAGCTCAAGGGTTCCAGTCAGATCATGGGCGCTCAACGGCTGGCCGACCACTGCGTGCGGATCGAAGACCTAGTGCGCGCTGGCGACCGGGCCGGCATCGCCGCAGTGCTGCGTGAGCTGCCCGATCTGCTCGATCACACCGTGCGTGCCCTACGGAACCTGGCGCGCAAGGTGATGTCAGGCTGAGCGGGACGTCGATCCCGATCTGTCAATGCGGCAGGTAGACGCTGACGTAGGCGCCCATCTCCGACAGCTGATCATTGGTCAGATCGCGTTGTTCTTCACGGATGCCGGAGGATTCCGCCCATGCGCAGATGGTGCCGTGGCTCTGGATCACTGCATGCCACGCACCGGGTTCAATGATGTACCAGCTCTGCGGCAGCATCGGCAGGGCGACGACGTGGCTGGGCTCTTCGGCGGTCCCGGCAAGGCAGAGGATCGCCTGACCCTGCAGCACGGTGCCGGCTTGCCGTCCACCCAAGTTGCGCGTCACCGAACGCGTGGTGCCGGGCATCCGTTCGGGAGTGGGATTGGTCAGGCCCAGTTGCCAACCGGCGGTGGTGTGCGCCGGATCGCCGACCGCGACGCGCACGTAGCCAGGTTGGCGGCTGCGGCCGACGATCAGCTGATCACTGACGAGATTCTCCAGCAGGAACGGCTGACGCTGCACCGCGTAGGCGGTGATGCGGGCGATGACTTCGTTCATCGCCAAGCCATCGCTGTAGAGATGCACGGCGTCATCGGTCAGCGTCAGCGCGCCGACCGCGCGTGAGGAATCGCGCTGATCGCGTTCACGAATCTGCGCCACCATCTCCGGCAGGTTTGGTTGTGGGGTGTTCGCCGGCCATTCGGCGAGACGACGGCGCGCGCGTTCTTCCGGACTCGCATCAAGGAATATCTTGAGCTGCGCATCCGGGCAGATGACGGTGGTGGCATCGCGCCCTTCGACTACCGCGTCGCGACCGGCGACCAGGGTCTTCTGCAGCTGCACGAGGTGCCCGCGGCAGGCCGGGTTGTCCGCCACCCGCCAGATCTGCGCGGTGGTCTCGGGCGAGCGGATGCGCGCACGCGGCAGCACCACGCCGTCGAGTTGTACCTGACCGTCACCGTCGAAACCGATGTCACGTTGGCAGACCCACGCCGCCACCGCTTGCTGATCATCGACGTTGATCCCCGCGTCGTAGAGACCAACCGTGGCCGCGCGGTACATCGCCCCGGTGTCGAGAAACAACAACTTGAGCCGGCTGGCGAGCAGGCGCGTGACCGTGCTCTTGCCGGCTCCGGCCGGACCGTCGATGGCGATGACCATGGGCCGGGCCATTGCCGGACCGCCTGGGCGAGGGGACTGCATGGCGGGGTGTTGTGGGCCGTGAGGCGTGTGGGGCAATGGGCTGGGATTTGTTGACCGGGGCTAGGGGCTAGGGGCTAGGGTCGTGACCTGTGGCGCCCGTGTTTCCGCTCGTCATCGGTGGAAAGACGCTGCTGGTC
>JANPLC010000150.1:0-5300 GCA_031426335.1 Planctomycetota bacterium
CTCGCCTTTTTCGCTGAGGTGAAAAGGCAAAGGCGAGCTGGGGCTCGCCTCTCCCAGGGTCACGGCCCCTTGGTCATCGGTACCACGTTGATCGTGCCCATCAACTCGCTGTCGATCGCTGCGCCGTCGGCGGTGGGAACCTTGCACTTGACCATGAACTGCATCACTGGCTTGAGACCGTCGATCTCCAGGAACACGCTCATGCCGTCGGCGCTGAGCTTGGCGGATTTGATCTCCACCGCATCGCCGTCGGTGTTCTTGTTCGGATCCATGACCGAGTACTTGCCCGAGCCATAGTTTTCGGTCCAGCGGTAGTTCCACTGCTTGATACCGAAGTTCGCCGGGTCAGCAGCTGCGGCGTCGAGCTTGGTGGTGAAACGCACCACCACGCCGTTCTGCTTCACGCTGAAACCGAAGGGCAGACGCACCGGCTTGCCGGTGAAACGGATGCGATCGAAGCCACCCGCCTTGGCCGCCGTGGACTGTCCCATGCCTAAACCAGCGACGTAGAGTTGGCCGTCAGCAGGATTGAAACGACCACGCAGTGCGGACGAACTGAGTTTGATCGGGAAACGCACCACGCCGCCCTGACGCACGCCCTCGACCTCTTCGTGGAAGACGTGGAATAGGCCGGCCTTGCCGTAGCTCATGTGCAGCAACTCATCCTTGAACGGACCCCAACGATCACTGGTCACCCATTGTTGGCTGCATGCGCTGCTTTCCGTGCTCTGCGGCAGGAAGGTCAGCGGACGCGGCGGACGGATCTCGCGACCATGCGCGGTGTTCTTCACACCCAAGAAGTCGCCGTCCTTCACCCAGTGAATCGGCGACGCGGGAACCCACACGCCTTCGTTGTCGGATTCGGTGATCTGCCCGTCAGCACGCACCGCCGAACCATTCGGCATGCGCAAACCGGTGGCGACCACGTCGAGCTTGGAGCCGTCTTTGCTCAGACGCATGACCGTGCCCATGTGCGGCGTCAGACGCTGGAAGCCACGACCGCCGGAACGGATCGCGCCGCCGACCGAGAAGATGAAGTTGCCCGCCGGATCCGTATTGAGATCGCAGACGAAGCTATGGAACGACGGCGACTGCAGCAGATCCATGTTGATCATCTCGAAGAAGTCGGCCTCGCCATCCTTGTCGAGGTCCTTCAAACGCATGATGCCATCACGCACCGCGACGTGGACGACGCCGTCGACGATCTTGATGCCGAGCGGCGCGTGCAGGCCGGCAGCAAAACGCCGCCACTTCACGCTTTCCAATTTGTCATCGATGCCGCTGACGACGAAGATGTCGCCGTTGAGGGTAGCCAGCGCCGCACTCTTGCCGTCGGCAAAGAAATCGAGGGCACTCGGGCGCATCCAGCAGTTCCACGGGGTCTTCTCCGGGATGCCGATGGCGTCGACCACGTAGGCGGCATCGTCGCCGCCAAGCGTGCCCTTGGTCTCCAAAACTTCCGGCCACACCGATGGACCACCCTTGGTTTTGGGCGTGAGGTCGGCGGGCTTAGCCGCCGCTTTGGCGATGGCACTGAGCGCAGCGGGAGCGATGTCCTTACCTGCGACCACCACCTTCACGTTGGCCGCGCCGCCCGCAGGCAGGCGCAGCACCAGACGTTTCTCCACCACCTCCAACTTGGCACCGGCCGGTGCCGCGACGATCGCAGCACGCGGGTCGCCGGCACTGACCACGCCGTCAGCTTCAGCAGCATCGCCGGTCGCATCACCGAGCACGACCGTCATCGGCTTATCATGCGCCGCGATGGTGAACGAACGCGCGATGGCTTTCGCGTCGGCGGATTTCTCCAACGACAGTTGTTCCAACACCTCAGTGCCGGCGACGGTGTAGCTGAACACCGTCTCGCGGCCGTGGCGGTAATAACCCTTAGTGCGCGACCACTCCTTGGGCAGCGAACCGGGACGCGGCAGCGGCGCGATGATGTCAGCGCGTGGATCAGTGAGCGCACCGTCCGGGCCGGCCCAGCCGACATCCTTGGTGGCGAACAACGCCGGACGCGTCAGGCGCGACGTCGGACCGTGCGTGCCGTCGAGCCACCAGCCGATGAGCTTCGGCGCGCCATCGGTCCACGCGCAAGCGATGCGCTGCGAATCGAGGTCGAAGATCGCACCGTCGGTCATTTCCTTATCGAACATCACCACGATGCCCTTGGCCACCGAGTCGGCGGTATAAAGACCGGTGTCGTTGTCGTACTTGGCATCCGGCGCACAGACAAAGCTGCCAGCGAAGAAGCCGCCGTAGTCGATCTGCTCCACGCGGTGCCGCTGCGGCGGCTTAGGCTGGTCCTTTTTCTCTTCGCCGATGGCGGGCAGGCCAAAAGCGACGGACAGGGCAAGCGTGGAGACCAGGGCGGGATGACGCATGGGGCGGGGTTCCTAGAAATGGACGGGAAGGTGCGCAGGAACGTACGTCGGACCACGGGTGCGCGTTGCCAGACATCTGATCGATCTACTGCCCGCGTGATGTGATCCCGTATAGTCAGGTCACAGGACGATACCTCCGGGGGAACCCAGAGAGATTTTTCAACACGAAGACCCGAAGACACGAGGGAAACCGGAGATATCGCCAGGATGCCCTTTCTTGCCTCCCCCTTCGTGCCTTCGGGTCTTCGTGTTGAAAAATCCGTGGTTTGCCGCACCGCAGCCCCCCCTGGCCTCCCTGGCTGGCACGTTAGGCTCTCGCCCCCCATGAACGAGAACCTCTACGACCTGTTGTCCAGCCGCGGTTTCGTGGCCCAGTCCACCGACGCCGAGATGCGCAAGCGCCTGGAGTCACCGATCACGGCTTACATCGGCTTCGATCCCACGGCGGACAGCCTGCACGTCGGCTCGCTGGTGCCGATCATGGGCCTGATGTGGATGCAGCGCTGCGGCCACAAACCGCTGGTGCTGGTCGGCGGGGCTACCGCGCTGGTCGGCGATCCTTCCGGCAAGACCGCCATGCGGCAGATGCTGACGCGCGAGGACATCGATCGCAACGCGCAGGCCATCGCCAAACAAATCGGCAGCGTGGTGAAGTTCGGCGATGGTGCGAGCGACGCCAAACTGGTGAACAACGCCGACTGGCTCGCGAGTCTCAACTGGATCGAGATGCTGCGCGCAGTCGGCCCGCATTTCAGCGTCAACCGCATGCTGACCATGGATTCGGTGAAGGGCCGCATGGAAAGCGGCGGCATCACCTTCCTTGAGTTCAACTACATGGTGATGCAGGCCTACGACTTCGCCCACCTCTTCCGCACGGAAAAATGCACCGTGCAGATGGGCGGCCAGGATCAGTGGGGCAACATCGTCATGGGCATCGAGCTCGGCCGACGCACCGCCGACGCCGACCTGGCCGGATTGACCTTCCCGCTGGTGACTAAAAGCGACGGCGGCAAGTTCGGCAAATCGGAGAAGGGTAACATCTGGTTGTCCGCTGACCGCACGCCGGTGTACGAGTTCTTTCAGTTCTGGCGCAATGTCAGTGATTCAGATGTCGGGAAGTTCCTGGGCTTCTTCACCACCTTGCCGATGGACGAGGTCAAACGTCTGACCGAGCACAAGGATCAGCGCATCAACGATGCGAAGTCGGTGCTCGCGTACGAAGTCACCAAACTCATCCACGGCCAAGCCGCTGCTGATCAGGCGTTGGCCGACGCGAAAAAGGCGTTCGGGGCCGCGCACGACGTCACCGGCGACAGCATCCCGCACGCGGATATTCCCGCGAACGAACTCGAAGCTGGTGCTGGCTTGTTGGCGTTGCTGGTGCGCGCGAATCTCGCCACCTCGAACGGCGATGCGAAACGCCTGATCCAGGGCGGCGGCGTGAGCATCCACGACACGCGTATCGATGATATTCAGCGCAAGGTCACGATTGCCGATGTGAAAGATGCCCACGTCCTGCTCAAAGCCGGAAAAAAGAAGCTCTTCCGCTACGACGTGCGGTGATCATAGGACGACGCCATGACCACGCGTTCCCCCTTCGATCTGAGTGGACGCGTGGCGCTGGTCACCGGTGCGCGTAGTGGAATCGGCCAGGGCATCGCTGCCGCACTGGCACAAGCCGGCGCCGACATCGTCGGCATCAGCCGCAACGCGATGCCTGATACCGAACGTCTGGTGAGCGCACACGGTCACCGCTTCCTCGGTATCCAGGCGGATTGCGCCGGCATCGATGACGGCACGGCGCTGATCGAACAGGCCGCCGCGTCGTTTGGTCGCCTCGACATCCTGGTGCTCAATCACGGCACCACGCACCGTCAGCCGGCCATCGATGTGCCCGCCGAGGCGTGGGATCGCGTGATCGACACCAATCTGCGCTCGGTTTTCTTGTTGGCGCAAGCCGCGGCGCGACGTTTCCGCACGCAGCAATCCCCAGGTCGCATCATCGCCATCGCCTCGATGCTGAGTTTCCAAGGTGGCGTCAACGTCGTCGCTTATGCCGCCGCAAAAAGCGGCGTTGCTGGTCTGGTGCGTGCCCTCGCCAATGAATGGGCGCCACACGGCATCAACGTCAACGCCATCGCGCCTGGGTACATCGCAACCGAGCTGACGCAGGCGATCCAGGTCGATCCCGTGCGCAATCCAACGATCCTCGCACGCATCCCCGCCAATCGCTGGGGCACACCTGCGGACCTGGGCGGCATGGCGGTGTTCCTCGCCAGCGACGCTGCCGCGTATTGTCACGGCGGCATCTATCCGGTGGACGGCGGCTGGCTCGGTCGCTGAGCAGACGCTGATCAGTCGTCGCCGGTGCGTCGCTCGCGTTTCTTGTCGCTCACCGACGCCTTGTCGCGCAACCGCCGTTCGATCGCTCCACGTCCGGGCTTGGTGCGCTTGCGTGGTTTCGGCACCGCCTGTGCATCTCGCACCAGTTCGCTCAGGCGATCGATGACCATTTCACGATTGGTGCGCTGACTGCGTGTTTCATCGCAGGTCATGATCAAATCGCCGTCCGCCGTCAGGCGGCTGCCTGCGAGCATGACCAAGCGGTCCTGCGCTTTCCACGACAGCCCGATGATCGCGCCGATGGAGACGCGCAGTTCGACCTTTGATTCGGTTTTGTTGTCGTTCTGCCCACCCGGCCCGCTGGAGCGGGCGGTAGCGAACGTCAGCGCCGAACTGGCGACGGTGACGCCTGGGGCGAGGCGGACTTCACTCATGATGCGTGGGATTGAATCGTCAGAACGCTGTGGTGCCACGGCGAACCATGTACCGAACGACGCGCACGCGTGCCGCAGCGGGCAACTCCTGGGGGCGTGGGCGGCTCGCCCGCGCGACGTTCTGCGCGGGCGGGCCGCC
>JANPLC010000151.1:0-51688 GCA_031426335.1 Planctomycetota bacterium
GATGTCATAACATCGGACATCGGACATCGGACATCGGACATCACTTCGGAATATTCTCCGCCATGCGCTTGCCCAAGCGTTCTAGCGCCGGGCAGAAGTCGTACGCATCGAGTTGCACATTGATCAGGCTGAAGCTGTCGCGGTTCTCGACCGCCTGGGTCCACGCATCGGCGAACTCGCCTTCACTGCGCACGATGGCGGCCCAGCCGGCGCCGAGCAGGTCGGGCAGGCGGTGGTATTTCCAGTTGAGGATGTCGTTGTACGGACCGTCCTGGATCGCGCGCTCCGTCGTGTAGCCGTGGTTGTCGAGCACGATCACGATGGGATTGAGTTTCTGCCGCACCGCAGTCGACAGCTCCATGCCGGTCATCTGAAATGCACCGTCGCCGACCAGCACCACCGGACGGAGTTTGGGATTGGCCAACGCCACGCCGACGCTCGCCGGCACGGCGAAGCCCATGGAGGTGTAGTACGCCGAAGCGATGAACTCGGTGCGGCGGTGGATGGTCAGGTCGATGGCACCGAACAGGCACAGGCCGACATCGCACACCACCGCCATGTCGTCATCGAGGCGTTGGTCGATGAGTTGGAACAGGCGAGTGACTTTCAGCGGTTTCTTGGCGTCGATGGCCGGGATCTTTACCGGCGCTTTGACCTGCGTGGTGAGTGCGCGCCGTGGCAGCTTGGCATTGAGCAGCCCACGCAGGAACCCGTCAAACGGCACGTTGTCGTAACGATGACGGCTGACCTGGATCTTCTCGCTGGTGGCTTCGATCACCCGCGTGGGATCGATCTTGGCGGTAAAAATGCCCATGTTCACGTCGGTCAAAAAGGTGCCGAGCATCAGCAAGCAGTCGGAGCCTTCGACGATCTTGGCCACGTCATCGCGACCCATCGCACCTTCGTAGATGCCGATATAATTGGGGTGACGCTCGCTGATCACCGACTTGCCGAGGATGGTGACAGCGATGGGAATGCCGGTGCGCTCCGACAAGGTCAGCAGTTCGAAGGCGAGGCCGAACCGGTGGACCTCCACATCGGCAAGGATCACCGGACGTTTGGCGGCACGTAGGCGCCCCACCGCTTCGGCGACGGCTTCGTCTAACGCTGCCTGATCGATCATCGCATCGGGCGGCAGCGATGGCACCGGATGTTTCGGCACCACGTCGACCAAGTCGCGCGGCAGTTCGATGTAGACCGGACGTTTGACGCGCCAGCAGGTCGCCAGCGCGCGGTCGATGTCGCGGAACGCCGTGTCGGGATCCTCAAGCGCCACCGCACAGGCCGTAATGCGTTCGAAGATTTCCTTCTGCGTGGCGAAGGTCTTCACCTTGTGGTGCAGCAACGGATCGTTGGTGCGTTCCTTCATCCCGGGCGCACCGGTGATGACCACCACCGGAGATTTTTCTGCGTACGCACCAGCAACCGCGTTGGCGACACTCAGGCCGCCGACGCAGTAGGTAACGCAGAGCGCGCCCATGCCGTGCACACGCGCGTAGGCGTCGGCGGCGAAACCCGCGCCGTCTTCTTTGCTGGTGCCGACAACCTTGATGTCGCTGCGACAGAGTTGGTCATAGAAGCCGAGCACGTAGTCGCCGGGAATGCCGAAGACGTGCCCGACACGGTAGTCCTGCAACCGTCGGATGAGGTACTGGCCGATGGTCTGGGCAGTGGTTTTTTTTGCTGCTTTGCGGATGGCAGGGACGCGTTGCTTGGCCATGGGAACACCTCTGCTCAGAGCGTAGCCCAGCGACGACGACCCCGATAGGTGCTTGTCGTAAGAGTCGGACAGCGTGCACGACGCACGATGTGAGAATGACTTTTCAACGCGAAGGCGCGAAGACGCGAAGGATGGCTCCAGTACAAATCGGCTCTCCTTCGTGCCTTCGCGCCTTCGCGTTGAAAAATCCGCAAGCGTCCTCGTTCCAAGCACCCAAAAATCACCACCCGCGACACCCGAATACGGGTGGAACGACTTCGGCGCTCGAGAATTATCCTTACATATCAAGGACTTACAGGCTGGCACGCCGGTCGCTTCAGGGGATGACATCACCCAACCCCGCAAAGGACCGAGCCATGCTCACCATCGGCGACCACCTCCCCTCCTACTCCCTGCAAGCCGTCGTGTCGCGCGAACCGGGCAAGGAGTTCGCCACCCTCACCAACACCAGCGATCCAGGCAAATGGCTCGTGCTCTTCGCCTGGCCGATGGACTTCACCTTCGTCTGTCCGACCGAGATCGCCGCCTTTGGCAAGAAGAACGCTGACTTCAAAGACCGCGACGCGCAGCTGCTCGGCCTGTCGACCGACAGCCACTTCGTCCACCTCGCGTGGCGTAACAACCATGCGGATTTGAAGGACCTGCCATTCCCGATGCTCGCCGATACCAAGCGTGAGCTCTGCACCGCGCTCGGCATCCTGCACAAGACCGATGGCGTCGCTCTGCGTGCGACCTTCATCGTTGATCCCACCGGCGCGATCCGTTGGGCGTCGGTCAACGATCTCTCGGTCGGGCGCAACGTCGACGAGGTGCTGCGCACACTCGACGCGCTGCAGACCGATGAGCTGTGTCCGTGCAATTGGAAGAAGGGTGAGAAGACGCTCAGCGCGGCGTAGCCGCGCTGGCTACAGGGAACAGGTTACGGGCTACAGGTCGTACCCCTAAGCCGTGCCTGTTCCCTGTACGCCTCATCCACTGCTCGAACCTGTGGTCTGTAGCCTGTCCCCTGTAGCCCCTTTGGAGTTCCCATGACCATCACCATCGAATCCCTGACCGCTTCCTTCCCTGATGCCGCCAAAGACATCCGCCTCAATCTTTCCGCCGTTCTGCAAGCCGGCGTGTTGACGCCGGCACAACGCTGGGGCGTGGCGTTGGCTTCGGCCTATGCTGCGCGCAATCCCGACGTGGTCGCTGCCGTGCGCGCTGCCGCCGAGGTCGAACTCCTCGACGCCATCGATCCCGTGGTTGCTGACGCGCAGGGCGCGGCGGCAGTGATGGCGATGAACAATGTCTACTACCGCTTCCGCCATTTCATGGGCGGAGCGTACGACAACAAGCCGCCGCGCCTACGCATGAACAAACTCGCCCAGCCGTCGACCGACAAGGCGACCTTCGAACTCATCAGCTTGGCGGTGAGCGCCATCAACGGCTGTGAGATGTGCGTGAAATCGCATGACCACGCGGTCAAACACGCCGGGCTGACAGACGATCACGTGCACGATGCGATCCGCATCGCTGCGGTGGTTCACGCCGTTGCCGTCGCGCGGGAACTCGTTTCTGGTCCCGTTGCATCTGCCGTTCAGCCGTGAATGGTTGGCACCCACCAACCGTCGAACCTATCGGTCGTTGGTGACCTGATTCTCGTCATCCTCTCCAAAGGGAGCTCCCATGTCCGCACCCGTCGTCAAAGCCTTGGCCAGTGTTCTGGCCGACACCTATGCCTTGGCCGTAAAAACCCACGGCGCGCATTGGAACGTCACCGGCACCGGTTTCTTCCAACTCCATGACGCGTTCGGTGTGCAGTACGACGCGCTGTTCACCGCTGCCGATGATCTGGCCGAACGCATCCGTGCGTTGGGCGAGCCAGCGCCAGCTGGCATCAGCACCCTGGCCAAACTCGCCAACATCGGCGACCTGGGTGACGACTACGAAGGCCGTTCACTGGCCAAGGCGCTGCGCGACGATCACCGCGCCCTGTCGAAGTCGTGCGAAAAAGCCCGCGCCATCGCTGAGAAGGCGAGTGACGAAGCCACCATCGACATGCTCATCGGCCGCATCGAAGCCCATGACAAGACGGCGTGGATGCTCGACGCGTATTCTTCCAAGTAAGGCGGAAAAAACCGTGATCGTCCGTCCCCACCAAGCGCCACAACGATCGGCGACACCCGAGACCGCCGGTTTCCAACCGGCGGAGGACGTTGGTAAACCAGGGACGTCTTATCGGGCTGAGACCTTTGGATAACCGCGGACGTTCGTTCTGCTGATCGACAGCCAGCGGTCGCATCAGTCGCTCGCCGGTTAGAAACCGGCGGTCCCAGGGGTCTCCGCCTGATCACGGTCGCTGGTGCTGAACCGAATCCTGGCCTGGTCTTCATTCGCCGTAACTCGCCCAACATCTGGCCAATCGTACCTGACAGCCTTGCCGACATGTCCCCAAAAGGTGATGGCATGGACGATCGACGGCATCTAGCGTCGGCCACATTCACCCCCTTCCTTCCCAGGTCCACCCATGTCCACCGCCGCCCTCTTTTCACCCGTCACCCTCGGCGCCTTGAAGCTGCCGAACCGTATCGTCATGGCGCCACTCACGCGCTGTCGTGCCGATGTGAACCACGTCCCGACCGACTTGATGGTGACCTACTACGCGCAGCGCGCGAGCGCGGGCGTGATCATCGCCGAAGCGACCATGGTGATGGAGGGCAACTCCGCGTTCGGCGGACGTGAGCCGGGCATCCACTGCAGCGCGCAGGTCGCCGCGTGGAAAAAAGTCACCGACGCCGTGCACGCCAAGGGCGGTCGCATGATCCTGCAACTGTGGCACGGCGGTCGCGCCTGCCATCCGTACTTCAACAAGGGCGCGCAGCCAGTTGCGCCGAGCGCGTTGCCGATCACCGGCGACGAGACCCACACGCCCGAAGGCAAAAAACCCTACGTCACACCGCGTGAACTGCGCGACGACGAACTGCCGGGCATCGTTGCCGGCTTCAAACTTGCGGCGCAGAACGCCAAGGCCGCCGGCTTCGACGGCGTCGAGGTCCACGGCGCGAATGGTTACCTGCTCGACGAGTTCCTGCGCGATGGTTCGAACAAACGCAGCGGGCCCTACGGCGGCAGTATCGCCAACCGCGCGAAGCTGCTCCTAGAAGCGACCGATGCCGCGATCAGCGTGTGGGGCGCGGACCGCGTCGGCGTGCGCATTTCACCGCTCAACAGCTACAACGACATGCGCGACAGCGACCCAGTGGCCGTGACCGCCTACGTCGCGGCGCAGCTGAGTGCGCGCAAGATCGCCTACCTCCACTTGATGCGCGGTGATTTCTTCCAGGCCCAGAAGGGCGACGTGGTGACCCCGGCGCGCGCCAACTTCACCAGCAACCTGATCGGCAACATGGGCTACAGCGCCGAGGAAGCCACCGCCGCCATCACCGCCGGCACTCTACAGGCGGTCGCCTTCGGCCATCAGTACGTGTCCAATCCGGACCTGGTCGAGCGCATCAAAGCCGGCGTCGCGCTGGTTGCGCCCGATGGCAGCACGTTCTATTCGCATGACGCGAAGGGCTACACCGACTATCCGGCGATGTGAACCGAGAACAGGCAGTGCGCGGTGCGAGGGCGCCCCAGGTAAAATGCAGCGCCGTGCTCGGTGCAGAACCTCGCACGGCGCACCTCGCACGGCGTTTTCCAGCCGGATTCGACCGTGACTGCGGAACTTTACGACAACTCTGCCAGCAACTTGGTGCCGCAACCGATCGGTTTGTCCATCGGCACGCCGGCACGGGCGAGGATTCCCATCAGCAGGTCGCCAATATTGCCGTTGGCCTTGGCATAGCGGTTGGTGCGGATGGTGCCGCCGCCTTTGCCGGCGATGATGGTCGGCAGGCGCTTGAAGCTGTGCCAGCCCTGGTCCATCGCCGAACCCCACATCAGGATGCTGTTGTCGAGCAACGTGCCTGGGCCTTCCTTCAGTGATTTCATGCGGCTGATGAGGTAGGCGAACTGTTCGATGGCGAAGCGGTCCACCTTCATCAGCTTCGGCGGTTTGTCCGGGTTATCGTTGTGGCTGATCTCGTGGTGCGAGTCGTTGACGCCGATCTCGGGGTACGAGATCGCGTGCACGTGGTCGCCGATGAGCGTGCACACACGCGTCAGATCGGTCTGCCATGCCAGGATCATCAGGTCACACATCAACTTCATGTGCTCGCTCCATTTCAGCGAGCCGCTCGGCATCTTCACCTCGATCGGTGGCGAACTGGTGAAGCCGGCCTTGGCGTTCTTGCCTTTGCCGGCTTTCTCGCGCGCGGCCTCTTCCTGTTGGCGTTCGATGGCGGTGACGCGTTTTTCCAACGCGCGCATGCTTTCCAGGTATTCGTCGAGGCGACGCTGGTCGGCGCGGCCGACGTTGCCCTGCAGGTCTTTCGCGCCTTTCAGAATCACATCGAGCATGCTGCGATCGAGCGACTGTTCGTCCTGGGCTTCGCCGGCGGCGAACTTGCTGGTGTCGACCGTCGGCCCGCCGGCTTTGCGCGGCTTCGACTGGCGCGACGAAAACAACCGTTTGTAGACGTTGACCGGATTGGTCTCCACCGGCAGCGGCTGGGTCGGGCCAGAGAAATTCGCGACCTTGTAGTAGCGGTTGTTGTACCCCTGTTCGCCGAGGCCGCTGGCGGAGTTGTCCTTGAAACCCAGTTCGAGCGACGGTACCGGCGTGTACACGCCGATGGTGTTGGCTGCGATCTGATCGGCGGAGATGGCGATGTCGATCTCGCCGACTTTGTCGCGGTTGGGCATCGCTGCGGTCAACCACGACGACAGTTCACGGCAATGCGGCGGCGGCCATGGTTTGCCGTCTTCTGCGCCTTTGAGGTGGTCAAGCAGCAGGCACTGATCGATCACGTCGCGCAACGGTTCGAGCGTCGGCGGCAAGCTGACCGGAAAAGTCGCGGGATCCGTCGGCCAGAACGCGTCGGGCCACACGCCGCACGAATGGTACATGAAGCCGAGACGCACCGGTGGTTTGTAGGCACCACTGGCCTTGGGTGTTTCGGCCCAGCCCATGGCTTCGAGGAGCGGCAGTCCCAGTGCGAGTCCGCCGAGGCCCTTGAGGCAGGTGCGGCGATCGATCAGCCAGTGTTTACGCATAGATCGTTTCCTTCATCCTAGTTTGGGCGATGGATCGAACACAGAGCACCAGAGCACCAGAGCAGAAAGAGAGGAGGATTCTCGCACACGGTCACCCCAATGGATGAGGGGACGGTCGATCGCCAAGCCTTGGATATTCCTCTGGTGCTCTGGTGCTCTGTGTTCGATCGCTGGATATTGGTTCACAAGGTGGTGCGAGCTGCGAGGTGCCATCCATCCATCATTCCTCATCGCGTCACCCGACGGTTGAGGAACGGATAGCTGGTGGCGACGCGCACGATGAGCGACTGGAGCCGGTAGCCGTCTTTCGCCAGCGCGGCGGCGAGGTCATCGACCACCACCTCGTCGTAGCCGTCGAGGTCGCGGCACAGCGCATAGGCCAGCATCTGGTGCGTCAGGGCGCGAGCGACTTCCTCGCGCCGGCTGCTGATGATGCGCTTGAGGTCCTTGGGCTGCTTGAAGGCGATCTTGCCCGGGAGTTCACCAGTGGCGTCAACCGTCAGATCGGTGTCGTCCTTTTCCCGCCAACGGCCGATGGCGTCGAAATTTTCCAGGCCGAAACCGATGGGATCCATCACCACGTGGCAGCCGGAACACGCCGGATCGGCGCGATGACGTTCGGCGCGTTGGCGCAGATTGAGCGTAGCGTTCGCCGGGACGTTCTGTTGTTCGAGCGATGGCACGTTCATTGGCGGATTCGGCGTCGGCTGGCCCAGGATGTTCTCCAAGACGAAACGCCCGCGTTTGACCGGGCTGGTGCGCGACGGCATCGACGTCACCGCCAACACGCCGGGCAAGGTCAGGATGCCGCCGCGGTTGGCATCGCTGAGCGCCACGCGGCGGAACTGCGCGCCCTTCACTTCGTTTTCCATGCCGTAGATACGCGCCAGCGAACCATTCATGAAGGTGAACTCGGCCTCCAGCAGATCGAATAGGCTGCGATCTTCGCGCAGCACGCAGTCGAACAGCAACGCGGCTTCCTCGTACATCGCCCGCCGCAGCTCGACGGTCATCAGCGGGAACTTCTTCTCGTCGATCGGCATGCTGGCCAAGCGATCGAGTCCGAGCCACTGTGCGCCGAAGCCGTCGAAGAACGCGCGCGCGCGCGGATCCGCTAACAGGCGACGTACCTGCGACTCCAGCACGCTGGCCTCTTTCAGCTTTCCCTGATCCGCCAGCGCCGCGAGTTCGTCATCGGGCATGGTCGCCCACAGCAGATACGACAACTTGGCGGCGATCTGATGATCACCCAGGCGCACGATCTGGTCGGGCTCGCCGCGGCTGGTGTCCGCCGACAGGTAGAGGAACTGCGGCGACACCAGCACACCTTTGAGCATCAGCTTGATCGATTCGGCGAAGACCTCGTCCTGACCATCGGCGAGATCGAACACGCGCATGAGCACATCGAGTTCCGCCGTGCTCGCCGGTCGCCGGAAGGCGCGCCGCGCAAACGCCTCGGCGATCTGCCGGGCCGCCGCGCGTTTGTCGAGGTCCTTGCCCGGCGTGGCGATGAACAGGCGCTTCTGCACCTCGGTCGGCACCGCGGCGGGCGGACCGGTGATGTCGATGGTGTCGATCCACAACGTGCGTTTCTGTGGCTGATCGCTGACCGCCGCCGGTGGCGGAGTCGCCTTGACGGGCATACCTGGTTTTGCTGGTGGACGCACGGCGGGCGGCGTTTTTGGCGTCTCTGGTTGCGCCTCGGGCTGAACCACCGGATTGACCACAATGAAGCTCACCGGCGCGCGCCCCGCCGGCAGCTTGGTGGTGAGCGTGTAGACCGCCGGATTTTTCAACGGTGCGGTGATTTTTATTTCACCCACCACCTGGTTGCCGACGCGCACCGCCAAGCGCAGCGGTTCCTTGCCGATTTTCTCACTCGCCGCGCGGATCTTGACGGTGTAGCTGCCATCCACCGGCGCCGGCAGGATTGCACTCATCTGCCCAGGACCGCTGAGCTGCCGCTCCGCACCATCGGCTTTCCCCGCATCGGTCTTACCCTCGCTGAGCAAGTCGAGCTGCCCGGCGCGCCAGGCGAGTTTCATCTGGTCCGGCCGGATGACGCGGTCGAGCACCTCGTCGGCGATGAGCAGGTACTTCTCCATCAGCAGCGGCGCGATGGTGCTGTTGAAGCCGGCGCCGACGGTGTCGTTCGGCAACTCGTCGGCGATGGCGGTCTCGACGCCAAACAGGTCGCGCAGGGTGTTGGCGTACTCCGCCTTCGATAGGCGGCGCACTGGCGCGGTCCCAGGATCGGGCGGGCTGAGGCGCCGCAGGGCCGCCAGCCATTGGCCTGCACGCTGGCGTTCAGCGTCGCTCGGCTGTTTCTCACCGGACGGCGGCATGTCGCGGCTGAGCAGCTTGCCAAGGGCGTGCCGCACCAACGGCAGATCGCGCAGGGCGATCTCGCCATCGGTCAGAAAACGGAGGTTGGTATCGCCCTTCACCTTCTTCAGCCCGTGGCAGTCCAGGCAGTAGGTCGCGAACAGGGGTTTCACGTGTTGGTCGAAGGCCGTGACCACGGCTGTGCGTTCTGGCGTACTCGCGCCGTGGGCCAGACCGATCAAAGGGAACAGCAAAAATCCCATCAGAACGCGTGCCCGTACGGACCCGCTCCAGGCGCTCAAAGCATGCTCTTGGAACGTTCTAATATGCACGGCAACTGGTATGACCAGGGTCGCGGGAACATGTCAGGGAAAGTCGTACTCAGGCGACGAGGTCATTGCGCTTCCGCGGCGAACTTCGGGCGGCGAGGTCGCTGTGTGTACCGCACGCTGCCCGCAACAGGGGTTGAAAACATGATCCCCTCAGGCCGTTGCCGGCGTCAGGCAACCGCTGCCGTGGTGGACTTCCCAGCAAACAACGGACAGCGCTTGCGGATCCAATGCAGCTCACATTTCCCCTATTCAAAAGGAAAGGAGCAGTGCGAGGTGCGAAGTGCGAGGTTGACTCACTCAAGGCCGCCACGTTTCCCTTACGCCACGATTGAGGTGATCACCGACCCAGCCACATCCGTCAGTCGAAACCGTCGGCCATTGTGCAGGTAAGTCAGCCGTTCGTGATCAACGCCCAGCAGGTGCAGCATGGTGGCGTGCAAATCGTGGATGGTCACCGGATCGCGTGCTGCCTTCAGACCCAACTCATCGGTTTCGCCATGGCTGACGCCCGCTTTCACGCCGCCGCCGGCCATCCAGGTGAGGAAACCGTGCGGGTTGTGGTCACGGCCATTGCCGCCTTGCGAAATCGGCAGTCGACCGAACTCGCCGCCCCACACCACCAGCGTGGAATCGAGCAGGCCGCGGCGCTTCAGATCCGTCAGCAACGCCGCGATCGGCTGATCGGTCTCGGCGCAGCGCGCTTTCATGCCCTCGGCCAGACCGCCGTGGTGATCCCAATCGGTGTCGGTGTAGAGTTGGATGAAGCGCACGCCGCGTTCGACCAGGCGCCGGGCGAGCAGGCACTTTGCGCCGAAGCTGCGGGTGTCGGCGTTCTTGGAATCGCAGCCATAGAGCGAACGCGTCGCGACATCTTCTCCGGTCAGCGCGAAACTCGCGGGAGCTTCGCGCTGCATGCGGTAGGCCAGCTCGCGCGTGGCGATCCGCGCCTTCAGATCGTCGTCACCAGGGATACGCTCGAGGTGCCCGCGATCGATCTTCCCGACCAGCTCCAGGCGCTGGCGTTGACGCGCGTCGCTTTCATCCGCCGCACGCCGCAGGTTGAGGATCGGATCATTCAGATCAC
Source organism: Planctomycetota bacterium (assembly GCA_031426335.1). Taxonomy (GTDB): domain Bacteria; phylum Planctomycetota; class UBA11346; order UBA11346; family UBA11346; genus BOG-1363. The sequence continues at coordinate 10,601 of JANPLC010000151.1, forward strand.
GCACGAGTGTCGCCTGATGCGAGCCCGGCAGGAAACCGGCGCCCCAATTCTGTGGCCCACCTTTCGGTCCGTCCTTCGGGCCGAGCACCACGAAGCCGGGCAGATCCGGGTTCACGCTGCCCAGGCCATAGGTCGCCCATGCGCCAACACTGGGAAATCCCACACGCGGCATGCCGGTGTTCATGTGGTACATCGCCGGGCCATGGCTGTTCGATTCGGCGGTGCACGAGCGGATGAACGCCAGGTCGTCGACACATCCCGCGAGGCGCGGCAGTAGGTCGCTGACCCACGCACCACTCTTACCGTGTTGCGCGAACCGGAAGGGCGATTTGAACAACGGACCCGCATTGCCGCCAAAGGTTTCGAGGTCGACGCCGAGTTTCTGACCGTGGCGCTTGGTCAACTCCGGCTTGGGATCGAAGGTATCCATCGCACTCGGACCTCCGTGCATGTAGAGCCAGATCACCGCCTTGGCCTTGGCCGCGTGGTGCAGTCCGGTGGTTGCGGCCGCAGGCTGTGCTGCGTTCAGCACATCGCCGAGGGCCAACAGACCAAGACCAGCGCCGGCGCGGGCCAGGAACGAACGACGATCGAATAAGGTAGTCATGGCAGGTGGGTCAATCCACGCGCACGAATTCGACGACACCGAACATCGCCAAGGCCAGATCGTCCAGCGCGTCGTCTGAGCGTTGTATGAACGCCACCGCGGTCTTCGTTTCCTCGTCGGTCGGCGAACGACCGAGCGCCAGACGAAAGGCCAACGTGACACGACCCTTGGCATCAGGCGCGCTGTCACGCACACGTTTGGCGAAGATGCCGGCCTGCCGCCGCACGAACGGATCGTTCATCACCAGCAGTGCCTGCGTCGGCACCACCGTCGGGTTGCGCTGGCCACACGATGCGCTGGGCGTGGGACGATCGAAGATCTCCATGAACGGCAGCGCCACCGAGCGTTTAACGAACAGGTAGAGGCTACGGCGCCACACCGCTGGCCCATCGACGGCATCGCGGGGATAGGCGTTCTTCGAGGTGGTCGCCACCAGCGCTGCCGGCACTGGCGGCTTCACGCCTGGGCCACCCATGGTGCGATCAAGCGCGCCGCTGACCGCCAGGATCGCGTCGCGCACCTGCTCGGCCTCCAGTGGGCGCGGCTGCTGGCGATACCACGTGCGGTTGTCGGGATCGCGCACAACTTGTACGGCGTCGACCAGTGAATCCTGACGATAGACCGCGCTGGTCAGGATCAGCCGGTGGATGCTCTTCATGCGCCAGCCATCGGCGATCAACCGCCCAGCGAGCCAATCGAGCAGCTCCGCATGACTGGGCCGGTCGCCCTGCGTACCGAAGTCGTTCGCCGTGCGCACCAAGCCGGTGGCGAAATACTGCTGCCAGATGCGATTGACCAGCACCCTGGCGCTCAGATTGCCCGCGCCACCATCCACATCGGTCAACCACGCAGCGAGTTTCGCGCGCACACCGGACGACGGTGCATTGCCGGCGGCGATCGCGGTTTCCGGTTGGCTGATCAGACCGTAACGCTCCTCCTGCGCAGCGGGTTTGGCCTGGGCGATGCGACCACGCGGATGGTTCCCGCGATTGACCACGCCCAGCACGCCGAAGGACACCTCTCTGCCCGGATGTTCCACCACGCCGCGTTCGAGTACGTGCATCTGCTGGGGCGCAGCGCCGGTATCGATCACACTCAGCACCGATGCGGGCGCGTCACCACGGCGTTTGAGCAGCGCGAGGATGATCTCACTCAGGTGCTGATAGCGCGCGCGTTGCTCGGTGGTGAATTTCGCGCGGAAGTCCTCCGCCGGATGTTTGATCTCGTCGGCGAAACGCTCCAGAACGTCGGCCTGCGCTTGGTGGTCGGGATCGAGCGGCAGACGCAGGCGCAGCTTGTCCGATTCCGGGATGGGCAATTTGGCGATGCGCCGGACCTGATCGCTTTTCAGTTCATCCAGCAGCGCGTTCAACCGTTGGTGCGCATCGGCGAGCGGTTTTCCCACCTCGGCCAAACGCGTGGTGTAGCTGGCGAAATCAGCGGCATTACCCAGGTGCAGGCGCGCGCGTCTGGTGGAGGCGAACGGCACCAGCAACTGGTGGTACTCCTGCTGCGAGATGGGATCGAACTTGTGGTCGTGGCAGCGCGCACAGCCGACCGTCAGGCCCAGGAACGCCGAACTGAAGGTCGACACCTGATCGTCGAGTTCGTCATATCGCAGGCGCAGCCGATCGGTCGGCGTCGCCGCATTCATCACCGACACCGGCCCGGTGGCGAGGTAGCCGGTCAGCGCCACCGCCAACGGATCCGTTGGTGCCAGTTCGTCGCCGGCCACCTGCCACGCAGCGAATTGATCGAACGGCAGATCGCGGTTGAACGCTGTCCCCACCGCATCGCGGTAGGGCTACATGTTGGGTCGGTCTTGATCCGCCTCATAGCCATCGCTGTCGGCGTAACGCACCACGTCGAGCCAGCGCCGCGCCCAACGTTCGCCCGCAGCCGGACTGGCGAGCAGGCGGTCGACCACGGTTTCCCACGCGGTGGGCGTGCGATCGTTGAGGAAGGCGTCGATCTCCGCGGGAGTCGGCGGCAGACCGGTGACATCGAAGGTCGCGCGTCGGATCAGTTGGCGGCGCTCGGCCTCTCGTGACGGCGTCAGGTCCTTGGCCACCAAGCCAGCAGCGATGAAGCGGTCGATCGGGGTTGTGCCCCAGGTACTGAGCGCACCGACCGCCGCTGGCGGAGTGGGCGTGGCCAAGGGCTGGAACGACCACCACGCACGTTGCTGCTGTGCGGCCTTGGCAGCCGCATCCGCCGGCCACACCGCTCCGGCGGTGATCCAGGCACGGATGGCGGCGATCGTGGCGGGCGGTAGCGCATCGGCGCCACGCGGCATGCGCTCGTCCTCGTCGGTGCTGACCAGACGGGTGAAGAACGGACTCTGATCCGGCTTCCCTGGGACGATCGACGGGCCTTCGTCGCCGCCCTTGAATGCATGTTCTCCGCTATCTAGCCGCAGATCGCCTTTGGCCTTCTCCGGCCCGTGGCAACGGATGCAGGCGCTGGTGAGCACGGGGTAGACGTCACGGACGAAATCGACCGGGGCCTCACCCGCCAGACAGACGGCACTGAGCAGCAGCAGCGCCGGGAACCGGGATGCGTTTCTCATGTGCGGCTTATATAGCCGCACATGCCAATGTGCAAGCCATACCGGATTGGTGCAGGTACCAATGGGTTGTGGAGCGCGCGTTTGCTTGGCTCCAGGCGTTCAGGAGCCTTTCCCCCACCCTCTCGCATCGGGCGTCCACGTACTCACACGACCAAGCGGTTGTTCGAGGCGGTCCTGTATCTCCTCGTGACGGGCTGTCAGTGGCGCGCTCTTTCGATGACGTTTACGCCGTGGAAGACGGTCTCCTGGCATTGGTCGCGGTGGGTCGCTGCGGGAAATTTTGAGACCATGCTTCGCATCTATTTCAACGCGAAATCCGTCAGTCCACTTTCGACTACCGAGCCATCTGCGAGCGTGGCTGAGGCCCAGACCCGTGCGTCGGGAGACAGCGCGGGCGGAATCGGCATCATGAGGTCGAAACACCCTGGCTTGCTGGCTACCGGGGTGGCGATGACGACCTCGCCTTCCCCGTAGCTACTCCCAATGCGTGCCGATACCGCGGTGACCTCACTGCCGGTGATGGTCACGCGGAAGAGACTGGTCGCGCCGGGAACCACTGGCTGGAGACGCTCCACCGATATCGCGGCGCCGGGCACCTCGCGCGTGCCCAACACTTGCTCCGTGGGCGAGCCGCCGGGGTCGACGGGAGTGGAAGCCGATCCTCCACCGCCACCACAACCGGCAGCGGTGACGAGGGTGATCAAAGCGGGGAACAGAAGGAGATGACGCATGGGAAGGTTCCTCATGATGGTGAGATCCGACTATCTGCACGGAGGGTGAGCTCGCGGTGTAACCTCACCCATTGCCAACCGGGACGACGGTGAGCTGTTCAAAGACGGCGGTCGACAACGTTCCATCCACATGGCTGGTCACCACCAGGCACGCCTCCGCCGTGGCCGACAGCGAGATCGTCGCGGTTCCCACCAATTTCCAGGTCACCCCATCGGCGGATTCATAGCCGCTGAGCGTCGTGCCACGGCGCGTCAACTTCACCCAGTACGGCGCCGTCACTTGGCCGCCAGCGGTGTGGCTGCTCGCTCCGCCGGTGGCTCCACGTCGTTGGAAGGCGCTGCCGTTGCCGCCCGTCACCACCATCATGGCGTGTTTGGCACCCGCACCCAGACCGTCGCGCAGCATCACTCCGGCCTTTGCCCAGGCGTGGGTGTTGGTCTGGCTCACCACCTTGGTGATCAAATCGCAATCGCCGGTGACGGGCTGATGCACGCACTGGAATTCGTCAGCGGTATTCCAGATGTCCGCGCCCGATCCCTTCACCGTCCACTGTCCATTGGCGTAGGAGGTGCTTCCAGCCGCGGCCACGGCGCCGATATCCTGGGCCACCCAGGGTGAAGGCAGCGCACCGGCGGTCGCGGGATAGAGCTGTGAGATTGGAATGATCTGGTTCGCCGTCGAGGGACTCGACCAGGACAACTTCGCCACTGCACCACCAGCGTCCTCAAAATACTCCATGCTGATGTCGTACTTCTGACCGGCCGTCAGTGCGATGGTGGCGCTATTTTCGGTGACCGCATGTGCGGTCCAGTTGTCGACCAACTTCTGGCCATTTACCCAGAGCCGCACGCCATCATCGGAAAGCGTCTTGAAGGTATAGACCTCGGTGAACTGCGCCTGCACCTTGCCCTGCCAACGCACGCTGAAGGTGTCGGACGCGATACCGGACGCCGGTGCCCCGCTGGCCCAGTCGAAGTTCACCGTCCCATCGGTGCGCGTCACGGTCGTGCCGGTGAAATCCGCGTTATTGAAGTAGGTCCCGAGCAGGCCGGTCCCGGTGCCTATCGGCGCTTGGATAGCAGTCACGGTCACGGTGACAGCGGCCGAGGTGGTCACCGCACCGTCGTCATCGGTGGCCTTGGCTACGATGGTATGGGTGCCGATCGCGGCTCCGCTCCAGACAAAGCTCCAGCCACCGGCTGATGAGGTGTCCTCACCGAGCTTGGTCGTGCCGGCGAAGAACTCGACCTTGGTAACGGAACCATCGCTGTCGGAAGCGGTGGCCGTCAGCGTGATGGCGGTGCCAGAGGTGGCGGAATTCGGATTGGCGGTCAGCGAGCATACCGGAGCGGCATTGGTGCCGGTTCCGGACAGTTCCAGGACCATCATGCGATCGGTGATCTGCAGACCGGCCACGCTGCCGCTCGTGATCGCCAGCGTGGCGGTGCTCATGGTTCCATTATCCGCGAGCCGGTGCGACTTCGCGGCGGTGATGGTCGATGGCAGGCCGACCGTGATCGAACGCGTTGGAACGGTGATCGCCGTGCGGGTATCAACGTTCCAGCAGTGAGTTCCCTGCCACAGCAGCAGAAAGAATCGGCCGTCCCGCTTCTGCAGCAGGAGGTGTTGGAGATTGGTGGTGTCGCCGCTGAAAGACGGGGCGAGTGAATCTGGGGTGAATGAAGCGCCGGGGTCCTTCAGCAGAGCGATGAGGTTTTTGATCGCGACGAACGCCGGCTTCTCGCTGTAATCGCGGCGCAGGAAGCCGAAGTTTTCTTCAATGTCGTTGGGATCCGTACCCTGATCCGCCAGTTCGTATTTAAATGCGTGGGCAACGTTGTTTTGCAGGTACACCGCGTACATGCGCGGCAAATACCTGCTATCCGTCCACTCGGGCACGCCGAGGTGACCATACGTCCGAGTCCACACACTATGGTAGCCGCATTCGGTCTGGAACGCCGCGCCGGTGGGATGCTGGGGTTTGTTCAGGTAGTTCACCACCCACCCGATGCTGCCATAACCATTGTCGCCCCAGCCTGGGGTCTCGGGATGACGACTACCTAGATACGGATGGGCGCACGGATGGCTGATCCATGCCGAGAGATCGCCGACGTAAGGATACATGCCAGAGTCCACTAACGACGGCCCGACCAGCTTGACGCCGTCGAAGGCGCCGTCAGCCCGCGCCACGTCATGCAGGGTCTTGGTGAAATTCCGTAACCAGGTGCGGAAGGCGCTCTTGTCAGCTTCCGGCGAATCCCCTTTGATGCCCTGATTATTGTCGGTCTCGTTCGGGCCCTCGAAGGCATAGATTGCCGGTATCGCGCCAGCGTTCTTGATCTCGTTCAGCTGATCATCGATCAAGGACGCATCGGCCGGCTTGTTTATGCCGTTGGGAAAGCGCCCGACGATCACCGTGGTGCGGATCCCATAGGTGTTGTACAGGTATTTGATGGTGTTCAGGTCGCCCGAACCATCGCGGATGTGGCGGATTCCCGACTCGCCCAGCTTGGTGCGAATGGTGTCTCCGTTGTAGACCCCAGGGTAGGTCCAGTGGGTGTTCACGCCGATCATATCGACGTAGCGATCGGCGGGGTATGCCGTCGCGGCCGAGGCCGAGACCGCAGCACATGCGATCAGCACTGGCGCCAATAGGAGACGAGGTATGCGAACAGGCATGGAAACCTCCGAGGGAACTACGGGAGCGGAATGAATTCAATGATCAGCGGATCCATGGGATCCGGCAGGATGATAAAGTTTGCTAGGTCGAGGTCGCGCACCGCGCCGGAAACCGGCTGGTGGCAGCGGACACGCCAGGGCCGCGGTCCCAGCAGATTTGGCGGCAGCGCGAGTATCGCGCTGCCAGCAGCGCGGTCCGACCACAGAGCGACCAGACGGCGGCCATCGGCACAGGCCAAAAGACGGGTGCGTACCGCGGCGTCCGCGAAAACGCGCAGCGCAGGCAATTCGGTTGGAGCCACGGTGTTGGTGCGCCCGGCATTCGCCAACGCCAGCAACCGTGCGAGTGCATGGAACGCGGGTTTAGGTGTGCCATCGCCACGCAGCAGGCCATAGGCGCCCTCACCGCGCGGCGTCGCCTGGTTCTCATCGCAGAGTTCGTACACGAAGGCGCGCCGGGCGGGCAACTGCGAAACACCAAGGGTGAGGGCGACGATCAAGCGCGCCTGGGTTGGTTCATCCACGCCGACACGCCCCAAGCGGTCGCGCTCCGTCGTCGCGGTGTGCCAACCAATGGTCGTCACCACCGGCGGCCGTCCCCCGGCGACCACCCGCGCGGTTTTGGGATTCGCCGCGTCAAAGGCGGCCTGCGGAGGCAGGACACCAGCGATGGCGTCCATATTGGCGAAATCGACGTGACGAATGGCGCCGAGTTCTGACGTCCGCGACGGATCGCCGGCGGATGGCGCGATGATCGGCAGGGACGCGGTGGCCTGACGCTGACGCAACTCCATCACCAGATCGCTGGTGAACGCCACGGTCCCTGCCGGGAAACCAGCGCCGCGATAAAATTTCGGCGAGGTATACGGGCCGTCTTTTCGCACATCACTGGCATTGGGACCTTCCACCGCGTCCAGGCTGGCGGCGATGACAGCGAGACGGTCGACGAGGCCGAACACGTTTTCGTCGACATCGATGATCGCGGTGAGACCGATCCCGGCGCTGCGCAAACGCGGGGCGAGTTCAGCCATCCGGCGGTTGAATCCGTCGCGCACATGACGCACGCCGAGTTCACGTAGGCGTGGTAACACGAGATCGTCGAAGCGGTCGTAAGGCGCTAGGCCACTGGCCAGATGCACGTTCACACCGATGGCATCCGTCAGCGCAGCGGCGGGCTCCATGGCTCCCACCGGACGCGCAAAGCTGGACCGTAGAAGAGCGGTATCGCCACCAGTGCTGCTGGCGATGACGCTCTCGCCCGCGTTCACCAGCCGGGTGTCAGCGGTGGTGCTCACTCGAACCTGACCGGATTCCACCTCCACCACGGTGTCCCGCGGCCCGGTCGCCACGGTCAGCTCGGTGCCGAGCACGAGGGTGCGCGCCTGCCGGGTGGTGATCGCCAGCGGCGCCTGGGAACCACGCGGCGAGATGTGCGCTCGCACCGCCCCTTGCCGCACCTCGATCTGGTTGCGACTGATGACTGCGATGGCCCCGGACGACAGGTCCAAGGTACTGCCATCGATCGCACGCAGGGACACCCCGGTCGAGCCACCCAGCAGTTCCGAGGCTTCCGCCACGGGCTGGCCATTCCGCAGCCAGAATGCCGCCTTCTCCCGATTCGGCTGGCCGCCCCACCAGGTCGCTAGGGCAAACGCGAGCAGCGCGGCGACACCACTCCAGGCCGGCACTCGCCACCACCGTCGGTCAAGTCGGGAGTCGACCGCCTTGACCGTGCGGACCACGCGCCGAGCTCCGGATACCGATCCAAACAAGCGTCGCTCAAGCGCATGCCACGTGGCGTCGGCGGCATTTTCGCGCACCGCCGCGTAGTCGATCCCGATCGCGGCGGCCAGGCGCACCTGAGCGATGAATTCCTGACGTGCGGCCGAGTCGCCGGCCAGACGCTTGGCCCAGGCTTGCTGCTGCGATGCGGAAAACATCCCCGCGTGCCAAGCGGCGATCATCTGCGCCAATTCGTCATCAGAGATGCTGCTCACGTGCGCTCTGGGGGCTGTTCAATACAGCGGCGGAGGCTGCGTCGCAGGCGGAACAACTGCACCGCCAGAGTCGTGGCTGCGATCCTGAACTGGCGCGCCAAGGCGTTCAGTGAGATGCCTTCGCCATGGTGACGCTCGACCAAAAGTCGATGCCGCGCGGACATCTGCGCGAGGCAGTCCGCGAGCCGGCGAGCGGCCACCGGCGGCTCCTCCGGCTCGATCGCCTCGATGGCCAGGACGTCCAACATCAAGCCTTCGGAGCGGACAAAACGCAGGTCCTCTGCCACCAGATCGTGCGCCTGGTTGCGGGCGATCGCTTTCAGCCACGGGCGGAAAGTGCCTCCTCCGCGATAGGTGCCAATGCGTTGGTAGGCGCGCACGAACGCTGCCTGCACCGCCTCATCCGCCTGCTCGGCATTGCGCACGATCCGCGACACGCTGGCGCGCACTTCTTCGTGCAGTTCCACCACCACCACGCGAAACGCTTCCCGATCACCAGCTTGTACGCGCACGGCGAGTGCATCCCAATCAGAGGCGGAGTAGGTCATGGCACCCTTAGTACTGTTGGCGTGGCTACAGATTACCGATTCGGTGATAACCGGCTGGCGTATTGATCTTTGCATCATGCCATAGACGTGACTGGAGTGAGCAGGAAATGAGGGGCGCGCGAAAGTGTCGCACAGGGAAACGGAACTTTGACACGCACCGCTGAAGCAGGTGCGCAGCGCTTGTGTGATGACCGCAGTATCGACGCGAGCAGCGCCACCCGGGAGGTTAAATCGCCAGCCGGGTGCCGCTGGTGGGCGCACCGCGACAGCCGACGCGTCTCACTCTCGCCCTAACCAACAATCATCGCCACGGTATCGATTGTCCCGCGTGTTGTTCCGCGACTTACCTTGCCCGACGGGACCGGCTTCATCGAACGCAGGCGACTCTGGGGAATCAGGTGCCTACCAATGAGTGAAGATTGGGCCGCACTGACACAGAGACGCAGAGGCGAATAATTTTTTTTCTTCCTCTGCGTCACTGCGTCTCTGCGGCCAGGCTTTTTCCCAGTGATCCCGAGAGCGAACCAAGCGCTTGCAGATTTCCAACCCACTCATCTCGCCGAGGAATCAGCAAAACCTCGATCTCCCTGTTTTCCTCTGATTCTCCGTTGCTCTTGTTCAATTCGGTAGTCTTAGCTTTACGCCATTGGGCGAAACCCAGTCGGACATCCCCAAACCTGGACTCAGCTCCATCGGCACCCAGAGAACGCTCGCCAAGGATTCATCCTGCGGTGTCGGGCTTCTCGCCTTTCGGCTCCGCCAGCTTGCGCGCAATCGCCGCCGCCATGCCCCACAAGCGGGTCGCAAGCGCTTCGACGCCGGCATTGTCCAGCCCTTTGCACGACGCCCCGATCGCAGCAATGGCGGGATCGCCGATCGCAACCGCGACCGACACTTCGCCATTGGCGAAGCCGAGCCGAGCATAACCGCGTCGTTTCGCCTCATTGAGCAGGTCGGGAATCCCACGAGCGAGGTCGGCCCCAACCCCGCCACGCGGCGTGCGACCGGATTCTTTCAGCGCCTTGAGTTGCTCGGCCCGGTCTGGCGCATTGGCCAACAGGATGTGGCCCAAGCTCGAATGCGTCGCCGGGTGCAGTTCGTGTGAGCCAATGCCTTCGTCGATGCGCCGCGGAGGCCGCGCGTGGACGAGGTAACTCACCTGGCCCTGCCACAACACCGCGAGCGCGGCGGTCTGATTGCCGGTGCGCAGCTCACCGAGGTGCGGCATCGCCGCGGCCAGCAAGCCGGACGCGCGCAGCGCCTGCGCCGCCAGCACGTGAAGACCAGGGCCGGCGTGGTAGCGCGCCTGATCGTCGCGGCTGAGCAGACCGATGCCCGCCAGGGTGTGCAGCATCCGCCGCACGCGCGATTCCTCCAGCCCAAGCTGACGCGCGGCTTCGCGGCTGCCGAGCGGGCCTTCGTGGGCGATGACCTGCTGCAGGCAGGTGAGGGCGGTGATGACACTCTGATTCGGTTGCGACGGCAGCATCGGTGGGATGAGAAGGCCTCCAGCTGCCGAAGGAAGGGTCCGGCGGCTCGCTGATTGCATGGCTGGCATGTGCGGCTTATATAGCCGCACATGCCAGCTGCCACCCCGTTGTCGTCGCACAGGCCAATTCCGCACCTGCGCTGGTGGATCGTCGGCGCGTTGTTCTTGGCCTCGGTGCTGACCTACCTCGACCGCCAGGCGTTGGCGGTGCTGGCGACCACGGTGCAACGCGACCTGGACATCGATGATCGCACCTACGCCCTGATCGGGCAGGCGTTCCTGCTGGGATATGCGCTGTTCTACCTGCCGTGTGGTTGGCTGGTGGACCGCGTGGGCGTGCGCGTCGCGCAGACCGGGTTCATCGCCTGGTGGTCGTTGGCCAATGCCTGCACCGGATTGGTGTCGAGCGCGGCGGGACTGCTCGCCTGCCGTGGCCTGCTGGGCGTCGGCGAAGCAGGAAATTTTCCGGCGGCTGCCAAAGCCGTGTCGCAGTGGTTCCCGGCCAAGGAGCGCAGCGTGGCGGTGGCGGTCTACACCACCGGCGGCACGGTCGGTGCGGCGTTGGCGGCCCCGCTGCTGGTGGCGATCGCCATTCCCTGGGGGTGGCGCACCGCTTTCATCGTCACCGGCATCGGCGGCGTGTTCCTGGCGTTGTTCTGGTGGTGGCTCTACCGCACACCGTCAACGCATCCGCGCCTTGGTGCAGCGGAACGTGCGCTGCTGACCGCCGGTGGCGTGGTTGGCGGGCCAGTGGGAATTCCTCTCACGCTCAGCGCGCTACTGCGCCATCCGGCGCTGTGGTTGCTGGTCGGTTGTCGCCTGCTGACCGATCCGGTGTGGCATTTCTACCTGTTGTGGTTCGCCAAGTACCTACAGGAGATCCGCGGCTTCTCTCTCGTTGACATCGGTTGGACCTTGTGGGTGGTGTTCCTCGCCGCTGACGCCGGTTGCCTGCTGGGTGCGTTCATCTCACGACGGCTGGTGGCGCGCGGTATCGCGCCCGTGCGAGCCCGTTTGCTGACCATGGCGGGATGTGCCCTGGTGGTGATGTGCGGCGCGCTTCAGCCGACGCTCGGTCAGCACGGCGCGTGGGCCTTGGCGCTGGGTGCCCTGGCCGCGGCTGCCGCGCTCGCGTGGATCGCCATGGCGGTGACCCTGCTGGTCGACCTGGTGCCATCGGCGTCCGTCGGACGTGCACAGGGCATCGTCGGCACCGCCGGCGCACTCGGCGGAGTGTTGTCGACCGGCCTGATCGGCTGGGCCGTGACCTCGGCGAGCTACGATGTCGTCTTCATCGCTTCTGCTTGTCTGCATCCATTGGTCATCATAGCGCTGTTCGCGCTGATGCCGACGGTGTCACGTGTGAAAGGAACTCCATGAACGCTCCACAACCGCGCCGCGCCACGCAACCATCGAGCATCGCTGAAGTCACCTGTCGGCAGATCTTCATCCCGTTCAAGGAAGTCGTGCGCTGGAGCGCCGGCACCCGTCCAGGCGTCACGCGGCTGGTGGTGGAGGTGCGCACCGAGGACGGCCTGATCGGCGTGGGCGAAACCATCTGCCTGTGGGAGTTTGTCGCGCCCGTGCTGGTGAAGACCATCATTCCGCTGGTCATCGGCGAGGACGCCTGCGCCATCGAGCGCATCGTGCGTAAACTGGAAGGCGCTGGGTTTTACCATCATCAGCGCGCGTTGATGGCAGCGCGTGCTGGTTTGGAAATGGCGTTGTGGGATCAACTCGGAAAACGCGCCGGCATGCCACTGAATCGTTTGTGGGGCGGGCCATTCCGCGGGCAGGTTCCGATGGTCGCCTATTTGCAGAGCGCTGATCGCGCCGGTTTGGCAGAGCAGGCAGCGGCAGCGGTCGCGCAGGGATTTCGTACCATCAAAGTCAAACTCGGCATCGGCTTTGACGACGACATCGCGGTGATCGAGGCCGTGCGTGCAGCGGTCGGTCCGACCACGCGCATCCGCGGCGATGCGAACGGCGCCTGGACCATGGCCACCGCCAAACGGCAGTTGCGCGCCCTGGAGAAATACGATCTGGAATATGTCGAGCAGCCGTTGCCACTGGAGGATCTTGCCGGCGCGGCGGAATTGCGCCGGCAGGTGTCGACGCCGATCGCCCTCGACGAAAGCGTGTTCACCCTCGCCGAAGTCTCGAACGCGATCTGCCAGCGCGCTGCCGATGTGCTGGTGCTCGATCCGCTGAAAGCCGGTGGCTTGCTGCCGGTGCGCAAGGCCGCCGCGGTCGCGGAAGCCGCCGGCATTCCGGTGACACTGCACAGCGGAGGCGAAGCCGGTGTTGGACTGGCAGCATGTTTGCACTTGGCGTCGACCTTCCCCAATCTGCTGTTCGATGTCGACTGCCAGTACCCCAACCTGACCACCGACATCATCGGCACGCCGTTCACGTTCGCGCCGCTCATGGCGCCACCGACCGGGCCTGGTCTGGGCATCGAGTTGTCACGCGGCAGCGTGCACCGGCTCAGTGCCGATCACATCCGTGCGCCGTACCTGGATCCCGCCAAGCCGGAGTGGTTCCCATGCAAGCCGCAGTACTGAACGCTGTGATCGCGCTGCTGTGCGCCGCAGCTTTGAACGCAGCCGATCCGGCGACGGTGATGACGGCGCATACCTTCACCGCCACCAACGGGCTGGTGTTGCCCTACCGCCAATGGCACGCACCAGTGAGCGGCGACACCCGATTGCCGTTGCTGATCTTTCTGCACGGCGCCGGTGGACGCGGCGATGACAACCGCAAACACCTGCGTGATGGACTGCCTCAACTGCTCGCCGCGGTGCAGGAGCGCCATCCTTGCGTACTCATCGCGCCGCAATGTCCGGCTGACATCAAGTGGACCGGCATCGTCTGGCAGGACCGCCCATTGGCATCGCGCACCGCCGAGCCGACCCGCTCCGCCGCTGCGGTGCTGGAATTGATCGACGCACTCAGTCGCGATCTACCGATCGATCGCACTCGCATCCTGGTGACAGGAGTATCGATGGGCGGTTCGGGCACCTGGGATCTGGCGACCCGTACACCGGGACGGTTTGCGGCCATCATGCCGGTGTGCGGAGGATGTGATGCGCGCTCCGCCTCGCTGCTGCGAGGCCAGCGGATATGGGCATTCCAAGGCGCCCGTGACGAAGTGGTCCTGCCGGAACTGCCACGCGCCTTGATGGCGGCGCTGCGCGACCTTGGAGACCAACCGCGTTACAGCGAATTCCCTGACGCTGGGCACGACATTGGACCGCGCGTCTACGCCGAACGGGACGCGCTCGCGTGGTTGTTCTCCAGCACGCTTAGGGCTCCTGCTTCGCCGTGAGGTGCAGCGTTCTTTACCCGCCCGCAACCTGATCTGCATTGGCCGGACTGCAGATCAGGTCGGTCTCGGGGTTCAGTGCTCGATACGCACGATCGTCACCCGCTCGCTGAGTGTCAGCGCAAGTGACAGCGCCGCTGGAGCAGCGGTTTCTTTGACGGTGGAATCCAGACCGCTGATGACGGTCAGGCGTTTCGGTGCCTTGGCGAAAGTGACGGTGCACGGCTTGTCCGCGGGATCTTCCACCTGCTTCTGGCCGTAGGGACGCGACTGGTCCCACATGCTGGTCGGCAGCCACAGCGCCAACAACTGCGTGCCGTCACGTTTCTGGAACAACATGCTGCGTGCGCCGGTTTCGCTGAGGGTGAGGTCCAACGTGCCGGGAGTGAACGCCGGACCAGGATCGGCCAGCACGCGAATCAGATTCGCCATGGCAGTACCTGCGGGTTTGAAGGTGACGCCATCCTTGCCCACCAGTCCGAAGTTGTCTTCGGGTTCCTGGGGATTGCCGTGCAGATCGAACAGTTCGTAGAGAAACGTCCGCCGTACCTGATGGGCGAAGGTGGCCAGCAGCACGCGTGGCAGGTAGATGCCAGCGACTTCCGGGGTCACCGCGACGTGCCCGGATTTCGCCAGGTGTGTGGTGTAACCGATCTCGGTGATCATCAGCGGTTTGTTGCCGCTGAACAAGCGCGCTCCGGCTAACGCGGTTGGCAGATCAGACTTCATCCAGTCGTGGCGGTTTTCCGGTTCCCATCCACCTGCGTACGGGTGGATGTTGCCGAAATCACAGGAGGCGCTGAGGTCGCCCAGCTTGGCACCATAATTATAATCGGTGACCGACAGGCAAAGGATCGGGTGTTTGGCCCAGGCAGCATTGGCGCGCACCGTGGTCCACAGATCCTTCTGGTACTGGGCTGCGCGCTCGGGGGTCCAGTTGTTGAGGTTGACCTCGTTCGGTCCTTCGAAGGCCTCGATGGCGTCCTTCAGTTTCTCTGCGATCGGCAGCACGCGTTCCACCGCCATGCCGGTGATCAGCGTCGCCGTGATGCCGGAGCGGCCCAGATCATTGAGGCGCTCGTAATAGGTCGCCCACTGCGAATCGACCAGGCCATCGCGCACATGCCGGACGCCGAGTTTCTGCAGCGCCGCCTTCAGGTTCACCGGATGGTCGTACACCGTGCCCTGGTAATGGGTGTGGATGTTGACGCCGATGGAGTCGACGAAGCCATCGGCAGGCACGGCCTGGACGGTCGCAGCAGTGAGAGGGATCGCGGTGCCAAGCAGCATCGCAGTGAGGAGGGAAAAACAGCGCATGGAACGATCATAGCCACCCGCGCTGGACAACTCAACCAGGGCCTGCTGGTCCTGTGACCACCGCGCGATTGTTCCCAGCAATCTGCTGATTTTCTGCCTCACCACCGCTGGTCGTTGGTCCTGATGCACGCACTTCACTAGGGCCGCCATTGGAAGAAGACCCCCTTGGCCATCGCATGCTCCTCAAGGAATATCACATAGGTGCCGTCTTGACGGCGGTGGGATTGGATGCCGTCGTTCATGTCCAGTCCGCCCGTTGCGCCACCGATGTCGGCGGTTGGCAACAGCCGCCCCTGACGTTGGCCATCCGAGAGGCGGATCACATCGACTGCCATCTGGTCCCGGCGCCACGTCGAACCGAGGAAAGCATAATCCGCCTCGAAACTCCAGGCTTTGGGAGAGTTCCTGATGACCACTCCCTCTGGCGGTACGAGTGAGGTCTTCCACGCCAAACGCGGGCTGGTGGTCCATCGATCGAAACGCTGCAACTCGGCTCCGGCTTCCATCTGCTCCCAACCACCTCCTGGGTAAGGATGAGCGGAGGTCCACACGCCCAGGTACATGCGGTCCTGCGCGGCGTCGTAGTGCATTTTCGACAGGTGGCGGATGTCACTGCCACGCGGGATGGGACGTTCGAGGTCAGGCGTGGTCTTCCAGGTCGGCACGCCGCGCTGGTCCATGCCGGTGAAGGCGAGCCGCGCGATGGTGCCTTTCTCAGCAGCCCAATCATGCAGGTTGAGCCAGATATTGCCCGCAGTGTCGACGGTCATGCATTGACCACCGCGTGGGCCTTTGCTGTATTCGCCCGCTTGCATGCGCCCATCACCGTTGGTGTCGCGCCACAGGAATGGTCCCTCGGGATGCTCAGGCGGGTAGGTGGGATCCTTGCTGCCAGCGGGCCAGTACATCGCCGCGGGGACGGCGATTTCGCCATCAAAGCGCCAGAAAAACAATTCGCTGCTCATCTGTTCCTTGCCAAGCATCACGGGCTTGCCATTCAGGCGCAGCATGCGTACCGCCAACCACGGCTGCCGTAGGCGATGATCCTCGGGATAACGCTGCGGATCGAGCGTGATCGCGGCGTCGGTCCATCCTGCGCCGGGCGGCTTGCTGTAATCGATGACATAACGATGGCCGACGCTGAACACCGAGGTGTCGGCGCCAGGGTCAGCATCGCCACACGTGATATATTCGCTGGCCTGCCGTACCCATGCCAGACGGCGCTCCAGATCAAATTTCCAGAGTTTGGCACCGTAGTCCCAACTCGACACGTAGAGGTTCCCCTCCGCGTCGGTCTGGATGCCGGTGATGCGGTAAAAACTCCCAGGGGTGACCGCGCCTGGTGTTGTTCCCGCAAGAATGGACTTGCCGAAGTGGCGGCCCGTCACCGGATCACCGGTGGCGGCGCGGTAGCGGCGGATCTGTTGGCGATCCGGGGCGCCATCAGCGACGAGCACGTCGCCACTGCGTACATCGATGCACACGGCCACGGGCTTACTGCAATCACGGATCGTCACGTCACGGTCACTGCCATCGCGACCGATGCGGCGAACCTGATTCGCCACCGTGTCGATCACCCACAGGTCGTGTGGTGCTGCCGCATCGATCGCCAGTCGTCCTGGATTGGCGCAGGTGAAACCAGGGCTTTCGACCAGGGTGGTGGTATCGAAACAGCGGATGCGACCAGCAAGCGGATCGCTGAGGTACAAAACGCCGGCGTGAACTGCGAGTCCGGTGGGAAAAGTTTTGGTCCCAGGGAAGAGCGCCAGACGGTTGCGATTGACGGCTCCGGCCCACCCAGCGGCTTTGCCGTCGCGGGTGTAACGGCTGATCCCGCCATACGGCTGTTGCTGGTTGCCTCGGCCGTCCTGACACACGGCGTAAAATACATGGGTGGCATCGACGGCGACGGCACTGCCGCCGGAAAAACCGTTGGCATGGAACTCATACGCAAAACTCCCATCACCTTCGGCCATGCCAATTTTGTCGCCCGCGGTGGTATAGATGCCGGCTTCACTGGCAGCCTGGTCCCACCCGGAGATGGTATAGATGCGCTCATCCGCGATGGCGAAATCGTCGACCGCCATCTGCATCCACTGTCCGTCACCTACCTCACGGCGGGTGTTACCCCAGGTGTTGCCGAACCAGAATGACTGGGCGTTCAAAGCGCCTGGCGCGGGTACCAACACTGGCGCAGCGACTGGCTGGGTTACGGGCGCAACAACCGGCGCGGGTGCGAGCACCGGCAGTGCGGGTTTGCGCTCGTTATCCCACACCAGCGCCGCGACGAGGCTGGAACCCAGGACCACGGCAGCCGCAGTGGTGGCGGTGGTGAGCGAAAACGTCATGACCGGCGCGACCCCTTTGGCGAGCGCGGCAGCAGCGGGCGCGGCGGTGGGTGCCATGCCGGCATTGGTACAGGCGATGACCAACGCGGGATTGGCGGCGCTGGCTTCACTGGCCAAGCCGGTGGCCAACGTGGCCAGCCCCAACGTCACACCACGGCGAGCGAACCAACGCCGCAGCAGAGCGAGACTTTCATGGACGCGGGTTTTGACCGCATCGACCGAGCAGCCGAGTTCACGTGCGACCAGGGCCTGCGGTCGACCTTCCAAATAGAAGCGCACCATCGCTTCCCGGCGCGGAGCGCTGAGGCTAGCCAATGCCTCATCAAGCAGCGGCCGCGCGGCGGTCCATGCGGGATCAGCTTCCTCAGCGCGTTGTCGGGCATGCTCCACAGCGGCCTCCTGTTCATGCCGACGCCGACGTTCTTCGCCCCGTCTTTGATTTGCTACGACCCGTCGTGCGATGCCAAGTAACCAGCCGACCAATCGCGTGGGATCACCCACCGCCTCCGGCCGCTGCGCCAACACGATGAACACCGCTTGCGCGGCTTCGTCGGCGTCCGGTGCACCTAGCCGCACACAAGCTGCGTGGACCACTGGCGCATAACGTTCACACAGCGCGCGAAACGAAGCTTCATCTCGGCGCCGTCGCCACGTGGTGAAAAGCTCTGCGTGTCCGCTTTGCCTCATGGCAGGTGGATCCTGGGGGTGAAGGAGTACCTTCGTGGGCCCCGCCGCACAGGGAACCGGACACTATGTGATCGGTGATTAGGCAAGATCCGGCAGCAACTTGGTGCCATTGCCAATGGGCTTGGTGAGGTTGACGCCGGCACGCGCGAGCAACGCGGCAAGCAAGTCGGCATGGACGCCATTGCAGCGCTGGACGTAGCGGCCCGTGCGGATGGTGCCGCCGCCGCGACCGGCGACGATGCACGGCAGGTTGGTGTTGGTGTGGCCATTGCCGTCGCCCAGCCCAGAGCCCCACATGAACATGCAGTTGTCGAGCAAAGTGCCCGCACCTTCGCGAATGCTTTTCATGCGCGCGACCACGTAGGCAAATTGTTCGAGGTTGAAGCGGTCGATCTTGGCCAGGATGTCGAGTTTCGCCGGATTGTTTTCGTGGTGACTGTTGTGGTGATGGTCGACATCCAGTTCCGGATAGGTTCCCATATGGGACGGCGTCGAAATCAACGTGCCCACGCGGGTGATGTCGGCCTGATACGCCAGCACCAACAGATCACCCATGACTTTGACGTGGTCACTCCATTTCAATTTGCCCGGCGGGATCTGCACCTCCATCAACGGTACGGCGCGTTCCTTGCCCTGCCCGACGGTGGAGCGTGCCGCCTCGGCCTGCTGGCGTTCGATGGCGGCGACGCGTTTTTCCAGCGAACGGACACTGTCGAGGTAGTCGTCCAACTGGCGCTGATCGTTGACGCTGATGCGCTTGCGCAGGTCACCGGCGCCCGCGTGCACCAGGTCCAACATGCTGCGGTCGAGCGATTCCTCATCGCTCGGCGCGGGCTCGGTGCCGGCCGCAAACTTGGCCGCGTCCACCGCCGGACCGCCCTTCTTCTTGGGCTTCGACTGGCGCGAGGCGAACAGGCGTTTGAGCACTTCGCCCGGATTGTTTTCCACTGGCAGCGGTTGGGTCGGCGTGCGGAAATTGCCGGTGCTCCAATAACGACTGGTGAGGTTTTCCTGATTGAGGCCGGAGGCTTCGTTGCGGAAGGGGCCGATTTCCAGCGACGGTATCGCGGTGTAGATGCCCAGTTGTTCCGCAGCCATTTGGTCGGCTGACACCGCGATGTTGATGATGTCGCGGGTGGTGGGGTTGGGGATGGTGGCCGTCAACCAGGTGGACAGTTCCAGTGCATGCGCCGCGCCATTCAGCGGCGTGTGCCCGACGTTGTTGAGTCCGCCCAGCACCAAACATTGATCGATGACTGCGCGGAGCGGCTCGAGGCTGGGCGGCAGAACCGCCGGATAGGTCTTGGCATCCGCCGGCCAGAACTCCTTGGTGTTCACGCCGCAGCCGTTGTACATGAAACCCAGGCGTACCGGCGGCTTGCTGCCACCCGCGCGCGGCGTTTCGGCCCAGCCCATGGTCTCCAACAACGGCAGGGCTAGGGCGACGCCAAGGCCTTTGAGGCAGGTGCGGCGATCGATGAGCCAGTTTTTACGCATGGGAGCTCCGTGAATCAGTGAGTTCAGTTTGAAAGTCGGCGGTGCAGGAACGGATAACTGGTGGCGACTTTGCACCACAGCGTCTGGAAGCGGTACCCGTCCTTGGCGACGGCCGCGGCGATCTCGTCGGCGACCACGTCATCATAACCATCCAGGCCACGACACAGGGCGTAGGCGAGGGCTTTCTCCACCATCGTCCGGCAGATCTCATCTTTTCGGTTGGCGATGACGCGTTTGAGTTCCTTGGGACTATTAAACGCCAGTTTCCCAGGCAACTCACCCGAGCTGTCGACGTTTGCGCCCGCATCGTCTTTGTCCCGCCACCGGCCGATGGAGTCAAAATTTTCCAAGCCGAAACCGATGGGATCGAGCGTGCGATGGCAATCGACACACGCCGGGTCGGTGCGGTGGCGTTCCATGCGCTGACGCTGGCTCAAATCTGAATTCGCGGTGGTGTTCTGTTGTTCGAGCGCGGGCACATTCATCGGGGGTGGCGGTGGCGCTTGTCCGAGGATCTGCTTCAACACCCAGTAACCGCGCTGGGGCGGACTGGTGCGTGATGCTTGTGAGGTCACCGTCAGCACACCCGGCATGGCCATGACACCACCACGATTGGCATCGCTGAGTTGAACGCGCACCATCTTCGCCCCCTTCACCGTTGCCTCCATGCCGTAGAGCTTGGCCAACGCGCCATTCATGAAGGTGTAGTCCGCGTCGATCAGTTCGATCAGGCTACGGTTCTCGCGCAGAATGAGATCGAACAACATCGCCGGCTCATCGTACATCGCTTGGCGTAGTTCCTTGGTCAGCAGCGCGGAGCGGTTTTCGCTGACGACGTGGTCATGCAGTTTATCCACGCCCAGCCAGGTTGCGCCAAAGCTGTGGAACAAGGCCGCTGAACGGGGATCGGCGATCAGGCGCTGCACCTGGGCGGTGATGACGGCGGGATCATGCAATTTTCCGGCATCGGCCAGGGCTTTGAGCTCGTCATCGGGCATGGTCGCCCAGAACAGGTAGGACAAGCGCGACGCCAGTTGGTGCTGACCCAATGGAACGATATCCGTTTTCGCGCTCGCCATTCGTCCACTGACAGGCCCACTGACACCGCCCTCGTCAGGCGTGATGAAAAGAAATGCCGGTGACACCAGCACCGCCTTGAGCATCAACTTCACCGACTCGGTGAAGACCTCGTCCTGATCGTCGGCGAGTTTGAAGACCGACAACAACGTCGCGATCTCCTGCTCAGTGACTGGCCGGCGAAACGCCCGCCGGGCGAACGATTCAGCGATCTGTTTGGCCGCGTCGAGCTTGCTCAGGTCCTTCCCCGGCATGGCGACGAACAGGCGGCGTTGGGTCTCGGTTGGCAGTGCGCCTGGCGGACCGACCACCTCGATGGACTCGACGATCACGGTCCGCGGTATCCGTTCGGTCGGTGGTGGCGTCGCAGGCTGCGTTGGCGTTGCCGGTTTCGCCGGGCTCGCCACGACCTCCACCAAGGGATTGACCAGCAACACCGAGAGGTGCGATTTTCCTGCGGCCAGTTTGCAGGTGATGGAGTAGGTGCCTGGGGTTTTCGGAGCGGCGGTGACCTTGACCTCGCCCACCACGTGCCCATCGACCCGTACCGCCAAGCGGGCCGGATCCTTGCTGACGGTTTTTTCGACGACTTTTTCAGCCGCCGCACGCACGCGGATGGTGTAGGTGCCATTGACGGGTGCCGACATCATCGTGGTCATTTCGCTCGGACCGCTCAGACGTCGTTCCTTGCCGTCAGGTTTACCCGCATCTGGCTTGCCGCCCAGCATGGCGTCGAGTTGGCCGGCTTTCCAACTGATGGTGAGTTGATTCGGTTTGATCAGGTGATCGAGCACCTCATCGGCGACCGTCAGATACTTTTCCATCAGCAGCGGCGAGATCGAACTGTTGAAGCCCTCGCCGACCACGTCACGCGGAAGCTGGTCCGCCACACTCGGGTCGACGCCCAGCAGGTCGCGCAGGGTGTTGGCATATTCCACCTGCGACAAGCGCCGCATCACCCCGCGACCCGGATCCTTTGGACTGAGCTGCTTCAGACTGCGCACCCAGGCCACGACCTCCGCGCGCTCTTCCGCACTGGGCTGCTTGCGCTCTTTCTCGGGCGGCATCTCAGCCGCCTGCATGCGTTTCGCACAGTCCTTCCAGATGTCGGCCCTGGGCAGAGCGGCCGAACCGCGGGTGTACACCGACAGGTCGAGGTCACCCTTGTGGGTCTTGGCGTTGTGGCAACCGACGCAGTAGGTGTCGAGGAACGGTTTGACCTTGGTGTCAAAGGTGTGGGCGACCGCCGCCGCCGCGGCTGAGGTCGTAGCCGCCTCGCCTGCATGGCCGGTCGTTGCCATGCTGAAGAGAGCTACCTGTACGGCCGCCAGGATGGACGCGTACTTCCATCGCAAGGAACCGCCGGACACCACCATACGTGAAGTGAGGGAGAGCATTTTCAGGTACCTGTCCACTCAGGAGCGCAGGTGAGGAAGAAAGTTGGCGCTGGTGGCCTGACGCGGACCAAGCGCACCAGGAGGCGACCTTACGCCTACGCGGCTACCACCTCAACCTGGTCTTACTGGTCCTGTGACCACCGAGGTGATGGGTCTTAACACCACGCACATGTCCGGGGATCCACCGGAACGGCTCCAGGCCACTCTTGTAGTCGGACCACGATTCAGAGTGGTGGTGCCGTACTGATGCCCGGGTCCAGATTCACCGGCAAACATCTCGCCGGCAGCGAACGTTTCGGTGCGGCGATACGTTCCAGCAACAACTCGACCGCGACCTTGCCCAGGTCGTAACGTGGCAGGATCACCGTCGCGAGCGGTACGCCGGTGTGGTCGGCGGGGTCGTCGGCGATGGTGACGATGCTGAGGTCGCGCGGCACCTGCATGCCAAGCAACGCCGTCGCGGCGTAGAGGATCGGTTCAGCTTCGCGCGCGCAGTAGGTCACCACCGCGGTCGGTCGATCCGTTGCCTCAAGCCAAGCACGGGCCGCCTGTGGGATTTGCGACGACGGGATCGACTGCGGTGAAGTGATGACGCGTGGCGCGAGTTTGGCCGCACGCATCGCCTGTTCGTACCCGGCTTGGCGGTCCCAGGCGCTGTAATGATGATCCGTCTGCGTCGTAGCGTGGCAGTAGTTGATATACGCGATGCGTCGGTGACCGAGCTGCAGAAGGTGCTCGGTGGCAAGGCCGCCGGCCCCCTCATCATCCAGGGACACGCAGTCACGCTCGCGCTTGGCATTCATCCAGATCGCCGGCAGGCGGTGTTTGGTGATCACCTGATCGAGAGCGTCGGGAATGCCGGTGTTGTAATTGATGAGCAGACCATCGGCCATCAGCTCGCCGATGATCTTGGGCACCTGCCCACGTTCGCGCAGATCCTGTTCCGGGATAAGCGCGTGGACCAAGTGCATGCCGGCGGCAGTCAACGCGTGATCCATGCCGGTGATCTGCGGGCGAAACAACGTGCTGCGCCAGGGATTGTCGCTGAGCACCAACGCCGCGCTGTTGAAGCGCCCGGAGCGCATGGCCTTGGCCGCGCTGTTCGGGCGGTAGCCCAGCTCAGCAGCAGCAGCCTTGACCCGCGCAACTGTCTCCGGACGAAACAGCGATTCCTTGCCACTGAGCACCGCGCCGACGGTCTGGAGCGACAGACCGCAGTGTTCAGCGATTCGTTTGAGGGTGATGGCCATGGGAGGGCTACGGGCTACGATCTGCGAGCTGCGAGTCCAGACAAGTCACCGCGCGAACTGAAACTCGCAGCTCGTAGCTCGTAGCTCGAAGCTCCCTGCTCATTTGACACTCACCTCCACCCCTTCGATCCGCACCGTCGCCGCATTGTGCCAGTGCGGCATGAGCGGCAGGAACAGCAGTTCGTGGCCGTCGCTCAGCTCGACTTCGAGGTCGAACAGCACCGGTGTGTCGTCGCGTGGCAGGTCGAGGCGCTTCACTTCGGCGGCGCGCTGGGTGTCCTTCTTCAATAACACGAGGGGGTAGCTCATGGCGCCGCCTTCCCACGGTTTGCAACGAGCGCTGCCGCGTACGCGATAAATGCCGGTCTTCGGCGCGATGAACACCAGGGCGCCGGTGCGTTGCTGTTCCTGGTCGACGCCACCCCACACACCGCGCACGGCGGCCTGGAAATTGCCGTCGGCGACGCGCAGCGCCGGTTGGCCGCCGTGACCGTGCTCGGTCGGCACCCATTCGGTGCCCGACCACACCAACGGTTTGTAGTTGGCGGCGAAGATGAACTCGTTCGCCGGCCACAGTTGGTCAACGCGCCACACCGGCTTGCCGCCAGCGGCGATGGGGTTGCCATCGGTCGCTCCAGTCTTCGTGCCTTCCCACACCGCCGGCAGACGCCACGTCGGCGTCGCCGCGCCACCGCTGCTGAGGCTGAGGTCGCGCAGCGTCACGTCACCGCCGGTGAACATGCCGTCGATGCGTGGCAGCAACACCAGTTCATCGCCTTTGGCCAGCGTCGCGCTCCACGCGGACAGGTCGAAGCGCTCGCCATTTTTTAGAGGCGTGCTGGCGAGCTGCTTGGCACCCGCGGCGGTCTTATGCCACAGCGAAAGGCGCGTCGCATTGCCGCCGTCCCACAGTCGCAGTTCGGCACTGCCGGAGAGGCGGTAATCTCCGGCCTTATCCGCGATGTAGACCAGGCCACAGAGTTTCTCGCCGGGAGAGGCACTGTGCGAGGCGCGGAACTCCATGCGAATACCACGATCGCGTTGCTCGCTCTTCGGTTGGCCGCCGAAGCCGTCTTTGTCCGCGACCCACCAGCCGTCCTTCCACGTCAGTGGCCGGTAATTTGCAGCGACGGATGGTTCCGGCGGGAACACCTGATCCAGACGCCACACCGCGCGACCATCGGCCAGCGCCGGGTTGCCCTCGGCGGAACCATTCGTCGTACCGGCCCACACCAGCGGCAGGCTGACCGCACCACCAGCGGCGACGAAGCTCGCATGCTTGCGATCGAGCGGCTCAATCGCCTTCAGGTAGTCACGCCCAGCGGTGCGTTTGGCATCGTAGAGGAACACCGGTCGTCCACTCTTGGACAGCGTCAGTTTTATTCCGCCGAGCGGCTGCGCGTGGCCCATGGCGTCTTCGGCGATCAGGCCATCGAACGGCAGCTCCAGCGTGACGTCGGCGGCGGCTTCGCGATCGGCATAAGCCACCAGCACGCCGCGACCATTGCGCAGATCCTGGAACACGCAGAGGTTCGCGCCGGCGGGACGCACGTGGCCGAGGGTTTCCGACAAGCCGACATGGTGGTTCATCACGTTCCACGCCGGCACCAGCGGCAGCGGGTTGCCGTACCAGTCCCACAACATCGTGCCCGGGCCTGAGTAATCCCAGAAACTCATGCCGTGCTGCTCGTAGCCGGTGTGGAAGAGGATGCACTTGTCCTGCCCAGCAATGGTCAGTTCGACGATCGAATCGACCGTGGCATTGGTGCTCTGCGCGCTGGTCAGGCGCGTACAGGCGATCGGCTCGTCGACGATGGTGTTGGTGAACGACCAGCCTTCGTTGAACCAGATCTCGATGTGTTCACCGCCGACGGCCTTGAGGTTAGCCTTCATGCGCTTCATCGCCATCGCATCGGCGAGCCACCCTTCGTGGTAGTCGTGCCACGAAATGATGTCGATGACCTTGGCCCCGCCGTTCACCAGCAGGTGATGATTGATGCCACTGGGGATGCCGTAGACGTTGTTGATCATCACCTTGGCCGTGGGATCCGTGCGTTTGATCAACTTCGCGGTGCGCACGGTGAAACGCGCGTATTCGTCCTTGAGGTTGTCCCACTTGTCGAACTCAGGTTCGTTTTCGATCTCGTAGATCAGCGACCGTCCGCGGTAATGCTCGGTCGCCTTGATGACGTAGTTGTCCCAGGCGGTGACCAGCGACAGGTCATCCCAACGCGGATCGTTGGCCTTCCAGCGCATATCTTTCGGCAATGGGTTCGACCCCTCCTTGCCCTCCGGATCCATCGCCCATGTGGGCCAACCATAGAGCACCATGTGCGAGCTGATGCCGAGGCCTTCCAACAGGTCGAGTTCTTTATCGAACCAATGGAAAGTCTCGCGGTTGTCCGGTTGGTGGTCCTGCCACTTGGTGTGCGGGAACCAGCGGCTCCAGGCAAAGCCCATACGACTACCGAGTTTTGCCGAATGCGGTCCGAAGAACGAGCCGCCGAAACGCTCGCGCAGATCCGCTTTGCGCGGTGCATACGGATAAGGCAGCGAGGTCAGCGGCTGGTCGCTGCTGTCGATCAGCTTTCCCGCGCTGAGTACGCTAACGCGCGCCAGTACGGTCCCGGGAGTCTCCAACTTCATCTCGGCGACTTCGTGCACCGTCTGTCCTGGGGCGAGCGTCACCTGGCGTTCAATCGCCTTGCCGCGTGGCTCGACGCCTTCGTAGTCGATCAGTTGCCAACGCAACGTGATCGCCTGGGGCGTGGTCCCTGGATTCGACGCATGCGCACTGAGGCGTACGTTCTGGCCGCGTTCGAGCAGATTGCCGTCGACGGTGTAACCCTTGAAATCCTCGCACGACGCCAGCACCTCGACCGGGCGACGCGGCACGTAGTCCAGGGTTCCCTGGGCGTCCTGCGTCACCACCGCGCCGTCGATGGTCAGCGGTACCGTCCCTTCGAACTGCACGAGGTAATGTGGATTCGGCCAGAAACCGTCCTGCGGCACATCCGCTGGCATGCTGATGGTTACGCGCTGCCACGCGGTGGTGATCGGCGCAGACTTGGTCGCTTCGCGCTTCCACAAGCGACCATGGTTGTGACCGACTTCGCGCGCGCTGGGCGGCAGCTGCACGCGCACCTCGCCTGGGGCGTCGCCTTTCACCCAGAAACTGACCGTGATCGGCTTGCCGCGTTCGCACACGAACGGGGCGCTCATGACGTTGCCCTTATCGATTCGCAGCGCCTGCGCGCCGTTCTTGCCGCCGTCCACCAGTCGGTGGTTGGCGGGCTCGATGTTGTGCCAGTACAACAGCCCCCCTTCGAAGGAGCCGTTGCGCAGCAGGTTGGTGGATTGGCGCAGCTGGTCGACGGCGATCAGGTGACCTGACGCGGCCAGCACGACGCTGGTGAACAGGATTCGGAACATGGGGACGGCTTTCTGGGCAGATGCTGATACGTGTCAGCGGTGACCAACGTTGATCACCCTAATGCCACTCACCGTGAGTTGTAACCTTCCAATTCCTCTCATTCCGGTTCTTGGAGCACTTCCTGCCCCAGGTGGCGGGGCAGAGGCCCGACGTGGTACTGGCCGCAGTCACGTGGCCCAGATTGAGCTTGAGAATGACGCCTTGGACCGGGAAATGCACCGCTATGCCCGGACTCCAAGCGCTGAAACCACTAGCCGAGTAATTTTTCGGTTAAGGTTTGTCCGTCTCGGGTCATCTGCTGGGGAATCCCATGGCCACGCACACCGAACAGGTCCAGCAGCTCTTTGTCCGCCACAGCGGATTGCTGCATGGCTTCATTGCCAGTATCTGCGGCGATCTGGTGTTGGCCGAAGACATCCTGCAAGAGGTGTTCCTGGTGGTCACCAAACGCGCCGACACGTTTGCGCTCGGCAGTGATTTTCTCGCCTGGGCGCGGGTCATCGCGCGCTTCAAAACCATGGAACTGTTACGCGAGCGCAAACGTGAACGCGCGACGTTGTCCCTGGAGGCTTTGGCGGCGCTGGAATCCGTCGCTCCGGATGTGGATGCGTGGCAACAGCAACGCGAAGCGCTGCATCGTTGCCTGGACAAACTCACGCCTGGGCAACGTCAGCTGACGGCGCTGGCCTATGGCGAAGGATTGTCGCCGGCCCAAATCGCTGAGCGTCAAAACAAAGCGGCGAACGTGGTGCATGTGCTGCTCTCGCGCATGCGGCGTGCGCTGCGCGAGTGTGTGTTGGCGCGTTTGGGTATGGCACCATGAGCGACCGCGGCCTACTCCTGGAACTGGTCGATGACTACTTGGCGGGAACGCTGAGCGGTGAGCGGTTGGCGACGCTCGAACGTCGTCTGCGCGCGGAACCCGACTCATGCCGGCGCTTCTGGGTCGCCCTCCAGCACGAGATCTTGCTGCGCCAATACCCCTACAGCGGAAGTGCCGAACAGCCGCTGACCGTGAAGACCGACTCAAAGAAAAACGCCAAAGAAAACACGACTACAGACGAGAGTACCGACGCAACCGTCTCCGCCCCCTCTGCCTGGTGGAGCCGTCCACGCTGGGCGTTGGCCAGTTGCGCGGCGCTGTTGGTGATCGCGGTGAGCTGGGCGTTGCTGCACCACGGTGGCGACGCTGACGTGCTGGCGCGGGTCGCGCAGCTGCACGCGCCAACCGGTGACGCGGGCCTGTTACATCATGCTGATCAACGCACGGAACCGCTGCGCAGCGATCTGGTGCTGCGCAGTGGTGATCGCTTGAGCACCGCTCTGGGCACGTCGCTGGAACTGCGTTTCACCCGCGAGGACACCGTGCTGGGCCTCGGCAGTCAAACGACGATGACGCTCAGTGCTGGACCTGAAGGCGTGCGCGTGCAGTTGGAATCCGGCACCCTCACCGCCGCAGTCGCACATCAAACCGCCGATCGTCAGGTGGCGATCACCACGCCGCAGGCGACCGTCGCCGTCATCGGAACCCGTTTCACCGTGATGACCGCGGGTGATCGCACCAGTGTGGAAGTCGACGATGGCCGAGTACGAATCACGTCCGCGGGGACGACCACTAGCCAAGAACTCGGCCCTGGCCAAGCCGCCTTGGCTGAAACCGGCAAACCCCTGGCGATCGCCCGCGTGCCCGAGCTGCGCTGGGATGATCGTCGTCCGCTCGGCGTGATGATGTTATGTCGCGAGAAGGCCGGCTGGCCCAACAATCCCCGCGGCTGGTTCGGCGACGCCAAGGTCGATGTCATGTCTCCCAGCGGACTGGCGGCGTTCCATCGACGCGTCGACGCGCTGATCGACAGCACCCTTGCCAACCTGCGCGAAGTCGGCGCTCAAGGCGTGGTGTTCTGGGATCTGGAAGGCCCAGGGTACCTGGGTGATCCCCGGCGGCTCGCCACCTTGGCGCCAGAAATGGACGTGGTTGCGGACCGTATGATGGCTCGCCTGCGTGCCGCCGGTTTCGCCGTCGGCGTGGTGGTGCGTACTGAATCGCTGGTGGCAACGCCGACTGGCGGATGGAGCTTCCGTCCGCTCGCTGATCCGGTGCACGACGTGCAGGCCAAAATCGCCTACGCGCAAAAACGTTGGGGTGCGACGATCTTCCCGCTGCTGGGTGATGGCGGCAACGCATTGACCATGACCACCATCTGTCGGCGCATCACCGCCGCGTCACCCGGCGTGCTGTTGATCCCCACCGGCGCTGACGCTGACACCTGGCGTTGGGGCGCGCCGTGGACCAATCCGGCCCAATCGTCGACCGGCATCACGGCCGATACCGCACGTCAGACGCTGCCTGGAGCATTCACCGTGATCGCCCCCCTGGAGGGCCCGTACCTGACGCAGCACCGCGATGCGTTGGTGAAGTCCGTTGCCGCCGGCGACGTGATGACGTTCCGGGCGTGGAGCGGCAATCCTGAGCAACGAGCAGTGAAGGCGATCTACGCCGAGGCCAAGCCCTGAGACGCCCTGAGACCCGAACTACGTCGTGATTTTCCCGGTTAAGGTTTCCATGCCGCAGATCATCTGCTGAGGAACCCCATGATCACCCGGAGCGAAGCCCGCCCATGAACTCCACGTCCTTGTCCCGTCGTCAGGTCCTGCGCGTTGGTGCCGTGGTGCTCGCCTTGCCGTGGCTGGAAAGCCTGGCTGGTGGCGCCGAACCAGCTGCCAAAGCAGGGCCCTCGCCGAAGCGCATGGTGAACATTTGCGCCAACTTCGGCTTCTATGGCCCGTCTTTCTTTCCGGAGAAACCCGGACGCGACTACGAAGCCAGTGAATACAGCGCGGTGCTCGGTGATCTACGCGACCGCTTCACCATCTTCTCCGGCATCGCGCATCCGCAGATGGGTGGCGATCATGCGTCGGAGGCATGTTTCCTGACCAGCGCCAAACAACCCAATTCGCCGAACTTCCGCAACAGCATCTCGCTCGATGTGCTGGCAGCGCAACACGTCGGCGCGGCCACGCGTTTTCCCATGCTGACCATGGCGACCGACGATGGTCCGGGACTCAGCTACACCGCGAGCGGTGCTGGCATTCCACCGTTGCAGCGGCCGTCAGAAATCTTCGCACGACTGTTCCTGGCGGGGAAACCCGACCAGATGGACGCTGAGGTCGCACGACTGAAACGTGGGCAGAGCATCCTGGATCGCATGGGCGACCGCTTCATGGCGCTGAAGAGCAAGCTCGGCGCGCAGGACCAGCAGCAACTTGCTGACTACAACGAAGCGGTGCGCGACATGGAGCGCCAACTGCATGCCAACGAAGACTGGGTGCGCCGACCCAAACCGACGGTCGACGAAAAAGCGCCGGCCAACAGCACCGACAAAAGCGATCTGATCGGTCGCGTCAACGCGCTGCTCATGCTCACGCGTCTGGCGCTGCGCACGGATTCGACCCGCGTCATCACCATCGCACTGAAAGGTGCTGAATCCACGCCACCAATTCCTGGGGTGTCGATCGGTCACCATGGATTGACGCATCACGGCAAGGATGCCACCAAGCTGGAACAGCTGCGCACGGTTGAACGCGCGGAGATGGACGCGGTCCGCCAGTTCCTGGTCGGACTGCGCGAAATAAAGGAGGGTTCCGGAACGCTGCTCGACCACACCCAGGTCCTGCTCGGCAGCAATCTGGGTGACGCCAGCGGTCATGGCACCAGCAACCTACCGATCCTGCTCGCCGGTGGCGGGTGGAAACACGGCAACCACGTGGCTGGTGACCGCAAGAACAACACGCCGCTGGCGCAGCTCTACGTCAGCATGCTGCAGCAATTCGGTGTTGAGACCGAGAGCTTCGGCTCCGGCAGCAAACCCATTGCCGGATTGGTCTGACCCATGCGACACCTCACCATGACTCCTGTACTGCGTACCACGGCGCTGTTGCTCGTATGCGTGGTCACCGCGATCGCCGGTGACGCCACCGCCACCTTTACCTCGCGCGTGTTACCGATCCTCAAGACTCGCTGCACGGAATGTCACGGTGCAGAAAAGCAGAAAGCCAAACTCGATTTATCGCAGGCGCGTACGTCAGAGCAGCTTGCCGCCGATCGCGATCTGTGGTTTCGCGTGCTGGAGCAGATCGAAAGTGGTGAAATGCCGCCCGAAGACGCCAAGCCGCTGAGCAACAGCGAGCGCAAGACCATCGCCACCTGGATCCGCGGCGAGGGTAGCGCGCTGATGCTGGCCAAGACCCGTCAGGTCGGACGCGCCAAGCTGCGCCGCCTGAGTCGTAACGAATATGCCAACACCATCGAAGACCTGTTCGGCATCCGTCCGGCGGTTGATGTGCACCTGCCCAATGACGGGCGCGTCGATGGCTATGACAAGGTCGCGGGTGCGCTGCCGTTGTCGGCCGATGGTGCGTTCGGTTATTTCACCATGGCCGATGACCTGCTGAAAAAATGGGTGCTGCGGCAACCGCGCAAAGAAGACGGCCAGCGCGTGGTGCGGGCCGAAGCGATGGAGAGCGGTCAATCGCCTGGGCACACGTTGGTGTTGGACGGCGGAACCATGGTGTCGTTCAACTCGGACGTCAATTCTGGTCGGCTCAATTTCCACGGCACGCGCGTCGCGGGCAAACATAAGGTGCGCTTCTCGGTCTACGGCTACCAGACCGACAAGCCGATGCCGTTCGGCTTGTACGCCGGCAATACCCATGCGTATCCGCAAATCTTGGAACTGATCGCCGTGCTGGAAGCGCCCCCTGGAAAAGCCGCCGTGGTCGAGGTCGAGGTCATGCTCAAGGGCGGCGTCGGCATCCGTCCGATCCCGCTCGGCATCGGCGTGCAGGTGCCTAAGAACTCGCAGGCCAAGAACTGCAAAGGCCCAGGGCTGGCCGTGCAATGGATGGAAATCGAAGGCCCGGAACTGCCCATCGCCGGTGATCGCTGGCTGACCGCGGATCTGCCACCGGCGTTGACGGAGGAACTGCGCAAAGCGGGCGGGAAAAAATCGGTGAACCGCGCGGATTTCCTGGCGCTGATGCACACCACCATCGCACGAGTCGGCGCACGCCTGTTCCGCCGCGACCTGACCAACGGCGAGCTGAACAAGCAGGTCGAGGCCATCGCCCAACAGCTTGATGCCGGCGTGTCGATGGAGGCGGCGTTCCTTAACCAGGTGGCTGAGCTGATGACCAGTGCGGATTTTCTCTGCGTCATCGAAGCCCCAGGAAAATTGTCGGACTTTGCCCTGGCCTCGCGGCTGTCGTACTTCCTGTGGAACTCGACGCCCGACGACGAGCTGATGAAGATCGCGCGCAGCGGCCGCCTGAGCGACGCGTCGGTGCTGCGTCAGCAGACCGAACGCCTGCTGAACGATCCGCGCTCGCAGCGATTCAGCCACGACTTCGTCGACCAATGGGTGGGCCTGCGCATGTTGAACGACACCACGCCCGATGCGCAGTTGTATCCTGGGTACGGCGAATACCTGAAGCACTCCAGCGCGCAGGAAACCTACGCCACGTTCCGCAAACTGTTGGACGAGGACCTCGGCGTCCGTCATCTGGTCGCCGCACCGTGGGTGCTGGTCAATGAGCCCCTGGCCACGTTGTACGGCTTGAAGGGCGTCGACGGTTCCCACCTGCGGCAGGTGACCTTGCCGAGCGAGACGCCGTACGGCGGCATCTGGACGCAGTCAGCTGTGATGAAGGTCACCGCCAACGGCACCAGCACCTCGCCGGTAAAACGCGGCGTGTGGGTGGCGGAGCGTCTGCTCGGCACGCCCATCCCGCCACCTCCATCCGACATTCCCGCGGTCGAACCCGACATCCGCGGCGCGACTACGCTGCGTGAGCAACTGGCCCTGCACAGCAGCAAGGGCTCGTGCGCCGCCTGCCACGCCAAGTTCGATCCGTATGGTTTCGCCCTGGAAAGTTTCGATGTCACTGGCGCCTTCCGCACGCGCTACCGCGAGCCCGACAAGAAGACCTGGAAAGACGGCCTGGCGGTCGACCCCAGCGGAAAAGTCCCGGGCGGGAAAACCTTCGCCAACATCGTGGGACTACGTTCATACTTGGCCGACAAACCAGAATTGCTGGCTCGTGGTTTGGCCCGCCACTTGGTGACCTACGCCACCGGTGCGCCCGCGACTGCCGTCGACCAGCCAGCGATCGACGCGCTGGTGAAAACCGCCGGCAAGGACTATGGCGTACGCTCGCTGGTTCACGCGGTGGTGCAGAGTGAGCTGTTCCAATGGAAGTAAGGACGGCCGACAGCGGTAGCCGCAGAGACGCAGAGGCGAGAAGAGGGCCGCAGAGCCGAACAGTTTCGGGCAGAACCCAGAACGGCCGTCATAGCGATTTACTCACCACTCGACCGCCGTCACTCTGCCGCATATTCCAACTCTCCCCATTCTCTACGGCCGCCTGCGACATCTTTGGTGACCAGCGACGTATCAAGCCAACGGGCACCTCATGACTTGGTTCCTAATGCAGTGGTGAGCAGATCCGCTTCTAGTCGGCGCAGGGCCTCGGCGCTGAATTCGGCGCTATCCTTGCGCCAGCGCGCTGGCAGTGGCGGTTGATCTGCGGGATCCGGTGGCTGCAGTTGCAGTTCGCTGGGCACGACGTCGATGGTGGGGTCCACTCGGCGAACCCGCAGCAGTTCAACCCGTGGACCAATCAGGGGTGGATAGGGAGTAATCATGGCTGGCCTCCTTTGCGGTCATTTGTGCCAAGTTCGCTGAGGAGGGCCAATCGGTCTCGCCACCGCACCCATCGGCCGAGGCGATGGATCGTGCGGCTCGACGCCCGCACCGAGCGCAGCAGAGTGCAGTCCCATGCGTGACTTCAGCTTCCATCACCTGCTCTACTTCCGTCACGTCGCCCATGCGGGAGGGGTCTCTGCCGCGGCGCGCAAGCTGCACGTCACCCAATCCACCATCAGCAGCCAGGTGCGCGAACTGGAACGGGTTCTGGGTCACGCGCTGTTTGAACGCAAAGGCCGGCAGGTCGTGCTGACCCCCGCCGGTCGTCTGGCGCTGCGCTACGCCGATGAGGTGGTTGCGCTGGGCGGCGATTTGCGGACGGCGTTGGATGGACAGGCCACCGGTGGCGAGGTGCGGCTGCGGGTCGGCATCGCGGACGTGGTGCCGAAACTGGTAGCGCACCAGGCATTGATGCCGGCGCTGTCGTTGTCACATCCGGTGCGCCTGAGCTGTGGCGAGGACAAAGCAGAACGCCTGCTCGCCGATCTGGCGGTGCATGCCTACGATCTGGTCCTGATCGATCATCCGACGCCGCCCGGCAGCAGCCATGCCCACCATCATTTGTTGGCCGAATCGGCGATCAGTTTTCTTGCCCCTACGGAACAGGCATCGACCTTGCGCCGCACGTTTCCGAAATGCCTAGGACGCGCCCCACTCTTATTGCCCGCCGAGGGTTCGCAGATGCGGCATGAACTCGACCAGTGGTTTGCGCAGCAGGGTATGAAGCCGACCGTAGTGGGAGAATTCGTCGACAACGCCCTGCTCAAAGTGTTTGCGGAAAGTGGCGTCGGCATCTGCCCCGTTCCGAGCATCATGGAAGATGAAGCCGTCGCGCGTTATCGCATGGTCTCCATCGGCCGCATCGAGGCGATTCGTGTACGCTTCTACGCGGTGTCGCAGGAACGCCGCGTGACGCATCCGGCAGTGGTGGCGATCATCGCGGCGGCACGCGCTCGACGTGGACGTTGATTCGTCACCATCGCGCAACCGTTCGCTTGGAGCGAATGATTGATCGGCAAGTCGTCATGGTCGGTTGGCGCGGTGTTCGCCCCATCTTCGTCCGTAAAGCACGCAGTACCGCAACCACAAGTCGGCGTGATCATGGCTCGCGTAGCGACTGGGAGACCATGCGCCATGCCAGCGAGACGTTGGATCGCAGGGCGTCGTCCATGAGGTCCGAGTGGTCAGCGCCCACCGCACGCCCGAGCTGCTGATGTCCTAGGCCGGCACCGTGCAGCAGCGGGGCCTGCGTGTCATCATCGCCGGTGCAGGCGGTGCAGGCGGTGCGGCGCACCTCCCTGGCATGGCCGCAGCGAAAACGTCGCGGCCGGTGAATCAGGCGAGTCCCAGTCAGCGTGGCCGCTCGGCCAGCGTTCCAATCTCGACCGCGTTGAGCGCGCGTCGGTAGATACGCACCTCGTCGAGTTTTCCACGCCAGCTGGAATCCCAACTACGACCAATGTTCAGCAGACATCCCGCCGTATCGGGGATGGGTCCGCCCACACAGGCAACCGAGTGTTTCAACTGTCCATCAAGATAGATGGCGGCGGTTTTACCGTCCCAGGTCGCTGCCAAGTGAAACCACTTTTGCAGCGGGATAACCACTGGCGTACTGAGCTGGAAACGCCTCCCCAAGATCAGGCGAACGGCACCATTGTTGTCGGGTAGGTCGAGATTGAAGTCGACGGTGTCGTTGCTGCGCCATTTTCCCAGGATGCCGGACGAAGCATGCTGGGTGACATCTTGGTAGCCCCAAAAGGCCACCGTCAGCGCGTCCATGGAACCGGGTGAGAATCCATCTTCGACCAACACGCGATCAAGCTTCCCATCGAGTTGCACGCCTCCGCCGAGAGCGCCCGCCGTCCAGTCGGCGCCTCTGAGTAGGGCCGCGCCGGTGGTCGCGCCTGGGGCACTGTTTGTGCTCGACCTGCCTTTGCCTTCGTCGAAGGACCACCAGCCGACCAGATCGCCACTGGCTTGTCCAACGCCCTTGGCAGCGGGCGTCGCTGGCCACGGGCACAGCGCCTCAGGTTTCCAATGGTAGATCACTGCTTTCCCGCACTCGTTGTCTTCCACCACCAAGCGGATTCTCCCGTCGCTCAGCACTCGCCCGGAGACGGTGTCGGAAAAGTCCTGATTGCCGATTCTGCCGATGGTGTCCGGCGGTTCGATCCAGCCGACGAAGGACCCATCCTTGGTCCGGTAGACTTCAATATGGCCGCGGCCCTGATGCAGCACCTGGTTGTCGTTGGCGAAGACGCAGAAGACGTAGTCGCCGACGACCTCGATGCAGCGGACGACGCCCATGTCCAAGCCCAGGGTTCCTTCCTTCGAGTCATTGCGGTAGGACGGCTGCCGGGACCACGCCAGCGTGCGCGCGCCGCGCCAGTGGTCGTAACGCGTCAGCAAGCGACCGCCGACGCCATGTTCGTTCGTGCCCGGCTTCAGCTCGCTGGTGTAGCCGATGCAGTACATGGTGTCGGTGGCCGGAAAGTAACGCAGACGGCGGACATCGGTGTACGGCGCCGGCGGAACCTCATAGGTCGCGCCAGCGACATTCCAGGTCGGGATGCCTTTGGCGTCGAGTCCGGCAAACGGAACATGCACGACGCCGTTTGGTTCAGCCACGCCCTGTCTGCCGCACCAATAGTCGCCACGTTCATCGATCCACTGCCCCCATCCGATGCAGGACATGTTCTTCGCCGGCGCGATTTCCTCATCCGCGGTCCGCTTGCCGTCGCCGTTTCGGTCGATCCAGACCGCTTTTTCTCCGAAGAACGCGCAGGGGATCAGCAATGGACTCTTGTCGCCATCGCAGCGATACACCGGCGTTCCCTGGTGTCCCTTCCGCGAAAAGAAGAACGGTTTCCCCTTCAGCGTCAGCGGCGACATCATGCCGTCCTCCTCGGGATCGCCGTTGGTGTAGCCTTTGTAAGGATCGCGCGTGTACGACTCCAAACGCCATCCCGGGTTCTTGCCCGGCAACAGCCGGGACTGCGTGAACCGACTCATCACCAGTGCTTCGTCGCGTGGATCCGAGGCAGCGCATTCATTCCAGATCACTCCGTGCAGTTCCCATGTCAGCGTGAGGTTGGCTCCATACATTTGAATGCAGTTGCCCTGACCGTGTCCGCTACCGTAAGCTACCGCCATGTTTCCGGCGCGGTCGAAGCCGAGTCCGCTGAGCCCGTTGAAACGGAGCGGACCCGGCACGCCACGCTTGGGGCCTGACCACACGCCGCCTTTTTCGCCGATACGCCGCGCCAGCACCGGCTTGGTGTCGATCTTACTGTAGACCAGAATCTGTTCGCTCGGTCCAGCATCGGCGACGCACAACTCGCCTTTGGGATTCACGGCTATGGCGACCGGTTTGCAGTCTTCGGGCAATTGGATTTCAACTGGCTCGATGGTGCCGTCGGGCTTCAGGCAGATGACTTTATGCTCGCTGGGCAGCAACACCCACAGCCTGCCCTTGGCGTCGAACAGCATCTCGTCCGGTTTGCGCCCGGGCAGATCGATAGAACCAACATCTTTCAGATCGTGATCAAGGATGAGAATTTTGCTGATCCACGGACATGCCGCAAAGACCCGGTCAGCCGTCAACGCCACACCCATGACGTGCCCGCCGAGGTCGCGACGCAGCGGTTCTTTGTACAACAAGCTCTGTCGCTGAAAGCGCGCGAGACCATTCCAATCATTCTTGGCGGTGAAAAGAAACTTGTCGTTCGCCGCCACTGCGTTGCCGCCCTGGTTGCCCCAATGTTGGGTCATCTGCTGCGGGATCTGGGTCACCTCCCCATCCTTCATCTCAGCGATCACGCCACAGGCTTCTTCCCAATAGCTGCCGGTGTAGACCGTGCCGTCAGGGGTCACGCACAACGCTGAAACCATATGCGGTACATGCCGCCGCGCCGGATTGCCGACGTAGGTGTTGCCGGTCCAAGTCGCTTCGACTTGCAGGCGGCGGGCAGGGTCCGGAACGCCGGGGTCGGCACCGTGGGCCACGGTCCACAAACCAAAGGCCAGGGTGGCGAGGGGAAGGGTGCTGAGCAGGCGGACGGTGGTCATGAATGGAATTCCTGAAGGTGATGACGCTGCCTATCGATACGGTTGTCTGGGCTTAAGCGTTGATAACATCTCGATGAAAGGGTTAATCCAACCATTTCAAAAACGCGTACGTTGCTAAAAGGTGACCTCAGACTACCGTATCGATATAACCATGGCCGCCGCCTTCAAATACGAAAAAGTCGCCAACCACCTGCGACAGTTGCTCGCGTCGAGCACCCTGGGGTCCGATCGCCGTCTGCCCTCGTTCTCGACGCTGCGACGCCAGCTCAAGGTGACCCAAGCGACTATCGACTCCGCCCTGGCCATATTGGAAGCCGAAGGGCTGATCGATCGGCGGCCGGGCGCCGGTATCTTCGCGTCTGCGCCCACGACCGACAGCAACGGCATCGCGCGCAACGGCATCTTGATCCTCAGCGGCTTCCCGCTCGATCTGCCCTCTGCCTACCACCAAGGCGGCTGGGGCTCGGCGGTTTTCTTCGGCGCCCTGGCCTACTGCCATCGCAAAGCGTATCGCATCACCCTGATGGATCCGCATCGCCTGGGAGCGCAGGAGGTCCGCAGCATGGAGGGCGCCAAGCCGGGAGCGATTCTGCTCATGCCATCCGAGGACCTGCCGCTCAGCACCTATGTCCACCAGTTGTGCGCCTCGCCGGTTCCCAAGGTTGCTTGGGACTGTTCGTACCTGCCCAGTCCTGATTTCATGGTGATGCAGCACGACCACGCGGCCGGCGCGCAACAGTTGACCGAATGGCTGCTGGCGCGCGGCAAGCGGCGGATCCTCCAAGTCGCGACCGGCACGCAGCCATGGATGATAGACAGACGCGAAGGCCATCTGCGCGCGATGAAAGCCGCCGGAATCGCAGCACTGCCGATGGTCGAATTGAAAACCAACGTGTCGGCGCACGACGAAGCATCCTTCCTCGACAAGTCGCGCTCCGCTTGCGGCCAAATCGCTGAATATCTGGTCGGATCACAAGATCCGGTCGATGCCATCATGGCACCCAGCGACGGCGAAGTCTTCCACCTCGCGCGCGCCTGCCGCTTGTGTGGTCGCGAACCCAACCGCGACGTCGACCTCGTCGGCTATGATAACTACTGGTTCGACTCGCATGAACGCGCCTTTGAGCCTGGGATCCGCCCATTGGCAACGGCGGAAAAAAATAATCAGAATATCGGCTCCTTGCTGATCGGCTGCTTAGAAAAGGCAGGAAATTCAGGGGATTCCTTGCCGCTAGACCTGACCCCGCCGACGTTGGTGCTTACTCAGGACATCGTGTTGGACGATGTGTGAGGCTCTATCCTCTATCCCATCGCGGCCGCTGAGTTCATTCGTCTGATTGGCAGGATCGTTCGCTTGAAGCGAATGATAGATCGGCAAGTCGTCATGGTCGGGCAGGGCTGCGTTCACAACATGATTACGCATGGAAGACGCCGCCCGGCAACCATTCACGGGTTTGGGCGTGGGTGGGCGCCGCACGCGCTTCACTTCCCTTCAAATACCTATGGGGCGAAACAAATGGTAAGCCCACCAGGTTGCGGTGGGGAGCCGCTCGCCGTCGTGCCTGATGAACATGATTTGGGCGCATCGAATATACGGAATCAGCCAGGAGTCATCTAATGGATCGTCTCGATGCGCTCGAACAGCAGAGCGTTTACATCCTGCGGGAATCCTATCGGCATTTCTCAGACCTCTGCATGTTGTGGTCGATGGGCAAGGATTCGACGGTGCTGTTGTGGTTGGCGCGCAAGGCGTTTTTTGGACATGTGCCATTCCCCTTGGTGCATATCGATACCGGTTTCGAGATTCCGGAGGCGCTCACCTATCGTGACCGGCTCGCCCGCGAACTGAACCTGACCATGATCGTCGGTCGCCATGACGCGGCGCTTTCCGAACGGCGGACCTACGTCCACACGCGCGAAGATTTTCCCGACGGCGATCCCAGACGCCTCGCACGTCAGCAGTGCTGCGGCATTCT
This sequence comes from Planctomycetota bacterium, assembly GCA_031426335.1. Lineage (GTDB taxonomy): Bacteria > Planctomycetota > UBA11346 > UBA11346 > UBA11346 > BOG-1363. The sequence goes on from JANPLC010000151.1 coordinate 50,358, forward strand.
GCGCACCGAGGCGCTGAAGCAGACGCTTGATGGCAGCGGTCCACGTTACCGGCTGGATCTTGCCACCGGTTCATGGATGAGCGAAACCGATCGCACCCCGTGGACCGGTGTGATCGTCGGTGCGCGGGCAGATGAAGAAGGCAGTCGTTCCAAGGAGCGTTACTTCAGCCCGCGCGGTAAACACAGCGAATGGGACGTCAGCGATCAGCCACCGGAACTGTGGAATCAGTTCAAAACCGACTTTGCGCCAGGGACCCACGTGCGCATCCATCCGCTGCTCGACTGGACGGAACTCAACGTCTGGGAATACATCGAGCGCGAATCGATTCCGCTGATCTCACTCTACTTCGACCAGGGTACGGGCTCGCGTTATCGCAGTCTGGGCTGCTGGCCGTGCCAGGAACCCATCGCCAGTCGCGCCACTTCCATCAGCGAGGTCATCGCCGAACTGAGCTCCGGCACGCTCAAGGACATCGCTGAACGCAGCGGGCGCTTGCAAGATCACGAAGGGCGCGGCGGTCTCGAAAAGTTACGCCGTGACGGCTACATGTGATTGAAAAATCGGTAAAATCAGCCCGCTTGCACCCGACTCCTCACTGTGGTGAGCTTTTCGCTCACGCCCACGCCCACGCCCGCACCCGCGGGCTTCACTCCAGAAAACGCCCATGGACTCGCTCGATCTGCTGACCCACAACCTGTTGTCGCCCGTGATTCTGAGTTTCGCACTCGGGGTGGTGGCAAAACTGGTGCGCAGTGATTTGGCGTTCCCTGAGGCGTTGTCGCAGACGCTGGCAATCTTTCTGCTGCTGGCCATCGGCATGAAAGGCGGAGCGGCCCTCGATCAAGCGCACCTCGCCCAGGTCGGTTGGGCCGCGGTGGCAACCCTGGTGATCGGCGCCGCGGTACCGTGTTGGACCTATGCCATCGCTCGGCGTGCGGGTGGTTTCAGCCGGGAAGACAGTGCCTCGCTGGCAGCGCACTACGGTTCGACCTCAGCGGTGACCTTCCTCGCGGCGGTGGCCTTTCTTGGCAAGGTCGGTCATCCGTCCGAAGGATTTATGCCGGCTCTGCTCGCGCTGATGGAAGTTCCGGCCATCGTCATCGCGCTGTTGCTGTTGCGGCGCTCTGGCGGAGTTGCGGCCGGTGGCGTCTGGAGCGCCGTCGGTCATGTGCTGGCGAGCAAGAGCATCCTCCTCCTGCTCGGTGGTCTGGCGATCGGGTGGGCCGCCGGCAAGGAAGGCATGGTCGAAGTGCAGGCCTTCTTCGTCGAACCGTTCAAGGGCGTTCTGTGCCTGTTTCTGTTGGAGCTGGGCATGGTCGCCGCCGCACGT
>JANPLC010000152.1:0-12448 GCA_031426335.1 Planctomycetota bacterium
GCCGCAGAGAGCGAAGCGAATTGGCATTCCCTTGAGATAATGGCTCCTCTATTTGCTCGGTCGTCGTCGCAGTCGTGGCACAGAAATTGTTTTGCTCTGCGGCCCTCTTCTCGCCTCCTGCGCCTCTGCGGTTGGTTGTCCTGCTTTTGCCGTGGCCTAGGCCTTCTGCTTGCGCATATGCCAGCTCGCCAGCACGCCGCCGATGAAGCCGCCGAGGTGCATCTCCCAGCTGATCTGGGCGACCTGGGCGTCGTTGCTGGGCAAGACGCCCGGCAAGGCGCCACCGTAGAACACCAGCACCAGCAGTGAGATGAAAAACGACGTCCACTCGCGGCGGAAGATACCGTTGGCCACCAGCCAACCGATCAGGCCGAAGATCACGCCGCTGGCGCCGACGTGGACCGGGAGTTGCCCGGCAGGTGCCGACCATGAACCGACCAGCCACGTCAGGCTGCCAGCGATGAGCATGCTGTAGAGGATCGCCACCAGCGTCAGGGAACGGCTGTATTTGCAGCTCAGCCAGCCGAGCAGCAGCAGACCGACGCTGTTTGCGGTGATGTGCGCTAAGTTGGCGTGCAGGAAGTGCGAGGTGACGATGCCGACCAAGCTATCGACCGAACGCGGATGCAAGCCGAGCCAGCCCGCGATCCAGATGTTGAACACCGCGCGCAGCACGATGTCGACGATGAAGATCACCCATAACACCGCGAGCCAGCCAACGACCAGATAAAGGTCGCCAACTGGCCCGCGTTTGACCCCTGACATGTGGTCAGGCTCTCGTCAGATCACTTGGGGATGACGACGATCTCGACGCGGCGGTTCTGCTTGCGCGCGGCTTCGTTGCTGCCCGGAGTGACGGGACGCTGTTCGGCGTAACCGGCAAAGCCGAGGTCCTGAGCATTCAGACCGCGATCGAGCAGGTACTTCAGCACGACGCGGGCACGACCACCGGCGAGATCCCAGTTGTCTTCCCACTTATCCTTCGAGCGAGTGATCTTCTGGTCGTCGGTGTGGCCTTCGACGCGCACGTAGTGGTTCGGGTATTTCTGTTTGATGAGCGCGATCACGCGGGCGATCGATTCCTTGGCTTCGGCGCTCAGAGCGGCCTGGCCGGGCTTGAAGAGGATCGCGCTTTCGATCGAGAAGATGATCTCCTGAGGACGACCACCGACTTTCACGTTTCCGCCCACCGCATCTTGATCGGTGTCACGCGAGGGCTGGCCGGCCGGAGCCTTGACGAGGGTCTCCCGCACAATTTTTTCCCCCTTAAGCGCGAGCTGCTCTTCCAGCTCCTTGTTGATGCGCTCCAGTTCCTGGATCTGCACATCTTTGTAGGCGAGGTCACGGTCGCAGCCGCAGCCACCGAGGGTGAGGGACGCGACGGCGACGAGGCACGCCACAACAGCACGGGAGGTATTCATCATAAGGGCGGCTTTCTATGGCCCACGACGCCCTCCGCAAGCTGCGGCTTGTTAGGAAGTGCCTACCAGGCCTCTGGTTAAGGCGGCCCAAGTGGCAGCTTAGCGGCGCCAGACCCCGCGTTTGGCGGCCTTGGCCTCGGCCTCGGCGGCGACGAAGCGCTGGTGGTAGGGGCCACCGTTTCCATAGGTCGTAACGTAGCGGCTGTAGCCCTGTCGCAGCACCGTTTCGTTATAGAGCTCGTCTTCTGGCCCAGGGCCAACCGGGTCGCGATCAATCCACAGCAGCCCCAGCGCGCGGCCGTACTGGTCCTCATCGATGCGCCAATCCTTGCGCGTGAACTCGACCCGCACCCGCACGCCGGCGAGGTAAGACTTCGCCCAGCGCGAGGTTTCCTCGCCCAGGTTGGTGTTGCGCTTGGCGTCGGGATGCGCCGATTCGGCGGTGTCGAGATTCCTCAGCCGCACCGCCAGGGCGAGGTCGTGGTAACGCACCTCCACGGTGTCGCCGTCACGCACTTTGAGCAGCGTACCCGCGCCGCCGTCCGTGATCGGTGGCGGCGTCAGCGCGGGCACCCACACGTAGAGCCAGCCGGAATGCTCGGCCCAGGTCACCGCGCCGACGCCGAGGGCGATGAGCACGGCGAGGACAGCGAACGGTCCCTTGAATGGCAGTCGCGGCATCCCAGGAATGCGGGCCACGTTCAGCCCTTCTTCAATCGCTCCACCACCGCGTCGGCCATGGTCTTGGTGGTGATGATTTTTTCGCCGGGCTTGGCGATGTCGCCAGTGCGCAGGCCGTCTTTGAGCACACCGCGGACGGCGGCTTCGATGGCGTCGGCTTCGGCGATCAGCTTGAGACCGAAGCGCAGCAGCATCGCCGCCGAGCCGATCATCGCGAGGGGGTTGGCCTTCTGTTGACCAGCGATGTCGGGTGCTGAACCGTGGATCGGCTCAAACAAGCCGACCGGACCACCGATGGACGCCGACGCCAACATGCCGATCGAACCAGCGATCATCGATGCTTCGTCGCTGAGGATGTCACCGAAGATGTTGGTGGTGACGATGACGTCGAACTGGCGCGGGTTGCGCACCAACTGCATGGCGCAGTTGTCGACGTACATGTGTGAGAGCTTCACGTCGGGATAGCTCTTGCTGAGGTTGATCATCACCTCGCGCCAGAGCTGGCTCGACACCAGCACGTTGGCCTTGTCGACCGAACACACTGATTTGCGGCGCAGGCGGGCGGTCTCGAAGGCGACTTTGCCGATGCGCACGATCTCGGCGGTGGAGTACACTTCGGTGTTGATGCCGACGCGGTTGTCACCGTCGCCGGTGATGCCGCCGGGCCCGAAGTAGATGCCGCCGGTGAGTTCACGCACCACCAGCAGGTCGGTGCCTTTGAGCACGTCCGGCTTGATGGTCGAGGCGTCGAGCAGTTCGTCGTACACCACCGCCGGACGCAGGTTGGCGAACGCACCGAGTTCCTTGCGGATCTTCAGCAGGCCAGCTTCGGGCTTCAGATGGTGCGGCACGCTTTCCCACTTCGGCCCACCGATGGCACCGAACAACAGCGCGTGGCTGTCCTTCACACCTTTGATGGTGTCGTCAGGCATCGGTACGCCGACTTTGTCGAGGGCCGCGCCGCCGGCGAGGTATTCCGGAAAGGTGAAGGTATGGCCAAATTTCGCCCCGATGGTCTGCATCACGCGGACGCCTTCGATGCCAACCTCCGGACCGATGCCGTCGCCGTGGATGACCGAAATGGTGTAGCTGCCCATGGGAAATCGTGCTCCTTGACTCTGTCAGTTGACCCCGATTTGCGGGGAGCGCGGACGCTAGCGGGGGTGCCTGGGGAGGAAAGGGGGTGGAGGGCCGCCTGCCAACGCGCGATGATACGTGCCCGTATCATTGGGTCGGTCGCCATCCGTGGCGACCATCCCGCTGGGTGATGGCGCTGGCGGGACGGTCAACATGCTGCCGACCTTCATCGCCATTCCCTTCCATCCACCACGCCCCTGGAACCTGCCTATGAACACCACGTCCCTCATCCTCTCCTTGGCCATCGCTGCGCTGGCATTCGCGGTTCCCGCGATCGCGGCGGACGGTCCGCTGAAGTCACCACTGCAGGCGACGTTGAAATCGGCCGACGGCAAACCGTATCCGCTCGCCCAGCACCACGGTCAGGTGGTCCTGTTGGTGAACGTCGCGTCGAAGTGTGGCCTCACGCCGCAGTACAACGGCCTCGAAGCGCTTTACGACAAGTACAAGGATGCGGGTCTGGTGGTGATCGGTGTGCCGGCCAACAACTTCAATGGCCAGGAACCCGGCACCAACGAGGAGATCCAAGCGTTCTGCAAATCCAAGTACGACGTCAGTTTCCCGGTTCTGGGCAAGATCAGCGTGAAAGGCGACGACATCGATCCGCTCTACAAGTACCTGACCACCAGCCCCAAGCCCGGCGACATCGGTTGGAATTTCGCCAAGTTCCTGATCAATCGGAAGGGCGAGGTCATCGACCGTTTCGATCCCAAGATGAAGCCCGACGACGCGACGGTCATCGCGGCGATCGAAAGTGCTCTGAAGGACGCCGCCCCGAAGAAGTGACCGACAGCGTTTTGCTTGCTCGACCTGAACGGTCGTGGCCTTGGCCACGGCCGTTTTTTGTCAATTGCCGGCAGTGAAAGAGCGCCATTCACATCAAATGGTTCAATCGCTGGGCCTTGCAAAGTGACGCTGCCATTATGGTGCTGATGTTCCCACACGGAGGCCGCAGCGATGGTACCGACAGGGCATTTTCTTCCCGTTGGTGGTTGCATGTCATGAGCCAGCAGGACGGGTTTGGTGTGCTCGATCAGCCACCGTGGACCATCAGCCGTCGCGGATCGGTGGTCATCGCAGAAATCACGCTTCCTCGGCTGTTCGATCCGATGCTGGTCGACCACTTGGATCGCCAGTTGCGCACGGCAGTTGGCGCTGAGGACGACCTGATCCTGGATCTTACCCGCGTCCGTTTCCTCTCGTCGGCGATGCTCGGGCGCATGGTGATGTTGTGGTTGGCGGCGCAGAAACGCGGCCGTCGGGTTGTGCTGACCGGCGTGAACGAAACCCTGTCCGAGATCCTGCGCATCGCCGGTCTGCAAGAACGCGTGCAGGCCTATGCCGATGTCGCCACCGCCCTGGCCACGTTCGCCAAACATCCGTCATGAACGCCGCCCTCCCACCAGATCGTGGTCAGGAACCGACGCCGACCCAGATCGCCGTGATCGAGAACCTGCTGATCAGCAGCGATGCTCCACCGCAACGGGGCATCCGTCATCTGAACCTGAGTTTTCCGTCGGCATTCGTCCATGGCGATGATGCCGTGACCCTGGTCGTCGGGCGCATGAACTCATGGAATTGGATCAGTCAGGACCAGGCGGATCTGCTCTCGCACGCCCTGCATGAAGCGGTCGGCAATGCGGTGGTACACGGCAATCGCGGACATATCGAAATCATGGTCGAGGTGGAATTATGGGCCGATGGTCAGCATTGGGACCTACACGTCAGCGATCAAGGCAAGGGCTTCAGCCAACGCGACGCGCTGCGCGCCTTCCGTGGCCGTCGACGAAACCTGGGAAACGGTCGTGGGCTGGTGATCATGGCCAGCAGCGTGGAACGCATGACCTTCCATCACGGTGGGCGCACGGTGGTCCTTGGGGGCCGACGCGTGGATGGAATGCGAAGCGGGTGAGAGGCACCGGATCTGGACGGTTTCGCCGCTGAACTCAGTCCGAGGTCTTGTCTGGGAATGGGCACCACTGCCGTACTGGGCAAGCGGTACAGTGCGGCGCACGCGCGGTGCAGCGGTAACGACCATGCAGGATCAGGTAGTGGTGGGCGTGCTGAAGATGCTGCGTCGGCGTGCGCGCGATCAGCACCTGCTCGGTCTGTTCTGGCGTCGTGGTCTTGGCGATGCCTAGGCGGTTGGCCACACGTTGGACGTGGGTGTCGACGGCGATGGTTGGCTGACCGAAGGCGACGTTGAGCACCACGCTGGCGGTTTTGCGTCCGACACCGGGCAATGCTTCGAGCCCGGCGCGCGTGTCAGGGACCTCGCCGCCGTGCCGTTCAATCAACAGACGGCAGAGCTCGATGACGTTCTTGGCTTTGCCACGGTAAAGTCCGATGTGTTTGATGAAGGGGGTGAGGCCTTCGACGCCGAGAGCGAGAATCGTCTGCGGTGTGTTCGCCAGCGGATAGAGTTTGCGCGTCGCCAGGTTCACCGATTTGTCGGTCGCCTGCGCTGACAGCACCACGGCGACCAGCAATTCAAACGGTGAGCCGTACTCCAAATCGCTCTTGGGACTGATGATCGCGGCGAGCGTGTCGTAAATCTTGGCCAGCGATGCGTCATCCAGGGTGCCGTGATGTTTCGGTCGCTTGGCCACGTCAGTTCCCGTGGAGCGGATGCCACTGATCGCCGAAGGCCGAACACATCCCACGTTCGAGCAGGAAGAGTTGGCCACAGACGGTACACGACGCGGTGATGCGTGAACAGGTCGGCGGCGCGGTGCCGTCCGGTGGCAACTGACCACCGACAATGCTCAGGACGTCATCCGCGATGGCTTTCCGCAAGCGGTCGAGTTGTTCGCGCCATGCGCGATCAGCCCCGACGCCGACGGGCAGGAAAAAAGGATCGCAGTGGTCGCACATGGGTCGAGGGACTCAGCCCTTCAGGCGGATCTCAATCGACCGCGCGTGTGCTTCCAACCCTTCACCGCGTGCCAGGGTCAATCCGGCATCAGCGCAGTGACGGAAGTCGGCTTCACTGAAGTTGATGATCGACGTACGGCGCAGGAAGGTATCAACGCCGATGCCCGACCACATGCGCGCAGTGCCACCGGTGGGCAGGGTGTGGCTGGGCCCGGCGACGTAATCGCCGATCGGCTCCGGACTCCACGGACCGACGAAGATCGCGCCAGCGTTGATCAATTGCGGTACCAGCGGCTTGGGTTTCTTCACCAGCAGTTCGAGGTGTTCCGGTGCAATTTTGTTGGCGATCGCCACTGCTTGCGTCAGGTCTGAGCAACGCACCAAACGACCGAAGCGACGGACGCTTTCCGCGGCGACGGAGCGGCGTTCCTCTGGTAGCGAATCGATCTGATTGCTCAGTTCCTGCTGGATGGCCGACGCGACGCCGTTGCCGACCGTCAGACAGACGGTCATGGCGAGGGTGTCGTGCTCTGCCTGCGACAGCAGATCCGCTGCGACAAACGCGGGATTCGCTGATTCATCAGCGATGATGAGGATCTCACTTGGCCCAGCGAGCATGTCGATGTCGACACGGCCGAAGGCGTGGCGTTTGGCCAGCGTGACGTAGAGGTTCCCTGGGCCGACGATCTTATCGACCACGCGGATGCTCGCGGTGCCGCAGGCGAGTGCGGCGATCGCTGGGATACCACCGATACGGTAGACCTCGGTGACACCGACCGCATGCGCAGCAGCGAGCAATTCCGGCGCGATGGTGCCGTCTTCACGTGGCGGAGTGACCAGCACCAGTTCGCGCACTCCGGCGACCTTGGCTGGCACCAGGTTCATGATCACTGACGAGAACAACGGCAGCGAGCCTTTTGGTCCACCCGGCACGTATGCACCGACACGCGCGAGCGGCGCCCAGCGGACCCCGAGCGGCTCTTCCAGATTCGCGCCGAAACTGCGTGGCATCAGTCGACGCTGGTAGCTCTCCACCTGTTTGATGGCAAACGACATGGCATTGCGCAGCTTCGGATCGCAGGCGTACCACGACGTGGCCAGTGCTTCCTGCGGGACGCGTAGGGCAGTAGGTGGCAGCGACGCGCCGTCGAAGAGTTTGGTGTAGTGAGCGACTGCTTCGTCACCGCGCTGCTCGACGGCAGCGAAGACCTCATCGATCACTTGGCTGATCGAGGCCTCACGTCCGAGCACCTTGGCGTAAAACGGACGGGCCTTGGCCTCAGCCTCGGCGATGAGCCGTTGGAACCGCTGGTGGGTCGCCCCCAGGAGTTCGGCGAGCGCGGCGTCATCGGGCAGCAGTTCGGTCAGCATGGCGGCGCAATCTAGGGCGGGCCGCAGGGGAGCAACGAGCTTCGAGGCCATCAAGACGGGGAGCTTCGAGCTTGGAGCGGGCCTGCGTCCACGCGCTTCGAGTGGGCTTCGCCCGCACTACGAGGCTTCGCCGTGGGAGCGCAGCGACCTGGATCCACCAAGTACGAACTCGTAGCTCGTAGCTACTCCCCCGCGCGTTTGCGCTCCCGCAGCGCACGGAAGAATGCTTTCAGCAACTCTCCCGATTCCTGACCCAGGACGCCGCTGGTGGCGTCGATCGCGTGGTTGTAGCCCACTGGCGCTCGTAGATCGACTACGCTACCGCAGGCGCCGGCCTTCGGTTCGAAAGCGCCATAGACCACGCGCTTCACCCGTGCGTTGAGACAAGCGCCCATGCACATCGGGCACGGCTCCAGCGTCACGTAGAGCGTGCAGTCCTCTAGCCGCCACGTGCCGAGGCCCTGCGAGGCGGCGGTGATGGCGATCATTTCCGCGTGCGCGGTGGCATCGTTGAGCCGTTCGCACGCGTTGCGTCCACGGCCGATGATGCGGCCATCGCACACCACGACGGCACCGACGGGAACTTCTCCTTCGTCGCCCGCGAGTTTGGCCTCGTGCAGGGCGATTTGCATGTAGTCGATGTCAGAGGTGGGCTGCATGTTTTGCAGGCTACAGACTACGGGCTACAGGCTACAGGTCGTGGCCCTGCGGCTCGCGTGAGTCCGGAAATGCAAACACGCCAGCGATTCCGCCGGCGTGTCTGAAACCTGTAGTCTGTAGCCTGTGGGCTGTAGCCCGTGGCAATTACTTCACCCGCTTGGTCATCGTCAGCAGGTAGCCGCGGGTCGGCAGCACGGTGTGCTTGACCTCGTCCATGCTCGCTTCGAGCGCCTTGAGGCCGGGGTCGCCGGGCTTGAGGTTAAGCGCGTTGCCGTAACCCACGATGCCGATCTGGAGTTTGTCCTGATCGCCCACCAGCAGCACGTTGCAGGTTTCGTTGCCGTCCTTGGCGTTGCCGCGGATTAGCGCACTGGCGTCGTTCACACCCTTTTGCACACGGCTGGTCATATCGGCCGGCAGCTTGAGACGCGCGGCAAGGGCGGCGGCGAGCGAACTGATGCCGGCGGCGAAGTCCATGTCGCAGGGCAGCTTCGCTTCGATCATCTTGACCTTCGACATCTCGTAGAACTCGATGGTGCCGTTCTGGTCGATGCTGAAGTAGTCACCGCTGCGCGGGTCCTTGAAGCGACCGGGCTGGCTGACGTTGAGGCCCATGCCGGTGATCGGATGCTTGAACTGGATGGGGAACTTGGCGGTCGGCGCGGCGGCGGCCTTGGCGGCCTTCTTGCCGAAGCTGGCGACGGCGGCTTCGATGGTCTCATGGGTCTCGAACAGCGCGAGCAGGCCGAGCATCTCGAACAGCGCGATGACCTTGGTTGGCACACCGACTAGTTTGATGTCGCCGTTTTTCTCACGGAAGTTGTCGACGCACTTCACGATCGTGCCGAGACCAGTGGAGTTGATGTACTTCACGTTGGTCAGGACCAGCATTACGTTGTGCGTGCCGCTGTTCAGGATGTCCGTCAGGCGTCCTTCGAAAGTCTGGTTCGTACTCGCGTCGATCGAGCCGGTAAGGAATACCGCCTTCGATTCCTCGCCACTGGGCAGCGTGACCGTCTTGATGTCGAAGTTGAGAACCGCCATGGAGACTCCTGAGCGTCGGATGCGAAGGGGACCGTGCTGCCGTCCGTGATCTGGGCAACCCACCGGTTGGGGGATGCCCTATCACTTCGTCCGTTGGATGTGACGAGTCAGGATGGCCGAGGTGTTCCAGAACGCGAGAGCCAAGGGTTGTGACAGACGATCGTGCCGAGCGTTGAGTGTGATACGGGAATGGCCCTAGGCTGCCCTCCGGCAATGGTTTGCCGATGTCATACCAGCGTGCGCAGCAGGATACGAGTACCGCTGCGGCGGTGACGTTGACGGCTTCAAGATGACGCGCTCTGACGTGCGCTGATGTGCAAAAGACGTGCGACTACCGGGGGACGACATGGGATTCTTTGGCGGCAAGAAGAACAAGGACAAGGAAGAAGCGCCCGATCCACAGGCTCCGCGCAAAAGTCGTCGCATCGTTGCTCCCGGTGGCAAACCGCCCGGACCCTCGGCTCCAGCAGCACCGACCGTCGCGCCACAGGTGCCAGCGAGCAACAAGACCTCAGCGATCGCCAAACCCGCACCTCCGCGCCCGCCAGTTCCAGTGGGTCAACGTTCGCCCTCTGATCGCGTGATGCGCATACCCGGAGCTGCGGCCGAGCCGGAAATGATCACCGCACCGACCCGCCCCAAGGGTAAAGACCCGATCATGGTCGGCAGCAGCAAGCCGCCGGAATTCACCGGCGGACTCGCGCAGGCCGGCCGTCGCACCGGCAGCCCGTGCCGCACCGGTGACAACGCCTTGCTCGATTTCCTGCGCAACAAAGCCAATCTACTTGATGACGATCAAGTCAGCCAAGTGCGCAGTAGATCTGAAAGTGATGCCAAACCGATCGACGTTTCCGCCGTCGATCTCGGCTTCATCACGGAAGAGCAGATGGTCAACGCGCTGACTCAGGAATGCTGGGTGCCGCATCTCAAGGTCGATAAGTACGAGATCCGCAAAAAGGCCCTCGACACCATCGCACGCGAAGACGCGACCCATTTCGGCGTCTTCCCGGTCGATAAGCTCGGCAGTCTGCTGACCCTCGCGATGGTCAATCCGCTCGACGCGGAAACCATTCGCGTGCTCGAATCGAAGACCGGCCTCGACATCAAGAAGGTCGTCGCCACGCGCAGCGAAATCACCCAGGGCATCGAGAAATATTACTCGGGTCAGGTGCAGGCCAAGGAATCGAGCATCGCCTTCACCCAGGACGTCGAGCCTAAGAGCGTCACGCAGATGATGTCGAAGGTGGCTCCGCAGCCGCCCGTGCCGCCGAGCCGTCCGATGCCGGTGGTCAACGTTTCTGCGCCACATCCGCCGATGCCGTCGGCGGACAATATCGTACCCGAGATCCAGGACATCGACGACCTGCTATCGAGCGATGAAGCGATCGCCCCGGCGATCATTGAGCCGATCAGCCTCAAGCTGGAAGCGGAAGTCATCCCGGTCGAACCGGTGATGATGGAACCACTCGAAATCGACGTCCCGACGATGGCGAGCCCTGTGGAACCAGCGATCAAGGCTCCGGCAGCGAAGAAGTCGAACGATCCGAGCGGCGATTTCGAGATCGGCGATCTGCCGGCGACTGCTGGCGATCCAACGCTGACGAAGAAACACGCTCCGGCTCCGGCGTCATCGATCGCCCCCGAGTTCGAGTTCGAAGACGGTTCACCAGCCGCTCCAGCGGCCAAGGCTCCGGCAGCCAACGCTCCGATCGCCCCGTCCAAACCGACGCCGCCGATCGCCCCTGCGGCTCCGGCCCGTCCGAGTGCTCCGCCTGCCGCGCGTCCGGCAACGTCCTCGTTCAACCGTCCGGCCAACGAGCCGCGCAGTGCCACCAGCCGCTTCACTGGCACGGGCCGCTCTGAGCGCTCGGGCATCATCAATCTGATCCCGGTGACCGAAGACGAGTTCCAGCACGCCATCACGCACGGCAAATCCCACGTCTTTGAGAAGTGGATCGGGCTGCAGAGCCGCAACCGCATCATCAATGCGGTGTCGATTGAGTCCGAGTTTGATGAGATCCTGGCCGGTCTCTACGCCGGCGCCAAGTCCGTCTAGGGCTGCCCCGGCGGCAAGCTGCGAGCGGCGAGCTGGCTACGCTCGCATGACGAGGCTTAGCCGCGGGAGCGCGGGCGAGCGCAAGCGACCTCACAACGGGAGCGCTCTCGCCGCCATGGAAGCATTGCCGAATGTGTCGGCGTTTCGACCATGCCGCCCATGCCGCTCACTCCGCCTGACACTCCCGAAGAGATCCCAACCTGGACCCCTGGAGGTGGACTCAAATTCCGCCTGTTAAAACAGGCTTCTGGTGCCACTCGCGCCCGCCGCGGGCGCTTCGTCACCGCGCATGGCGTGGTCGAAACTCCAGCGTTCATGCCGGTCGGCACTCAGGCTGCGGTCAAGTGCGTGACCCCGGAGCAGGTCGCCGCCACCGGGGCGCAGGTGGTGCTCGCCAACACCTACCACCTGAGTCTGGCCGACCGCACGCAGCTGGTCGAGCGCCACGGCGGCTTGCACAAGCTCATGCACTGGAAGCAGACCATTCTTACCGACTCCGGTGGCTTTCAGGTGTTCAGCCTGCCCGATCGTCAGATCACCGAAGAAGGCGTGCAGTTCCGCTTCGACGTCGACGGCACGCCGGCGACGCTGACGCCCGAGAGTTCGATGGACATTCAGCGCCGACTGGGCGCCGACATCGTCATGGCATTTGATGAGTGCGTCGATCACCGCGCCGGACGCGAGTACGTTGCGGCCAGCGTCGAGCGCACTTTCCGTTGGCTCAAACGCTGCATGGCAGTGAAACTTGGCGACCATCAGCATCTCTTTGGCATTGTGCAGGGCGGCATGGAACTGGACCTGCGCGCGCATGCGGCAGAGCAGTTGGTCTCGCTCGATCTGCCTGGGTATGCGATTGGCGGCGTGTCGGTCGGTGAAGGCCACGAGTCGATGGTGCGCGTGGTCAAACACACCGCGCCGCTGCTGCCGGTGGACAAGGTGCGGTACCTGATGGGCGTCGGCCTGCCGGAAGACCTGGTCGCCTCGGTCGACTGCGGCATGGACATCCACGACTGCGTGATCCCGACGCGTTATGCGCGTGAAGGCACGGTCTTCACCTGGGATGGCAAGATGCGCATCCAGGACAAGAAGTTCCGCAAGGACCGTTACGCGATCGATACCGCCTGCACCTGCTATACCTGTTCCGGCGGAGCGGCGGGCACTGGTGGTTATAGCCGTGCGTACCTGCGTCACCTGAGCTTCGCCA
>JANPLC010000153.1:0-7966 GCA_031426335.1 Planctomycetota bacterium
GCTCGGCATGCCTTGTGACGATGCCGAGCTGGTGCTCGGCGCTCCCGGGACCCATTCACTTCGCGTTCTTAAGCTGCTCCTGATCCTTCGTCACCACCAACGTCCCCCACATAATGGTGAAGTGCCCAGGGAAGGTGCAGACGTATTCGTAGGCCCCCTCCTGGTTGATGGCGGGAACCATCAGCAGTTCGCGTTTTCCTGGATTGATCATCTTGGTCGCGGCGAGCACCTTGCTGTTCTCCGGCACGAAGATGCGGCCCTGTTTGTCCGCCTTGTCGATCGGCATGGTCATGGCCAGGGTGGCGATCTCTTGGCGTGAACCGGGAGTCACCACCACCAGGTTGTGCGGCATCATGTCCTCATTCACCAGGTCGATGGCGAAGGGCTTGCCCGCTTCGACCACCAGCTTGTTGAGGTCGTAGCGCATCTGCTCGCGCACGGTCTTCACCACGATCACGCGCACCGACAACGACGACAGCTCGGCCTTGGCCTTGGCTGCTTCATCACCGCTGAGCATGCCGGCGAGTTGCTCGCCGATCTCCAACACGCCTTTGACATCGGGTGCGGTGCGGCCTTCGATCGGCATCGCACGCGCCCAGCCCGCCATACCCGCCACGGCCGAACCGGCCTTGGCCACCACCCACGCACCCTTGCCGAGTTTGCGCAGACCCGCGCTGACAGCGGACACCTGCTCACCCTTGGCCGCCAGATCCTGCAAAGCACTAGCGACAGCGGCGGGATCGCCTCCGGCGACTAGAGCCGCCGCAATGGCAGCACGACGCAGCGAACCAGCGGCATCCTGTGCCAGCGTCACGGTCGCTGAGGGCGCCGGTGCAGCATTCCCGTCGCTGCGCGCGATTTCTTTGCGGCCTTCGTCGTACACCACTACTTGGAACTGATTCAGTCGGTTGCCCAGATCGCCATCCGTGCGGTTCCACACTTTCACGGCTTCGATCGATTGCGCCGAGCCGAGGTCGAGCTCCCACCACGGTTTGTCCTCATTTTCTCTGGAGTGGGTCGAGGTGCCAGCGCCGTAGGAGCCGTCGTTCTTGCCGTCGATCGCGCGCTGCGCTTCGCCGCCATGATCGGTGCTCGACTGCTTCGCCTTGCCACGACCAGCGATGTTGACGCCGCCGCTGAGGACTTCGACCTCGGCCAGCGTCAACGTGCCTTGGCCTGGCAACTGGATGCGCAGGTAACGCGCCGACGCGCCTTTGCTATTGCCCAGCACGCTCGCCAGTTCCGCCGGCCACGCACCGAGCATCGGCAGGATCTTCGGCATTGCCGTCGCGCGCAGCGCCGCATCGGGAATCATCGCCACTGCTCCCAGGCGATCGACCAACGCGGCCGGATCATTGCCTGCTGCGGTCCATTGCGCGTCGATCGCGTTGTCAGCGATCATCAGCGCGGCGATGCCGGCCTGACGCGCCTGCGCCGGTTGACCGGCCTTGGTCAACCAGCCGAGCGTGTCGCGGCCCTTGGCCAGATCCGCAGCCGGTTGCTGCACCAGCAGCGAACAGGCGTCTTCCAATGCCTTGCCACCTTCCTTGAGCATCGGCTGCATCAGGTCGAGCAGCGTGGCGAGCGGCGTGGTGCCGCGTTTCTTCGCCAACGCGGTGAGCGCTTCCTGGCGCATCGTCAACGGTGCATCGCTGCGCGCGAACATCGCCTGCCACACGCCCTCGCTTGGCGGCAGCTTAGCCAGGGCCGGGGTCGGCACGCTGGCGAGAATGAAATTCAGACCGGCGGGATTGTCCTTGGCGATCGGCTTGCCCTCGGCGATGGCCGGTTTCCACCAGCGTTCGAGCTGGTGCATGGTCGCATTCAGCACGTAGTCGAGGTAGTAGTCCTTGGGCAGTGCCTCGGCCAACAACGCGATATCGGCAGCTTCCCACTGTTCGAAGAAGCTCAGCGCTCGCACCGCCTCGACGCGCACACGCGGCGATTCATCGGTCACCTGGACCTTGAGCAGCGCCAGGACATCGGCGACACGATCACGCTGGTAGCACAACACATTAGTAGCCGCCGCGCGCGCACGGTGGTCGGGGGAGCGGAGCTGCTTCTTGAGCAGCGTGGTGTCGACCACGTTGTGCCACTGCTTGGTCCACAACGCTTCGGCCAGGTGGTGCTGGTACTCGGGATCTTTTGGATCGAGCGCGGCAACCCAGCGGTCAACCGCAGCCATGACCTTGGCGGTGTCGTGACGGCCAAGTTCGATCTTCGCCAGTTCACGCGTGCCGTCTTCGTGTGCCTTGAGCAACTCAACCAACTTGTCGATCGGCTGTCCGGCAATCACCGGACGAGGGATGGTTTTCCCTTCGTAGGTCAGGCGGTACACACGGCCGTGGGTGTGGTCGCGCACTGGATCGCGCAGGTGGTGCTGCATGTGGCCGATGATGGCGTTGGACCAGTCAGCAACGTACACCGCGCCGTCCGGACCGACGTTCACCGCGGTCGGGCGGAAGTTGGGATCGCTGGAGCTGAGCAGGTTTTCTTTGGTGCTCACGCCCTTGATGCCGGAGCCGTCTTCTTCAATCGTCGCGCGGAATATGCCCTGCATGCCGATGACGTTGAGGTTGAGGAAGTTGCCGTCGTATTCCTTCGGCCACGTGCCGCTCGACAGGATGCCAGTGCCTGGGCACGGGCGCGAGGGATTGGGCCAGAAGTTCTTCACCCCAGGGAGTTTCGCGCCGGCGCCATCGATGCGCACGCTGATCGCCGGGCCCCAGTAGTTATTGTTGCCGGTGGCGTCGGTGACGAAGTCGTTGCCCCAACGATCGAAGATACGGCCGTGCGGATTGGCAAAGCCGTACGCGATGTAACGTTCAAAGCGGTGCGTGCGCGGTTCGTAACGGTAGATCGCGCCATCGTAGTTGCGCACCACGCCCTGGTGGGTCTCGATCTGCGAACGATGGAACACGCCGTCACTGAGGAACGTCGCGCCACCGGGCGAGTAGCACATGGCATTGGTTTGATGGTGCGAGTCGGCCGAGTCGAGTCCGCCGACCACACGGCTCTTGTGACCGGCGAGTCCGGTTTTGGGATCGATGGTGACGTACCACAGGTCCGGCGCCTGCATCAGTAGGATGCCGTCCTTATGAAACTGGAAGCCGGTCGGGCAGTTCAATTGGTCCATGAAGGTGATGCACTTGTCAGCCTTCCCGTCCTGATCGCTGTCCTCGAAGATCAGAATGCTGTCGCCCTTCTTGTCCGAGGGCATGCGGCCTGGGTAGGTCTGCCACGCGGCGACCCACAGGCGGCCCTTGGCGTCCCACGCCATCTGCACCGGGTTCACCAGTTCCGGAAACTTCTCTTCGCTGGCGAACAGGTTCACCTTCACGCCGGCGGGCATGGTCATCTTGCCGATCGCGGCCTCAGCATCGAGGTACGGCGCGGCGTCCGGCTTGTTGGTTTTCACCTGGGTGATCGGCGGCAGGTTGTCGTCGACCGGGGCGACGTTCTTGCCCTGCGCCGCGGCCCACACCACACGATCGCGGTTGGCGGTGATCACGTCGCGGACGGCCATTTCTTCCTGCATCACCTTCTTGTTGGTCAGGCCATCGAAGGTCAGGTTGGAACGACCGCCGTAGACGTTGTAGCCGTCGACCGTGCGGTAACGACTGAAGAACCACGCGTTGCGCTCCTGCACCGCGGCGCGGATCTTCTTCAAGTCGTCATTGATCGCCGGAGCATTGGTGCCGGCCAGCGCCTTGAACATCTCGGGGGCGATGGCCTCGTAACCAGCTTCGCTCAGGTGCAAACCATTGACGGTGAGCGGAGCCTTGGCCTTGGCGTAGGCGTCTTTGCTGATGGTGAAGAGGTCGACAAACGGGACGTTCATCTCCTTGGCCACCTCGGCCATCGCCGCGCTGTAGAGCGCGAGGTTGGCGTTGATCGCGGTGACGTCCTGCCAATCGGGATCGATGCCCTTCTCGGCGGCGGTGGGGGCAAACAATACCAGCCGCGCTTTGCCCTTGCCGCTGTAGTCAGCTGCGAGTGTCTTATGGATCAACGCGTGCAACTTGCCTTTGAAATCAGCGAGTCCGCTCTTGCCAGCAAACGATTCATTGAAGCCGAGGAACGCCAACACCACGTCGGCTTTGGTGCGCTTCAGCCATTCTTCCGGCGAGCCGAAGTCCTCAGAACGCATCCGCGTCTCGACCTCGTCCCCCATGAAACCGAGGTTGCGGAACACCAGGTCCGCCGTCGGGTTGGCCTTGGACAGCATCGCCTCCAACGTGCCGTCGTGCTGCATGCGATCCGCGACTCCACCACCGATGATGGCGATGTGGTCGCCTTGCTTCAGCGAGAGCGGGGCGCCGTCGGCGGCGACGGCGCTGACTCCGAAGGTGGTGCCAAAGGCACAAGCAGAGACGAGGGCGAGGCGAAGAGACTGATGCATGGTGCTTCCTGGGCGCTGGGCCTGGGGGTTCCCTAGGACTGTGAAGTGGTCTGACCACTTGGACAACGTGATACCGGGGACCTTGTGACCCGTTGCACGCACACCAGCGAGTCACGCAGCTAGTGCGACCGCTTACGGGCCGATTGCTAGCATCGACGCGCCGCTTCACCACCACGGTAGAGTAATCGCGTCGGCGATTCAGCGACTACCCGTACCCTGGTACCATCTGCGCTCGCTTTCAATCGGATGCACACCGATAGTCCGACCACCACTGCTCCACGACGGGATCACATGTCCATCAGCCGCCTGCTCGTCCCCCTCCTCGCCACATGGTCACTCAGTGGGCTCGCTGCGACCGAGACTGAAAACCTCGGCCTGCGTCTACTGCCGGCAGTGACGCCGCCAGCAATCGACGGCACGCTGAAAGGCTGGGACCTCAGTGGTGGCATCTTCGCCTGCGGTGACGTGGAGAACCAACGAGCCAACTTCGGCACGTGGATGTACGCGATGTACGACGCGCAGCACCTCTACCTGCTGGCGCACTTCGTCGATCCGACACCGCTCAACAATCCTGGGCAAGTCGAGGCGGATTACGGCTTCGCCGGCGACTGCCTGCAATTCCGCGTCGTCGCAGGTGCCGGCACCGATGCCGAGAAAGGTCGCGCCTCGCACTGGACGTGCTGGCAGGGCCGCGGCGGCAAACACGTGATGGACGTGCAGTACGGCATCAAGTTTGACCAGGGCGGGATGAAGGACGCGCAGGCGCAAGGCGCCAAGCAGGCCTTCGCCAAAGACGCTGATGGCGGCGGTTACGTGCAAGTGATGGCGATCCCGTGGGGCCTGATTGGGCCGAAAGACTGGACGCCAAAATCTGGCGACACCATGCGTTTCACCATCGAGCCCAACTTCACCGTCGGCACCAATGGTCGCCTGACCAACAAGGACATCTTCACCAACGATCGCATCCCCGATCGTGTGTTCACCTTCATGTCCAACTCGTCGTGGGGCGCAGCGAGCTTTGCCAAGAGCGGCGCGGTCGAGCCGAGCCCCGTGCGGTTGTCCGACCGCCGCGAGTTCAAAGTCGCTCTCGTCGATGGCAAACCCAAGGTCGATTGGACCGGGCTGATCAAGCAGGTGGAACTCAAGGGCCACAAGGCGCTCAGCTTCGACATGCCGTTCGACGGCTACATCTCGCTCAATCTTTTCGCCAATGACGGCAGCGTTGCGCGCCAACTGCTCAACACCGCGTTCTACACCAAGGGCAAACACGAGGTGAAGTGGGACGGCCTCGGCACGTACTCGTGGCGTAATCCCGGCGATCCGGTGGCGGCTGGCACCTATACGTGGGAAGCGCTCGTCCATCCCGGCCTCGATCTCAAACTTGTCGGCTGGGCGGCGAATGCTGGCGCGGCGCCGTGGGATGGTCCGAGTGGCAAGGACAACTGGGGCGGTGACCATGGTGAGCCGAATGGTGTCGCGACGCAAGGCGACCGCGTCCTGCTGGCGTGGACCTTTGCTGAAGCAGGCAAGGCGCTCGTCGCCTGTGACCTCGACGGCAAGGTGCAGTGGAAGAACAGCCGTCAGGGCATGTCGGGCTGCCGCGAAGTCACCGTCGATGGCGAGTACATCTTCGGCCTCAACGGCAACGTGGCGTATCGCCTGAAGACCGACGGCAGCTATGCGCCCTGGGCCGGGAAGGACACGCCGGACCTGAAGCCATTCGACGTGCTCGCCGAGGCACAACGCGCTGGCATCGCCGACGAATTCAACGCCCTCTCCGCCAAAGGCAGAACCCTGTTCGCGACCACGACCAAGGGAGGCGTGGTGTTGGCGATCGATGCCGCCAACGGGAAACTGATACAGGTGGTGAAAGTCAGCGCGCCCGGTGCGTTGTGCGCCATCGATACATCGACCTGTTACGTGGTCAGCGATGATCGGATCTTGCGCATCGATGCGACCTCGGGCGACAGCAAGCCCTTTGCAAAACTGAAGGATGTCAGCGGCATCGCTCTTGCGCCAGACGGTACCGTGTTCGCCTCGGTCAGCGGTACGACCAACCAAGTGCTGGTGCTCGGCAAAGACGGCAAGGTTCAGCGATCCATCGGCAAGGCCGGTGGCCGCCAGTTGATCGGCAAATGGGATCCGACCGGAATGTACAAGCCCACCGGTTTGGCGGTCGATGCCAAAGGCACCCTGTGGGTGGCGGAGAACGACACCACGCCCAAGCGCTTCAGTTCCTGGGATGCCAAGACCGGTGCCTTCAAAGCGGAGTTCCTCGGCCCCGCGACCTACGGCGCGCTCGGTGGCGCGATCTGCCCGAGCGATCCGCACATCATGGTCGGCCAAGGCTGCGAATGGCGCATCGATCCGGTGACCGGCAAGTCCAAGGTCCTCGCCGTCATCACGCGCGACGGCATGGAAAACAGCCGCTTCGCCACCGGCACGAACGGCCGCACGTACCTGTTCACCGCCGGCAACTGGGCCTTCAACGTCGGGCCGATCAATATCTTTGAACGTCTCGGCGATGGCGCATGGAAGAAGCGCGGCGAGATCTTTTACGTGGATAAAGACGGTAAAGACGTGCCGACCTCGGAACACGGCAAGGGCCCGGCCGCGGTGAAGACCATGGTGTGGGCCGATGCCAACGACGATGGCAAACGCGACGCGAACGAAGTCACCGGCACGGATGGCATCCATGTGTTCAGTAAATGGTACATGAACATCAACGCCGACCTGACGCTCTACGCCGGCGACAAACAATTCCGCTCCACCGGCTTCACCGCTTGTGGTGCGCCGACCTGGGATCTCAGCAAAGCAGTGACGATGCCGGCTGCCGGCCTGGGCTCAGCGGATGGAAAATTGGTGCTCAAGCCCGGTGATTACGGCGAAGCCCACACGCGCCTGACCTGTTTCGATATCGCCAGCGGCAAACCGCGCTGGTGGTACCCGGACAACTTCAACGGCGTGCACGGCAGCCACAGTGCTCCGCCGCCTGTAGTCGGATTGGTTCGTGGTTCCTACGGGCCATGCGCTGCCGTGCGTCTGCCCGAGCCGATCGGCAATGCTTGGGTACTGGCAACCAACGTCGGTGAATGGCACCTGCTCAGCGAGCGCGGTTTCTACGTCAGCCGCTTGTTCCAAGGTGATCAGCTCAAAATGAAATTCCCCGAGATGGCGGTCCCGGGCGTGCTGATGAACGACTGCCCACCAGGTATGGGCGGCGAGGACTTCGGCGGTTCGGCGACGGTGGCCAAGGACGGCAAGCTCTACCTGCAGGCTGGCAAGACAGGTTTCTGGAATGTGGTGGTCGATGGCCTCGATCAGGTGAGGTCGATCAAGGATGGCAGCATCACCATCGCCGAATCCGACATCGCTTTGGCGCGCCAATTCAAGGAGCAGGCGCTGCAGGCCAAGGTCGGCATCCAGCGCTTGGTGGTGAAGAAGGGGTCGCCCACCTTCACCGGCAACATCGAGCAGGATTTCAAGGGCCACACGTTGATGAGCTACGACAAGGGTGACGGCAAATCGGCCGACTTCCTCAGCACCGGTGAAATCCTCCGCATC
>JANPLC010000154.1:0-30805 GCA_031426335.1 Planctomycetota bacterium
CTCGATGGTCCGATGATGGTAGCGGTCCATGCCTTCCCGGTCCTGGTTGCCAGCAAGGACAAGCGTGCGGTCAAACCATTGCTCAAACTGCTGGGCATCGCCAAGACCAGCGAGCTGATCTCGGCCATCATCGAGACCCTGGGTGGAATCGGCGATCCCGCCGCGATCACTCCGATCCTCGCCCATCATGCCGGCAAGGACCACTCGGTGCGTTACCGCATCCGCGATGCGATCATCGCCATCGATGATGTCAGCGCCGTCGATCAGGTGCGGACCATCGTCGTCGGATTGAAGAACGCCTCCGGCTATGAGCACTGGCACCTGCGCAGTTTGCTCGACCACCTCGAAAAACGTTTCCCAGGCAAGTAAGGAATCCCCATGGCCAAAAGCGACAAAACTGACAAGAGTGAGACCAAGGTAGAAACAAAAATCGAGGCCAAGGACAGCGGCGAAGTGCTGCGCCCGCCAGCCGAGGTATTGTTCGCCGGCGAACTCGCCGCCCTGGAGAAATCCGACAAAGGCGCCAAGCCCAGCGGTTGGCGTTTGTCGCCCAAGGCGGTGGAGACCTACATCCTGGGTGGCACTGCCGGTGGCACGACCATCTCGCCGAAATACTTCGGTCACCAGCGCCTGGTGCAGATTGCCATCGCCAGCCTGGCGACCGATCGCGCCTTGTTGCTGGTTGGCGAACCCGGCACCGCCAAGTCGTGGTTGTCGGAACACCTCACCGCCGCGATCTGCGGCAACAGCTTGATGTTGGTGCAGGGCACCGCCGGCACGACGGAAGAGCAGATCCGCTACAGTTGGAATTACGCCTTGTTGCTGGCGGAGGGTCCATCACCGAAAGCGCTCGTGCCCAGCCCGGTCTACCGCGCGATGGAAAACGGCAGCATCGTGCGTTTCGAAGAAGTCACCCGCAGTCCGGCGGAAGTGCAGGACGCCCTCATCACGCTGTTGTCGGAAAAGGTCCTGGCGGTGCCCGAACTCGGCATGCACGTGCACGCCAAACGCGGCTTCAACCTCATCGGCACGGCCAACACCCGCGACCGTGGGGTGAACGACATGTCGGCGGCGCTCAAACGCCGCTTCAACATCGTGACGCTGCCGGTGCCATCTGACCTGGACGAAGAAGTCGCCATCGTCTGCAAGCGGGTTCGTGAGATCGGCAACCAGTTGCGCCTACCGGCTCAGCCGCCGACCGAAGCCGCCGTCGCCCGTGTGGTGCAGATATTCCAAGAGCTGCGTCGCGGACAGACCCTTGATGGCAAGCAAAAGGTGAAGCCATCGTCGAGCGTCCTGTCGACTGCTGAATTGATCAGCCTGATCGGCAGCAGCATGGCTCTGGCTGGGCATTTCGGCACGGGCACCGTGGAGGCACGTGATCTGGCCGCGGGCATCCACGGCGCGGTCATCAAAGAAGACGCCAAGGATCTGCTCGGGTGGACCGAATACCTGGAAAACATCGTCAAAAAACGTGGCGTCGAATGGCAGCCGATGTACCAGGCGTGCAAGGAAATGCTGCCGGCAGGTCTCGTGGTGAAGCCGGAACCGAAGGCCTGATCAGATGTCCGTCTGCCCAGACCACATCTTTCCGGTCCGCCACTTCTCGCCTGCGGCAGCGGTGCTGGTCGAACGTTGGTTGGAAGAACGCAAGCCCGACATCGTCCTGATCGAAGGCCCGGCGGATGCCACCGACCAACTCATCCACCTGGCCCATGAATTGACCAAGCCGCCGGTGGCGCTGCTCGCCTTCACCACCGATCGCCCGGTCAAGTCCATGATCTTCCCGTTCGCGGTCTATTCGCCGGAATGGGTCGCCTTGCGCTGGGCCCTGGACCGCAAGAAGGTCGTCCGCCTGATGGATTTGCCGGCGATGACGTTCCTCGCGCTGCATCAGCTCGAATCGGAAGCGGATCTGTCAGCCGACGATGCCGCGGAAGCCACGGGTGAAACACCATCACCGCGTGACCACACCCAGGCCTACCTCGATGATCCCGCCGAGGCCATCGCGCGCATCGCCGGCGATCCCGATCACGATGCGTGGTGGGAACGGAACTTCGAAAATCTCGACCAGGTCGAAAGTTATCGCCAAGCGGCCTACGCCTTTGGTGAAGGTCTGCGGGCTACGACCACCGACCACGATGCCGAACTCACCGCCCGTCGCGAAGCGCATATGCGGCGAGAAATCATCGATGCCCGGATCAGCGCCAGGAAACTGCCGACGATCGCAGTGATCTGCGGCGCCTTCCACGCTCCGGCCCTGAGCGATGCCCTGCCGCCGATGTCCGACGAAGAGCACCGGCAGCTGCCGCGCAGCAGCGGCACGATCACGGTGATGCCGTTCAGTTACGGCCGTCTCGCGCGCCAACATGGATACGGGGCCGGTAATCAGGCACCGCGCTACTTCGAACTGCGTTATTACTTGGCTCTTGCCGGCCAGGAACGGACTACGGCTGCCAGGCATCTGGCCGAGGTCGCTCGCCACCTGCGCGGAGAAGGCCAAATCCGCTCATCCGCCGAGGTGATCGAAGCCGTCCGCCTGGCCGATGGCCTCGCTCAGATGCGCGGCGCGACGGCCCCGGTGCTCGCCGACCTGCGCGATGCAGCGATCACCTGCCTCGGTCACGGCCAAGCGGTGGTTCTGGCCAAGGCGTTCCACGCGACCGAAGTCGGCAGCGCAGTCGGGACCTTGCCACCAGGAGTCAGCCGCACGGCCTTGCAGGACGACTTCCATCAGCAGGTCAAATCATTGCGCCTGGACCGCTTCCTCGCGGATCAGGATCAGCCGCTGGAACTCGACCTGCGCGAAGACCGCCGGGCAAAAACCGTCGCCGCCGCCTTCCTTGATCGCTCCCGCTCGACGTTCCTCCACCGTCTGGCCGTACTCGACATCGGCTTCGGCAGCACCGTCCATCGCTCCCAGGACGGGACCAGCAAAGAAGCCTGGAAGCTGCGCTGGACCCCCGAATGCGAGATCCGCCTGGCCGAGCGCTCGCTGTTCGCCGACGCGATCGAGTCGGGGGCGGCCTTCGCCCTGATGGAGCAGCTGGGTGCCGCCGAGGACGTTGGCGTCGCCACCGGCGTGCTCCTGCGCGCAGCCGACTGCGCCTTGAGCGACGCACTCGAATTCGCTCTGCGCCGGGTCCAGGACCTGGCGACCGAGGAATCAGCATTCGCCGCGGCGGCCAAGGGCATCCACGACCTCGCTCAGATCATCCGCTACGGCACCGTGCGCGCGGTCGATCCTGCGCCCCTGCGCCCGATCCTCGACCAGCTCTTCCTTAGGGCGACCCTGTTGTTGTACGGCGCCACGGTCTGTGATGACGACGCGGCTCAGGAGATCCGCGGCGCCATCGACCGCATCCACGAAGTCGCGTACCTCGGCGACGAGGTCGATCCGGAACCGTGGATCGCCGCCGTCACCCGGGTCGCCAGGAGCGATGACCGCCACCCGCTGCTGTCGGGCTACGCCACCGCCTTGCTCATCGAACGCGGCCGGATCGACGACGAGGACCTGGACCGCGAGGTTGCTCGCCGCCTGTCGCCCGGCTGCGAAGCAAGCGTCGGCGTCGCCTGGTTCGAAGGCCTGGTGCAACGCAACCGCGCCGCCCTGTTCCTGCGTCAGGCCCTGTGGTCGTGCCTCTCGGTCTATGTCGACGAACTCGACGATACGGCGTTCCGCCGGGCGCTGCTCTACCTGCGCCGTTCCTTCAGCACGTTCACGCCCATGGAGATCCACCGGGTGGTCGAATTGCTCGCCGTGCATTGGAAGGGCGGCGGCGACGCGGTGGTGGAGGCCCTGACCAAGACCTTGTTGCCGGAGGAAATCGAATCCGCTGCCGCCGACCTGGATGGATTGGACCTGTTATGAATCGCACTGAGCGCTGGCGCCTGATCCTGGGACGTTCCGCCGAAACGGGACTGAGTTCGGGCGGCGCTCCCATCTTGAGTGGCAGCATGGCCGATCTGGATGCGGCCCTGGGCGAGGTCTACGACGATCCCGAAATCTCCCGCGAAGAATGGGCTGCACCGAAGGTCGGTCCCCATGGCGCTGTCCGTGGGCGAAGTTTTCCCCGCGTGGCTGTCTGGCTCAATCAGATCCGCAACTTCTTCCCCAGGGACGTGGTGGTGGTGGTCCAGCAGGACGCCATAGAACGTCGTGGATTGAAGGAACTGCTGTTCGAGCCCGAACTGCTGGCCAACGTCGAACCATCACTCGACCTCGCCGCCATGGTGCTGGAACTCAAACATCTGGTTCCCGAAGCGGCCAAATCGGCGGCGCGCGAACTGGTCCGTCAGGTGGTCGAAGAACTACGTAAACGACTGGAATCCGAGCTGATCCAGGCGGTCCGTGGAGCGCTCAGCCGGCAGCGCCACAGCCCAATTCCTAGTCTGCCCAACATCGATTGGCGGCGGACCATCCGTCAGAACCTGAAAAATTTTGATCGCGAACGGCGACAGCTGATACCCGAACGCATGAGTTTCTTCGGCCGCGTGCGGCGCAATCACGAATGGAATATCATCATCGCCATGGACCAGTCCGGATCGATGGCGGGATCGTTGATCTACGGCGGCATCATGGGCGCTATTCTGGCGAGCATGCCAGCGGTCGAGACCCATGTCGTCGCCTTCAACCACCATGACGTCGTCGATCTGACTGAGCACTGTTCCGATCCGGTGGATCTGCTCTTTGGCGTCCAGCTGGGCGGAGCCGAGGACTACTGGATGGCCACTTGCTATTGCGAGAAATTCATTCACACGCCGGCCAAGACTCTTTACGTGCTGCTCGCCGACCTGCACGACACCAGTGCCAACGAAGCGCGTTTCGTGCGCAAGGTCGAAGAACTGGTGGCCAGCGGCGTGCGCGCCATCTGTCTGCTGGCGATCTCCGACCAGGGCGAACCGGCGTACAACCACCGCCTAGCTGATCGTCTCAGCAAACTGGGAATGCCGTGTTTCGGCTGCACGCCCAACCAACTGCCGGAACTCCTGGCAGGAGCCTTGCAGGGCATCGATCTCAAGGCCTTGGGCAAGCGCCTGCTCCCGGGCTGACACCCAGTTGGTTCCGAAGCGGGTAAGGCGGTCGAAGTGATATCCCGTGTTTCGGCAGCACGCCGACCTTGTTGCCGGAGTTCCTCTCTGGCGCGCTCAAGGGTGTGAACCTGGAACAACTCGCAGCCCGCCGGCGCTGTTCAGCCTTGATTTGAAGCACGGTGCGCATCTCGCACGTGCACCGCTTTCAGCCGCACTCAATCGAAAAGCTCGCGCAGCCACGAACCACGCCGGTGTTGTACGGGCAGGCGGGCGGATGAATCGTGGCTGTGGTGATGTGGCTGATGTTGGTAGGGCGGCTGTGGTGCGTGCTCATACCGTGGCGCAGCACGAGTCGTTTGCCGGTTGGCGAGCAGTTGTTCGAACTCGCCACGGTTGAGCCACACGCCACCGCAGCGTGGGCAGGCGTCGAAGATGACGCCGGCGACGTCCTTGGCGACGAGTGAGGTGTCGAGGCAGCGGGCGCATCTCATGGCTTGGTTCCTGAGGTAGTGAGGAGATCGGCTTCAAGGAGACGTAGGGCTTCGGCGCTGAACTCGGCGCGGTCCATCCGCGAGCGGATAGGCAGCGGCGGCTGGTCGGCGGGATCCGGGGCCTGCGGCGGCAGCTCGCTGGGTATGACATTGATGGTCGGGTCCACACGGCGCACCCGCAGCAGTTCGACCCGTGGACCCAGCGGAGGTGGATAGGGGGTGATCATGGCGGGCTTCCTTGCAGGTATTTTATGTCAGGCCCGCCGCTGCCGGCCAATCGGTCCCGCCACCGCACTCATCGGCCAAGGCGATGGATCGTGCGGCTCGACGCCTGCGCTGCGCGGACCACGCGTGACTTCAGCTTCCAACACTTGCTCTACTTCCGCCATGTTGCCCCACGCGGGCGGGGTCACCGCCGCGGCGCGCAAGCTGCACGTCACCCAATCCACCATCAGCGGCTAGGCACCGGTCAGTCCACTGGCCGCCGGCAATGATCAGGTAGACGATATCGATCATGGCTGATGCCCCATTTTCTGCGTGGGAATATTCCTCAGGCGTGTTCTCGATCTACGAGAGTCAGCGATGATCCCGCTGGCGGGATACCAGCCGACGGATGCGGTTGGTCAGCCGGGTGATCGATTGCTCGATGCCGTCCTCGGGTGAACTCGACGCGGTCTCCACCATCACCTCGCCGCCATGGGCAAGACGCACGCGGGCGAGGCACGAGATCCCCTGGCCACCACGTGGTCCGTTGACATCGCTCAGGCGGATCTCGATGCCCCGCACCAAGGTGCTGAACCGATCAAAGGCGAACGACGCTCGCCGTTCTGCCAGATCAATCAGCGATTGGCGACGGTCCAGGTGGCGGGTGATGAGTTTGAGGTCCATGGGGTTCTCCTGGTCGAAATTTAGTTCAGACCATCAGGGCTCGATCATCGGAACATCTGGGTGACCCATCGGGACTTCCGATCTATCCGCCAATCACCTTTCGCCACTCTGATCACACCGTCATACATCCACCGCGCGACCAGGAGTACTTCGCCAATGGATTCGCTCGAAATCTTTCAGCGTCTGGGGCTCGGGGCTGCGCTGGGTTTGCTGGTTGGCTTGCAGCGCGAGTACACCGGCACCAGTCTCGCTGGTATCCGCACGTTTCCCATGGTGACGTTGCTGGGTGGTTTCTGTGCGTTGCTCAGCGTTACTCATGGTGGATGGATCATTGCGGTAGGATTGTTGTGCGTTGGCATCGCTTTGTTGGCCGGAAAGTTCGTACAGCGCGGAGAGTCGCAGGACGGCGGCATCGCCACCGAGATAGCCGTGCTGCTGATGTTCGTCCTGGGTGCCTACCTCATGCAGGGCATCACCGAGGTAGCGGTGGTCGCCGCCGGTGCGCTGGCGGTGCTGATGCACTTGAAACCCCAGATGCATGCCCTGCTTAAACGCGTGGAGGTGAACGACATCAAGGCGGTCATGCAATTTGTGCTCATCAGCTTGGTCATCCTGCCCGTGTTGCCGGACAAGACCTTTGGCCCGTATCAGGTGCTGAATCCGCAGAACATCTGGTTGATGGTGGTGCTGATCGTCGGTGTGCAGTTTGCGGCCTACCTGTTGTACCGCTGGTTCGGGCAGGGGCCGGGCATGCTGCTGGGTGGAGTGCTCGGAGGCATGGTGTCGTCGACCGCCACCACCCTGGCCTACGCCAGACAGGTCAGTGGCGCGCCGGAAGCTGCGCCACTGGCAGCAACCGTGATCATGTTGGCCTCGACCGTTTCCCTGGTGCGGGTGCTCCTGGTTGCGGCCTTCGTCGCACCCGCGGCGATCGCCGTCATTGGCCTTCCCATCGGTATCATGCTCACCGTGTTGATCGTCTTATCCCTGGCGCAGGCCCTGATGGTCGGACGCTCGCCGGTCCAACTGCCGCCGGCGAACAATCCTGCCAGACTTAAACCCGCATTGATCTTCGCTGCGCTTTATGCCTTGGTTCCTTTGGCAATCGCGGCATCCAATGATTGGTTCGGTGTGATCGGCATCTATGTGGTCGCGATGGTCTCGGGCTTGATGAACATGGACGCGGTGACGCTCTCGACCACACGGCTGGTGTCGCAACACCACCTGGAGTACGACATCGCTTGGCGGGTCATCCTGGTGGCCGCGCTCGCCAATCTGGTATTCAAAGCCGTCGCCGCCCATGTCGTCGGCGGCGCGGTGCTTGGCCGGCGGTTACTCATCCTGTTCGGTGTCGCGCTGGGTGTGGGCGTGGCCTTGCTGGTGTTCTGGCCGCCGGTGGTGACACCACCGTTGCCGGTCTCTCAACCGGTACTGCCGCCATGACCTGCGTGGTCAGCTGATCACTCAGGTGCCGCGTTGGTCCTGATCAGCTACACAGAGCCTGACAAAAAAGCATGCGCGAGGTGAAACATGAAACTGTCCAAAATACTTCTTTACGAGTTGATGCTCATATTCGCCTCGGTCTTCATCTTCCGTAGTCTTTGGATGATCTACGACAAGGTGGCATGGATGAATAGCACCGAGGGGATAATCTTGTCCTTGGTCGTCGGAGTAGGCGTTACATTGATAGCGTTGGTGAAGCTGAACAAGATCATTGACAAGAAGACCGAAAAATAGCGATTGCGTCCTTCAATGCCGCTTATTCGCACTTCTCTGTGCCACCTATGGCTCCAGGAAAATAGCCTACGGATGGATGGAGCCATCGCAGCGCTCCGACTTCCGGACTTCCGGACTTCCGGACTAGCGGACTTCCGCAATAGTCCCGCCCATGAAAATCACCGTCCTCGGCCTCGGCATCATCGGCTCCGTGTGGGCGCGGCACTGGGCCGCGGATGGCCATCAAGTCCGCACCTGGAATCGCACGGCGAAACCCGATGCGCCTGGATGGACGGCTGATCCGGTGGAGGCGGTGCGAGGCGCGGAGCTGGTCGCCATCGTGGTCGCTGATCCACCGGCGGTCGCCGCGTTGTTGGCGCGTATCACACCAGCACTCACGGCAGGCATGGTGGTGGCGCAGCACAGCACCGTCGGGGTCAGCGACACCACGGCGTACGCGACGCTCGTACATGGGCGCGGCGCGGCCTACCTCGACATGCCGTTCACCGGTAGCAAGCCCGCCGCCGAAGCGCGGCAGAATGTTTTCTTCATCGGCGACGACCATCAGGTCGCGCCACGCGTCGAGGCGGTCTATCGCGCCTTGGCTAAAAATTTGCTGCCGATCGGCCGCATCGGCCAAGCGAGTGCGATCAAACTCGCCTTCAACTTGCTGATCGCCAACCTCAACCAGGCAATGGCGGAATCCGTCGAACTCGCGCGTCGTTCCGGCATCGATCCAGCCGCGTGGTTCGCCGCGCTCGACCACAACGTCGCCAAGTCAGGCCTCGCTGATTTGAAGAAGCCGAAGTACCTCAGCGGCGACTTCAGCCCGCAGTTCTCGATCAAACACATGCACAAAGATCTGAAGCTGGCCCTCGCCCACGCGGCGTCGCTCGGCCTGACGCTGGATGAGACCGCGGCGGTCGAACGCGCGTACGCCACGGCGGAGGAACGCGGGATGGGCGAGTTGGATTTCTCCGCCCTGCTTCAAGTGGTGCGTTCGTCAACGTAGCACCGTCCCAGACGCTACGCAGCGTCAGAAGGTGGCTTTGCGCCCTGGCGAATGGACGTATCACCACCCGACGTGACCCCAGGGCGGCTCAGCACCTTCATCGATCAGCTCCACGCCGACGGGATCGTAGCGGTGATGTCCACCGGTCCGTCGGTCGAGAGCGATCTACGTGACCTGGAAGCCGCCCTCACCCGTGCGTGTGATCGCGCCGTGCTCGATGCTCCAGCAGGGATGCCGACCGCGGATCGCCAGAGCACCTGCCGCGCCTTTGCCGTGCTCTACGACCTCTGTCGTTTCGTCATCAACCGTCACCTACTGATCGAGTCGCTGACGGCCGCGGCCGTGCCGTGGGATTCCTCGGCGGCGACCTCAGAGCAGGTCTTTGGTGTCGATGTCGCCTTCCGCCACCTGCACGCGGTCCATCGTCAGGCAGCAGAGCGCAATCAGCGGGATCCGTTGGTGCAGCAGTTGTTGCTCCATGCACGCGCCTGGCCGCTCGCGGCGGTCGGCATCCCTGGAACCGGTGATGATCCTGGAACGCTCCTGGAGCACGCCGGCCTGCGTGCGCTGTATATCGATCGCCTGATCGCCCGCGGCGATGTCGGTCGTGCCCGTCATCCGCGCGTACTGCCGCACTTGCGTGCCGCGCTTGGCGCCTTCCCCGCTCTGGTTCCCGCTTTGCATGAGGTCCTGTCATGAATGCTCCGTCCCCGCTCACCGTTCCGCAGTCCGCGGCGGCGCTCATCACTCAGGTACTCGCGCCAATAAAGGCCGCTTTCGTCGGCAAGGAGATTGTCGTCGATTTGCTCGGCCTGTGCCTGGTCGCGGGTGAACACTGCTTCATCCTCGGTCCGCCAGGCACGGCCAAGAGCGCGTTGGTGCAGGCGCTCGGTCGCCGATTGGCTGGGCGCACTTTCGACTACTTGCTGACGCGTTTCACCGAACCCAACGAACTGTTCGGGCCGTTCGACATCCGCCGGCTGCGCGAAGGCGATCTGGTCACCAACACCGAGGGCATGCTGCCGGAAGCCGACCTGGTGTTCCTCGATGAACTGTTGAACGCCAACTCCGCCGTGCTCAACAGTCTGCTGATGGTGCTCAACGAACGGGTGTTTCGCCGTGGCCGCGAAACGCGCGCGCTGCCGATGCTGATGGCGGTGGGTGCTTCCAATCGTCTGCCTGAGGACGAGACCCTGCGTGCCTTGTTCGATCGCTTCCTGGTGCGCGTGCGGAGCGACAACGTCGCCGATGAACGTCTGAGCGACGTGCTGGTCGCGGGTTGGAAATTGGAAGATCGCGCGCCGATTGCCGATCCCTTCCCCATCGCGGGCATCCGGCATCTGCGACAGGCGGTGCGCGAAGTCGACCTCACGGTAGTGCGACCGATTTACGCCGGGATCATCAGCCGCCTGCGTCGTGCCGGCATCCCGCTGAGTGACCGGCGTGCGGTACGTCTGCAAGGACTGGTCGCGGCGAGCGCGATCCTCTGTGGACGCAGCGTCGCGCAGATCAGCGACTGCTGGGTCCTGCGCCACACCTGGGATACCGAGGAACAACGCGAACTGCTGGAGGCCACCGTCGCGCAGGCGCTGGAGCAGGCGCAGGAACGCGCCGATGATCATCCCCAGTCGCGTAAAGCCGGTGCACCGGATCCCGAAGTGCTCGCCGCCGAGGTCACCGCCATGGAAGCAGAAGTCGCCGGTGACGAGGCCGCACGCGCGCGGGTGCGTGACCGCCTGTCGCTGCTGCTCTGCCGTCTGCCGTGGATCGCCAACAGCACGGCGCGGACCGCGTTGCAGCAACAGACCGACGCTCTGTGGGCCCGGTTGTCCACGCCGTGAACGAGCCGGCCGCATTCGCGACCTGGGCAGTCGAACTCGCTGATCGTGAGTTGGCGGTCGCCGCGCCGCTGCGCACCCGCACGGATGTGCGGGCGGCGGTGCTGACCACCAAGGCGTGGTTGTGCGGAACTGACAGCAGCGCCGAGACCACTGCGCTGCTCAAACGCATTCCTGGTGCGGTGTTTTACCGCGTCGATGGCGATGCACGCTTGCGTAGGGAAGGTCGCCAGCTGCCCGAGGGCACGTTGCCGAATGCCCCGTGGTTACCGCTTCACGAATTGCTGCCGGTCCAGGTTCCGATCGTGGTCGCCAATGCGGGCGTCGAGCCGCTGCGCCTGGAGCTCGTCATCAGTTACGCGGAACGTCCGGTGGCCGGCTTGCTGCTGGCGTGGGATGACCTTCGCACCTGGGTCGACCACGCGCCGGCCCACCGCTGTGCTTCTTTGCGGATAGCCCGTCGTGCTGATGGCCACGTGCTGGTGCTGGGCTCGCCACTGCCGCCACTGCGTGGCACGCCACTGTATGCGTATGGTCCAGCGCTCATCCCGTGCGGTCTGGCGTTGTCGCCCGCGGTGCCACTGACGTGGTTGGAGCGAACCTTGGCGCTACCAGCGGGTGAACTGGTGCTGGTTGGTCAGGGTCGATGGCAACGCATCCCGGCGTCGGCCCTCACATCACTCAGCCGAGCGGTGGTACGGAGCGGCGCGTGGTGAGTCCTCCAGCCATGACCGCGGCCAAAGGGAGCAGCCTCCTGCGGAGCTACCTGACGCCCACCGTCGACGCGTGCTGGCGCTGGGATGAGCGCGGTGAGTCGGTGGTCTGGCGCGATGGCACCACCATCGCGTTCTGGCCGGAGATCATCGCCATCCTGCGGGATCTCAGTGAGCGCGGCTGGCCATCGTTCAATGCCCTGGTGTTGGTGTTGGCGGCGTGTCGTTCGACTTGGAGTTCGGTGGCGGACACGAATCTCGCGCACGCCAAGGAACTGGTGCAGGAAGCCGCGGCGCGTGAGCAGATTGTCCTGCTGTGGTTTTCGCAGTGCCTAAGCGGCTTGCAGGCGGTTGCAGAGCTGCCGCCCCACCTGCGGGAATCCGCCGAAGCGCGCCTGACCTTGTGCCGCACGGTCTTTGGCAAAGGGCAAGTCCCGCGGCTGTCGGCGGAGACGGTCCGCGTGATGCTGCCGTTTGTGCCGGACGTGCTCGGCCAACCGCCGGTTCCTGGGGAGCATGCCCGTTGGTGGCCGGTGCTGCGCGCCGACCTCTACGTCCTGAGCGTGGGCTTGGTTGAGCTCTCCGAAGAACGTCTCGCCCTGCGCACCAGGACCGGTGTCGAAGACCTGCCAACGCCAGCGGCGGATCTACCGGAGATCACTGCCACGCAGGTGCGGCAGGTGCTCGACGCCGATGACGATGACGAGATCGGTTTCGTCGTGCGGTTGGCGCGCAGCGTGCTCGGTGCGTTGCCGATGTACCAGCGCCTGAGTGAACCCGAGGGCCTGCCGCTGGGCGGCATCGTCGACCTCAAGAACCGTGGCCAGCTCGATCACCTCGTGCTGAGCGAACTGGCGAACGATGACGACGTGCTGACTGCGCGCTTGGCGCTGAGCGAGGCGTTGTACCTCCGGCGCGAGACGCCGGAACGCACACCCGATGGCGCCCGCCTGATCTTGCTCGATGTCGGCGTGCGTCTGTGGGGCACCGCGCGCTTGGTAGCGTTGGCGTCGGCGTTGGCCTTGGCGGCGCAGGGCGACGCGCGTCAGCCGGTGCGGGCCTGGGTCGCGCAGGGCCACGGCCTGCGGGAGATCAACCTGGGTACGCGCGAGGGCGTGGTCGAGGCGCTGGCTTGCTTGCGTCCGGAGCCGACCCCGGCGTTGGCGTTGCCGGCGTTTGTGCGCCAAGCACATGCGCGTGACGAACTGATGCTGATCACCGGACCACGTGCGCTCGCCGATCCGGAGCTTGAGCAGGCGCTGACCAAGGCGGGATACGCCGGTCTGATCGCCACCACCACCAGTGCCGGCGCCTTCCGACTGCTGCACCGTAGCGCGCGTGGACAACGCGAATTAGCGGCGGCGCAGCTCGACCTCGAACGCTGTCGCGTTCGTCCCAACCGGCGACGCACGGGTGCCGCGACGGCACCAACGGAAGGAGCGACCAACGCCGATCCCATCAACCGCATCGTGCCATTTCCGCTACGTCTGCCGCATCACCTGGACCTGGCGCAGGCGGTCGCTTTGCCGGGTGGCGAGGGCGTGCTGAGCGTTTCTCCGCGTGGACACCTGACGTGGTGGGATGATCCGGATGCTGGGCCACGCCGGTTGCTGAGCGATCTGCCGATTGGACGGGTGCATGCGCTGGGGCGCACCGACGACCGCTTGTGGTGGGTGCTGATCCATCGCCGATCAGACAAACGCTTGGTGTTGTGTGTGAGCGATGACGGGTCTGATTACAGCGTGACTGAATTGGATTTGCTGGCGGACGCGGACGAGATCGTAACCACCTGGATGGTGGGCGTTCTCTTGGTGGTGATGACCAGACGGCACCTCAGCAGTTACACCTTCGATGGGCGACCGTACAAAAAGATGGCCCTGCCGGCGAATGCCAGGTGGCGGCATGGGGAGTACCTGCGCGATGGACAGGACTGGCACCGCATTCACGTCGACGATGACGGCTTTCGCCTTCTGCGTGTGGTTGGGCCACCCGGCATCAATTCTGGGCGACTGATCAACTGCTTGGTACTCGACATCGAGCAGCGCGATGGTGCTCGTATGGTCGACCAGCTCGACCTCTGGAAAGTGGTGACCACCAACACGCTGTCGAGCGAGTTGAAGATCCCGCCGCCACCATCGGTGTTGCGACAGATGGAGAAAAATCCGAGCGACAAGCTCATCTGGCGCGTCAGCGCCGCCTCACGCAATGGCCAGCGCCTGATCTTCAAGGCCGAGAGTCGCGGCGGCTCCTTTGGCTACGATGTGGTCAGGCGGCAGCATTTCGCCGGTGATTCGCGACTGCTGGAACCGGGCATTCTTGCCTGGACCGGAAGCGGTCAGGGAATCATGTCCCACATCAACTCGGTCTCGGTCAACCAGGGATGTTTGCGAGTGCACAGCCAGCGTGAGCGGGTCCACATTTTTGAGGTGCACGATGGTGCGCTGCGTCTGCGTTTTGTTGAGAAGGCCACGACAGCGAAGGGAAAACGCCTGGGACTTATTCCCGGCGGCGAACGTCATCGCCGCTGGTGTCGCGCTGACTACAACGGCGTCGTGGTGTTTCTCGACGGCAGCGGGCTGCTGCACCTGAGCGACCGACAGCTGCCGGCCATCGCCCTGGTGCTCGCTGACGGCGACACCGCCTGCTGGTGTAGTGAGGGCTGGGTGCACGGTCCGCGACGGTTCCTCGGTACCCAACCATCGGCACCAGGGTCGCAGGTGGCGGCCCTCCTCGACGCCTATGTACGGAGGTTGGCATGGGCGCCATGACGTTGCGCGTAGTTGCCCAACCGGCGAGTGGCGAACCAGAAGCTTGGCTGATCCCAGGCGCCGACGTGCAACGCTGGGTCGGTGAACTCATCCGCTGGCATGAATTGCCGGCGAACACCGCGGTGGCGGTGCTCGGTCAGGCCGGGCAGTCGGCGGTCGGTGTGGTGGTGCGCACCACGCTCGCGCCACCAGCAGGAACCCTGGCGGTGCCCTTGCGCATGAGTGATGGGCGGTTGTTCCTGCCACGTGATGCCGCGATCACTCCGCCGGTCACCAACAGCGAACTCCAAAAGTTGTTCCCACCGGGCTGGATCGTGTGGTTGCCGGACACGGCGCCGTGGGTGGTGCCGCTCGATCAGGTGCTGACGGTGGCGGCGCTGATCGCGGTCCCTGATGTGATGCGTGGTGCGTGGTTGGCGGCGCCGGTGGTGTTGCCGCCGGTGCGGCTGTTGGAAATACGCCCCGCCGATGAAGTCGACCTGGGGCCGTTGTTCAACGCTGAGCATACCGGCATCGCCAAAGATCCGCTCAAGGATCTGCCCGGTCGTGTCGGGGAACCCGGCGCACTCGGGGTGCTGGGACGTCAGATGATCGGCGGCATCGGCCGCGCAGTGGGCGGCATGATCAGCGGACTCGGCGGCGGTGCGCTGGGCGAGAGCATCCAACGGGCGTTCGAGCGTTTCGGCGGCCACCTCGACCCACGGGTGATGGAGAAACGCTTCGAGGCCCTGCACCGCCTGCTCGATCTGCTTGACCGCGATCCCGCCACCGGCCTGCAACGTGCGCTGCCGCTCGGCGGTGACGATCAGCAGCAGCCGCGCGGCATCGCCCGGCCCGGCTGGCAGCTCGGGTGGCGGTCGTTGGATTTCTCCCTACGTCCCGGTGGTAGCGGCCCGATCGATCCGTGGATCCTGCCGGAGGAGCTGCGCCAGCAACTGCGTCAGCGTTACCTTGCGCTCGCGCAGCAGGAGGCCGACCGCGGCAATCATCGTCGGGCTGCGGCCATCCATGCGCAGTTGATGAACGACTGGAATGCCGCCGCCCAGGTGTTGGAGCGGGGCGGTTACTACCGCGAAGCGGCGGCGATCTTTCGCGAACGCCTCAAACAACCGGCTGAGGCGGCACGGTGTTTCGAACGCGGTGGCATGTTGGTCGAAGCAGCGCATGCGTACGCCGAGCTCAAACAACACATCGAAGCTGGTCGTTGCTGGCGCCGGCACGGTGATGAGGAACGTGCGCGCGCGTCGTTCCTGCTGGCAGTGGCGGCTTGTCGTGGCGCGGACGATCTCGTTGCTGCGGCGAACATCCACGTCGAACACCTGCACGACATCGATGGCGCCATTACTCTGTTGACCCCGACCTGGCCGGACCATCCAC
The DNA here is from genome assembly GCA_031426335.1 of Planctomycetota bacterium. Taxonomy (GTDB): domain Bacteria; phylum Planctomycetota; class UBA11346; order UBA11346; family UBA11346; genus BOG-1363. The sequence goes on from JANPLC010000154.1 coordinate 15,838, forward strand.
ATGCCTCCGCCGCGCTGGTGCTGCGCACGCGTCTGCTCATCCGTTTAGGCCGCACGCCGGCGATCGCCACCCTGTTGCACGACCTGCGCACCGTGCCACGCGAACGCATCGTCGCCGCAGTGCCGGCCTTGCATGCCGTCGGCATCGATCATCCGGACGCAGATCTGCGCGAGGAGGCCGAAGACGTGCTGCGTTGCCTGGTCGGCAACGCCAATGCCGAAGGCCCAGACGCCGAGCTCATCCGCGCCTTCGTGCCGTTCGCGGCACGCGATCGTCAGGTAAATGAGGACGCCGGTCGTTGGCTGCGCGAGGCGCAGCGCAGATTGAAGGCGTTACCGGCGATCAACAGATCGCTGGCTGGGAGTGGCGGGTTTGCAGTGCAGTTGGGGGCGGATGAACGGCCGCTAAATTTTGTAACCCTTACCAATGGGGTGTTGGTGTTTGCTGAGTGTGGAGAGGGCCTGTTGCGCATATGCCGATTTACTTGGAAGGGCGAAGCGCTTCCGACGGCAAATTTCGACGGAACTTTCCCACATCCTCGCATTCGAGCCTTCTGTCTTTCTGGTCCGACCGAACGCGTCTATGCCATGGCGGCCGGGTCGCATGACGGATCCGGTTGCACATTGCCATTGGTATCATTCCCAACCACAGACTCCTGGCCTCTCCAGGTAAAAATCGGGACATTTGGGCCGATCCAGTCAGCGATGCAGGAGGTCGCTCCTGATGGTCAACAAGGGTGGTGGGTGATGGCCATCGAAGATGGTTACTCGCTCATTCATTGTGCTGCCACAGGAGCCTCGCGAAGAACTTCATATGTCATTCGCCCTCCGGACGACGAGGTGCATTTTGCGGTGGGCGGAAATAGATGCCTGATTTCCATCGACAAGGAGCTGCATTTCATTCACGGTGGTCTTGAAGAGGTGGTCGCACACACCCACCTGGATGACAACATCGTCCAACTGGTTGCGGTGCCGGAGCAGAAACGCCAGGGGCAGGAACCGGGTATATTTCTAGCAGTGACTCGCCAACAAGTGGTGCGAGTGACCTTGGAGTACATGACCAAGATCCACTGTGAGGTAGTTGCAGATCATCTTCCACAGATGCCAGTGCTAGGATTCACGTGCCAAGGAGATCTCGTGGTAGGGGTTCCGCAGGAGCTCCGAGTCTATCGTGCGCCATTCACCAGCGGTATTGCGATGCGGGTCGCCATCGCTGGGACGCCGGTGACGATCGCACCGTCACGCCACCCGGATCAGATCCTGGTCCTCGACACCAGCGGCTGGCTACGCGAAGTGCGGCTTCCGAAATCCGACGGCTGATGTCATTCCGTCGCGGTCTGTTCCGGAATGACCACACGAAAGCCCACGTAATTGAGCGTCGATGAACCAGGCACACCTTGGCGGCTGGCCGCGCGGCAGCGTTCGGGCGGATAGAACCAGCAGCCGCCACGGACGATGGTGAGGTCGCCGCTGCCGCTGTCGTTGGTGGGGACTTCCGCATACGGTGACTGGCCGTCCCAGCGATCACGGCACCACTCCATGACGTTGCCGTGCAGATCGAACAAGCCGAATTTGTTCGGCGCCAGGCTGGCCACTGGCTTGATGCCGAGGTCGCCGTCACCGACGTGTTGCGCGACCCAGCGGATCGCGGCGTTTTCCGCTTCGTCCGGCGCACTGGTGCGCCACAGCTGCACCAGCTCGGCGGGCGCCATCCAGCCTTGTTCATTGGGCGTGGGCGAGGGGGCGAACGGGCCGTTGCTGCCGGCGCGGCAGGCGAACTCCCACTCGCGTTCGCTCGGCAGGCGGGCGCCGGTGAAACCCAGCGCGGCGAGTTTGGTGCAGAAGGCCTCGGCCTCGTCGAGCGACACGCCTTCGACCGGTAGGTTCGGTCCCTTGGTGCTGCTGGGATTGTCGCTCATCAGGGATTCGTAGAGGCCCTGGGTGACTTCGCTCGAGAGCATCCAGAAACCGTTGGTGAGGGTGGTCACATGCGGATTTTCCCACGCTTGGCGTCCGGCTTCCTCGAGTGGACTGCCCATGGTGAAGGTCTTCGCCGGGCACCAACGTAGGCGCAGGGACTGTCCCGCGGCCACGGCTTCGGCCCAGCGTCCGTGTTCGTCCAGGCCATCGAGGACGGCCCACGCGGGTTTTTCTGCGGTCGCGGTGCGGGCCTCGCCAAGGGAGCTGCCCTGCATCGAGCGCCAGGCCAACCACAGGATGCCGACGACGGCGATCAGGGCGATGACTTTGAGGGCCAGCGGATCGATGCCGAGCGCGCGGCCGGCGGCCTTGCCGGCGGTGGTGCTGGGTTTGGCGCTGGAGAGCACCGCGGCGGCGACCTCGGCCTGTGATGAACGTGGTGCTGGTGCGCTGGACGGCGTGGGCACCGCGGCGACCGAGGTGTGCAGCAGGCGTTGGCCGCCGCGCGCGCGCTCCAGATCGTCCAGCAGCTCGCTCGGCGTCTGGTAGCGCTGTGCGCGATCCTTGGTCATGGCCTTGGTGATGACTGCGGCGACCTGCGCTGGGATGGTCTTGTCGTGGGTGCGCGGATCGGGCGGTGGCTCGGTCAGGACCTTGTGGGTGATGACGTAGCTGGTTTCACCGACGTAGGGTTCGACGCCCACCAGCAGGGTATAAAGCGTCGCGCCGAGCGAGTAGATGTCGGCGCGGATATCGAGATCGGCGACGCCTTTCACCTGTTCCGGCGACATGTAACTGGGCGTGCCCCAGCTGTTGCCGGTCATGGTCATGCGGTCTTCGCCATCGGCCGCGCGCGCCAAGCCAAGGTCGCCCATCTTGGGCGTGCCATCGTGGTCGAGGAAGATGTTCGCCGGTTTGATGTCGCGGTGCACCAGGCCGGCCTGATGGATCGCCTCCAGACCCTTGGTGCAGCCGATCAGGTAGCCCAGCGCATCGTCGACCGCCAGCCGTCCACGTCGTTTCAGCAGCTTGTGCAAGTCGCCACCGGTCACCAGTTCGAGCGCCATGTACATCAGGCCCTCGGCCTCGCCGGCGTCGTAGATCGCCACCACGTTGGGATGGGACACTTGCGCCATGGCGTGCGACTCGCGCAGGAAACGCAGGGCGAAATCGGCGCTCTCGGCGACGTTTGGTTTCAGCAGCTTGAGCGCGACCTTGCGCGACAAAGTGGTGTGCTCGGCTTCGAACACTTGCGCCATGCCGCCGGTGCCGAGCAGGCGTAGGCGACGGTAACCGCCGATGACTTCCGGGAGGTTCTTGGTGGCCTTGCCTGGGGTGATGCCGAGCTGCAGCGCGACCGTCGACCTGGTGCCCTGGGTCGGGGCCAGGTGCGTCGGGACGGTGGCTCCCGGCTGGATCTCCACGGTCGGCTGTTCACTGATCGGCAAGGGTTGCTGTCCGCTCGCTGCCTGTGGTGTCAGCGGCATGGTCGGCAGTTCGCTACTTGGTTTCGGGTCGTCGGCAGTCATGCCGTGGTTATGGCATGTCTTCGACCCTGCTGCCAGCCTCAGGAGCCGTTCAGGCCAGATGCTGCTTCACCGCCGCCAGCAGGTCATCGGCCTTGGGGCGGAAGAACGGGAAGGTCACGTTGCGCCAACGTTCGTTGCCCTGCGCGTCGATCAGCACCACCTGCCGGCGTGTGCCGTACCAGGCCTTGGCGCCATAAGCTTTGCAGCAGGTGTTGCCGGGATCTGACAACAGCGGAAAGGGGAAGCGGTGGTTGGTCGCGAACTTCCCGTGTCGTTCATGGCTGGAGGGATTGATGCCCACCACCTGCACGCCAGCGGCGGTGAAATCCGCCCAGCGGTCGCGGTACTCGCACAGTTGTGCGGTGCAGACCGGCGTTTCATCGCCCGGGTAGAAGATCAGCAGCAGCGGTCCCTTGGCCCACAACGATGAGAGCGTCACCGCCTTATTGTCGGCGTCGCGCAGCGTGCAGTCGGGGGCTGGGGTGGTCATGGCTTGGGCGCTTCGGTCGCGGCGGGTGCTGGTGGCGAAACGGGTGCCGGTGCGGTGGTGGTGCCGGTGGTCGTCGTGGTTGGCGAGTTTGGCGTGGTGGTGGTGGTCGTGGTGGTGGTCTCAACCGTAGGCGCCGTAGCCGGTGCGCCCATGATCGTGGCTTTCAACCAGTCGAACTTCCACCACACCGCGGCCGCGATGACGATCACCACGGCCACCAGGATGATGCGGTTCCGTTGCCGGCGTTTTTCCTTCTCGTCGGAGAACGGATCGCCTAGCAGACGTTTCGCGCCTGGTGGCAACTCCTTCGCATCGGTCAGGTACGCGCCGAGCGGAATATTAATCTTCACCCGGCCGTTGATGGCCCAGCCCGTACCTTCGAGGATCGGGCCGAGCGTGCGCTGCCGTAGTTTGAGCCAGGCGATCAGCATCGAGGGACCGGAGACCAGCAGCACAAGACCGAGGATGCCGAGGGGCATCCACCAGCCGAGACCGACGAAACCGGCGAGCGCGCCACCGACCATGGTGCTGATGGCACCGAGACCGACGCCGAGGGCGGCTACCGTGCCGACCTCGAATTTCGGTTTCTCTGTCGGCGGCTTGCCCGCTGCGGCCGTGTCGACCGTGGTGGTGGCGACGCCTTGCAGCTTGGTGGTCGCGGCCTCGTCGGCGGTGGCAGCTCGCTTGGCGACCTGCTCCTCGACGAAACGCACAAACTTTTTGTACGGCGACCAGAACGCTTGTCGCACGCTAATCGGATTGTCGACGATCTTGATAATGGTGGCATCCCAATCGCGTCCCTGGCGGTCGTAGAACAGACCGTTGCGGCCCACCATCAGGTAATCGCCATCACCCTGGGTGAAGCAGGCAGCGATGACCATTTTCTCGCCGGTGGCGCGACTGAGGTTGCAGTACGCGATGTAGATCTTGCCCAGTGATCCGAGCGGGATGTGCGACGCGGCGTCGTCCACCCGGACGCACAGGCTGCACGAGCGCTGGTCCAGAAACAGCGTGCCGGCTTGGAAGATCGATTCCTTGGTCAGGTCATAGAAGTCGGCGAAGTTGACGAAGTTGCGCAGCAGCACACCCAGATCGCGGTAATAGCGCGCGAGCTTCTCGACATCGCCGAAACCCGAGACCTGGGGATTAACCGCCAGGTCCTTGGCGATCAGGGCATTCACTGCTGCTTGGTCATTGGCCGAAACGATGGCGTGGACGCGGTCGGCACCGAGTTTCTCCACCGCGGCGCCCTTCTTTGATGCCAGCCAGGTCTCGTAGGGAGCGAAGCGGGCGCAGAGGTTATTCCACTCCGCATCGGTGAGGGTCTTTTTTTCCGTACCCAGCAGCGGGATGACCACCCCCTGGAGGAACGTGGTGACGCGGTCGCTCCACGCGGGATTCACCGCATCGCTCAGGCTCAATGCCTTGTGCGGTTCGATGCGTTGCAGCGGCAGGCCAACAACCTCAGCATTTTCGATCGACAGGTCCTTGGCCGCGAAGGCGAGGTAGTCCTGCTCCGCACGGTTCAGCGCGTTCGCTGCGCGGTGGTCGTAGGCTGCCAGCCGGCAGCGTGAGAAATAATCGGTGATCTTGCCCTTCACCGCGGCGAAAGCGGCGTAGGCGGCCGGAGTCGCATCGCCCAGGATCTGAGTGGCGCTCGCGGCCTTGAACCAGCCGGACAATGCACCGCAGTCGGCGAAAAACGCGTCGGCTTTGGCTTGGTCGACACCGGGTTTGCCGCTGCGATCGGGGACCGAGCCTTGGACGGCAATGATGTCGAGGAGGGTCTGCTTCAGCGCCGGGGTGTCGGCGGCTTCCGGAATGATGATGCCGTCACCATTAAAGGTGGTGTCGACGAACAGCTTCACCGTGTCGCTGATGTCAGCGACGGTGATGGTGGTGACGGTCGGCTTGCCCAGGTTGATCAGCACCTGCTTAGCCGAAGCCAGCAACGCCTTACCCGCATCGGTGCTGTCGTTGATCGCCGCCAGCGGCAGGCCGTCGAGGCCCTTTTTGAGTTCCGTTGGATCTTTCAGCAGGCCACAGGCCCACTCCACTGCAGTGATGACCTCGGGCGCGCGCACGCGACCGTCTTTGTCGGTGTCGACCAGTTCCAACGTCCGACTGTCGAACTGCAGACCCTTCACCGGACAGGTCAGCGCCACCCACAACTTCTGATCCAGCTGCCGCAGGTTGCGGAAGTCGTCCGCTTTATCGAACAGCACCTGGTCAAGGCCACCGGCGCGGAAGAAAGTCCAGATATGTGGGGTCGGCATCAGATCCTCGGCGGGATGGGGGCAGGGCGGGTTTCTAGGCCCGCCGCCATGCCGCACCAGTGCTCAGATTCGCGACTGCCACGCGGTCGTGGTGGTGCGCGTGGACACCGCCGAAGGGTTGGTTTTCTTCCGTGCGAGCGGCATTCCGGACACGGAGTTCTCCTTCACGGCGTGCATCCATGGCCCGGATCACCATCGCCACATTGCACCTGACGGGAGTTCTCCCCATGCTCGGCTTCCATGGCCCTCTACCGTCCCGCATTGCTTCAGGCGCTCCAGGAGGGGTACACCCGCCGCGACTTCACGGCCGACCTCTGGGCTGGTTTGTTGGTGGGCGTCGTGGCGTTGCCGCTGTCGATGGCCCTCGCCATTGCCTCCGGCTGCTCGCCAGCGCAGGGACTGTGGACGGCCATCGTCGGCGGCCTGTTGATCAGCTTGTTGGGTGGTAGCCGGGTGCAGATCGGTGGACCGGCGGGCGCGTTCGTCGGACTGTGTGCCGTGAGCGTGAACCAATTCGGCTATGAAGGATTGGCGTTGGCGACGTTGATGTCGGGCGCCTTCATCTTGTTCCTGGGCCTCGCGCGCCTGGGCAAGGCGGTGAGCTACATTCCCACACCGGTGGTAATCGGTTTCACCACCGGCATCGCGCTGATTCTGTTGTCGACCCAGATCGGCCCGGCGCTGGGCATCGTCGATCCGGACAAGCCGATCGAACATCTGCACGAGCGCATCCACCACTTAGCGACGCACGCGGCGGACTGGAACTGGCGGGCGTTGGTGTGCTGTGCGCTGACCATCGCGCTGATCATCTTGCTGCGGCAGGTATCGACCAAACTCCCAGGCGCGTTGGTGGCGATCGTCGTCGTGACCGCACTCGCTGCGCTGTTGGGGTGGGATGCACCGGCGACGGCCACGCCAGGGGCAAACGATGCGACCCACATCGCCACCATCGTCTCGCGTTATGGCGAGATCCCGGCGAGCCTGCCGGCGCCAGCATTTCCTGGGCTCGGTCTGGGCGAGCAGTGGACCATGCATGACTTGTTCGTGCGGCTCAAAGATCTCTCCAGCCTGGCCTTGGCGTTCGCCTTGCTCGGCGCGATCGAATCGTTGCTCTCGGCGGTGGTCAGTGACGGCATGACCGGCAACCGTCACGACTCCAACAGCGAGCTGATCGGCCAAGGCGTGGCCAACCTGGTGACGCCGTTTTTCCAAGGCCTGCCGGCCACTGGCGTCATCGCGCGCACCTCGACCAATGTGCGGGCCGGGGCGCGCACACCGATCGCCGGCATCATTCACGCGCTGACGGTGTTGGTGATCATGCTGCTGGCGGCGCCGCTGGTCGGCCACGTGCCGCTCGCGGCGCTGGCCGGCGTGTTGCTGGTGGTGTGCTGGCACATGGCTGAACTGCGCCACTGGCCGCACATCCTCAAAGCCGGTCGTGGTGACGCGTTCCTGTTGCCGATCGCCTTTCTGCTGACCGCCTTCATCGGCGTGACCGAAGCCATCCTGGTGGGCGTAACGCTGGCGATGCTCTTTTTCGTCAAACGCATGGCCGACGTGACCGAGGTCGAACGTCACCGCAGCACGGTGTCGGACGTCATCGGGACGCCGGTGATTCCCGCGGGGGTCGAGGTCTACTCGGTGCGTGGACCGTTCTTCTTCGGCGCAGCGACGCTCATCCGCGACTTGGAGTCTGGGACCAGCGGTCCGTCTGCCACCCTGGTGCTGCGTTTGGATGGGGTGCCATTCATCGACGCGACGGCGGCGTTTTCGCTGCGCGAGTTGTCCGCGTCGCTACGCCGGCGCGGCAGTCGCTTGGTGCTGGCGCAGGTCGACGCACGAGTCCGTCAGGACCTGGAGCGCCACGACCTGATCGATGACCTGGGAGCGGACGCGGTGTTCAGTCGGCTGGATACCGCGCTGGAGACGTTGGGCGGGACAAACATCGCAGGTACCACACAGCCCTGACGAGCGGAATTGCGGACCCTGGGGGCGCGGACTTCAGTCTGCGCAGCCTTTGTCGGCGATCACTGCTCAATCAGGCGCTTCGACAGCCAATTTCGACAGCCAATAAGGCTGCGCAGACGGAAGTCCGCGCCCCCAGGGGGAAACCCCGTAAGCCGGTAGCACTTGGTGCATACTGGGAACTGGAGACCACCCATGTCGCGCCCAGTCCTGTTGCTGCTCGCTGTCGTCATCGCTGCCGCTGCCGGTGAAGCGAAACGCCCGAACATCGTGGTGTTCTTCAGCGACGATCACACCACCCAGTCGATCAGTGCTTATGGCGATGCACGCAAGCTGCTGAAAACGCCAGGCATCGATCGCCTTGCGACGGAGGGCATGCGCTTCGATCGCTGCCTGGTGACCAACTCGATCTGCGGCCCGAGTCGCGCGGCGTTGCTCACTGGGGCCTACGCGCACGTGAATGGCTTCTGGAACAACACCAATTCACGCTTCGACAGCAACCAAGCGACCTTTCCCAAACTGCTGCACGGCGCCGGCTATCAGACCGCGATCATCGGTAAATGGCACCTGGGCACTGATCCCACCGGCTTTGACCATTGGCAGATCCTGCCTGGCCAGGGCGCGTACTACAATCCGCCGATGATCCGCAACGGTGAGAAGATCACCATCCCAGGCTACGTCACCGACATCATCACCGACGAGACGCTGAAGTGGCTCGGCACGCGTGACCGCAGCAAACCGTTCCTGCTGATGTGCCAGCACAAGGCACCACACCGCGAATGGGAACCAGCACTGCGGCACCTCGGTTTCGATCAGGACCGCGTGTACGATGAACCGACGAACCTCTTCGACGACTACGCCAACCGTGGCCCGGCGGTGAAGGCGCAAGACATGTCGCTGGAGGCGACGATGACCGAACGCGACCTCAAGCTGGTCGCGCCGAAAGCCTTGACCACTGAGCAACGCAAGGAGTGGGACGCTTACTACGAACCGCGCAACGCCGCCTACCGCGCCGCGAACCTCTCGGGCAAGGCGCTGACGAAATGGAAGTACCAGCGTTACCTGCACGACTACCTGGCATGCGTGAAGAGCGTCGACGAAAGCGTCGGCAAGGTCTTGGCACAACTCGATCGCGACGGCTTGGCTGACAACACCATCGTCATCTACGCCTCCGATCAGGGCTTCTTCCTCGGCGAACACGGCTGGTTCGACAAACGCTGGATCTTCGAGGAATCCCTGCGCACGCCGTTCGTTGTGCGCTGGCCCGGTGTGGTGAAGGCCGGCACGACCACGGATCGCCTGGTGTCGCTGCTCGACGTTGCGCAGACGCTGCTCGACGTGGCGGGGGTGCCCGCGCCGGAACGGATGCAGGGCCGCTCGCTGGTGCCGCTGCTCAAAGGCCAACTGCCAGCGGATTGGCGCACGGCGTTCTATTACCAATACGTCGAATATCCGTCGCCCCATCGGGTGCGTCCGCATGAAGGTGTGATCACCGACCGTTACAAGCTGGTACGCTACTTCGGCGTCGGCGACGACTACCACGAACTCTTCGACCGCTTCAGCGATCCGGCGGAGATGAAGAGTGTCTACGGCGACGCGGCCTATGCGGAGGCGCGCACCGCGCTGACGGCGGACCTCGCACGCCTGAAGGCAGAATTGAAAGTGCCGGTGGAACTGCCGCCGACGGTGTACGGCAACCAGCCGCTGAAGTAGGCGATTCCGTGACACGGGTGTCCCGCCAATGCGGGAACGCGAAGCGTGGCTGTTGCCGCCCCGTAGGGGAGGCTTGGTAATAGCCCGGCACTTCAGTGCCGGGAAAGGATGTCGATTTCTCGCTAGTCCCGGAGGGACGGCTGAATTTACCGACGTTTCAGCCGTCCCTGCGGGACTATAGCCATTTTTGCACCGCGTCCCGGCACTGAAGTGCCGGGCTATTACCACTGCGTCCCTGCGGGACGCGACGAAAGGTCCAGCGTGTGCATTGCAGGTGGTATGGATGTTCCGCTCGCTGGTTGCTGAACCCGTAGCGGGTGCCCACAACGCGGCACATGCGCCTCGTCCTGGTTCTGTTGTCCTTGGCCGTGATCGGCTGCGGTTCTGCTCCCGCTCCGGTGCGCGGTCGGGTGATCACTGTGCTGCCCGATCCCATCAATCCGCTGTGGTCGGCTGCGGAGCAGGAAAAAGCCATCGCCGTGCGTCGACTGCGCTCAACCGCAGAAACCAGCGTCAGCCTGATCCGCCTCGCCGGTGCGGAACAACCGCACGTGCACAAGGACCACGATCTGGTGGTGGTGATGCTCGCCGGTTCCGCGCGCCTGCACCTGGGCAACCGCACCGTCGACGTGCGCCCAGGCGACGTGATGGAGATCCCCCGCGGGGTGGTGCACTGGGCGGAGAATACCGGTCCAGGCGCGAGCGAGGTCTACGCGATCTTCTCGCCGCCCTATGACGGACTCGACAACGTTCCCGTGCCGCCGGTTCCCCTTCCGCCACCTTGAGGTGACCATGTCCAACTCCACCAATCATTTGTCCCATCGTAGCGCGACGTTGCCGTTGCTGTTGTCGCTGGGGTTGTTGCCGTTGTTGTTCAGCGGCTGCAGCGGTGGTGGTCGCGTGCAGATCCTTACTCCGGGCGTCGATAAGCGCACCGTGGAGTGGACAGACAAGGAACAGCAGCAGATCCAATCGATGAAGACTTTGCACACCTGGTCAGGCACCAGCGTGCACGGCTTTCGCCTCGCTGGCCGCAGCGATTCACGCGTCCACGATCGTCACGACCTGACGGTGGTGGTGCTCGCCGGTCGCGCCGACGTGCGCCTCGCCGGCAAATGGCAATCAGTGAACTCCGGCGACATCATCGAGATTCCACGCGGCTCGCCGTATCAACTCGACCGCCTGGGCTCTGACGCGGCGGAGTTCTACTTCATCTACTACCCGCCGTATGACGGGAAGGATCTGCGCAACGTCGACGGTAAATAAGTCCGATGTCCGATGTCTGATGTCCAATGTCTTCTGCTGTCCGACATCGGACATCGGACATCCAGACGCTACTCCAACGCCCCCGACCACGCCTTGCGCACGTTCATGCCCAGCATCTTCATGTCCTGCCGCAGCGCTTCGATGCGCACCTTGGTCATGCCGAGCGGCGGCAGGAACTTCGCTTCGTTGAGCAGGCCGTCGACGAATGCCGATTCGGTGTTGAGGTAGTCGCGGCTCTTGGCCAGGCGTTCCTTGCCGTCCTTGATGAACTGGTACTGGCCGTTGGCCGCCATCCAGTCGACGATGGATTTGATGTGCTCGAAACGCGGACGGTCGGATTCCAGGAACTTCTGCCATTTGGCCTTGTCGCGACCGCATTGTTTGGCGACGTCGTCACGCGCATAGGTCTTGGTGACGATGACCACCAGCGCATCCATGCACACGTCTTCTTCACCATGCGCCGCTAGTTTGTCGACCGCATCGCGCAGCGAAAAATAGGTCTTGTCGCGAATATGGCCCAAGGCCTGCGCCGCGACCGGACGGATGCTGGCGTCCTCCAGGCTGGTAGTCAGCTTGATAATCGATTCGTCGCCCAGCTTGCGCAGCTGGCGGGCGATCTCGTCTTCTGCGCTCGGCTTGCCGTCCTTGGCCGGCTCGGGCTCGGGCAGGCTGCTGATCAGCGACTTGCCCAGCACCTCAGCCATGAAGGCCTTGTTGATGCCCTCCAGCTGGCGCGCGTCGATGTCCTTGGACAGTTCGAGGATCGCGTCGCGCGCACCGAACAAACGCAGGCCACGCACGACCTTGATCGCGGCGGCGAGTTCGACCGGCGGCGTGCTCGGGGTCAGCTTGGGGGCGATGGCTTTGCCCAGGTCCTCGCGCTTTTTCAAGTCACTGGCGGTGTCAGCCATGCGCATGCCGGGTCCGCCCAGCGCTTCGATGGCGATCGCACGCACCTGGTCTTTTGGGTGGTCGAGCAGCTCCATCAGGCGCGGCAGGTGGTCTGGCGTGGCCAAGCCGATGATGCGGGTGGAGAGCAACGGCCGAGTGAGTGCGAGGTCGCCCGCTGGTCCGGTGAGCAGGCCGATGAGGAAGCCGAGGTTGCTGACCTGCGCCAATTCAGCGAGACCATCGATGGCCGCTGAGACCCGCACCGGATCGGCATCCTTGGCCATCGCTACTTGATGCAGCACATCCGAGGTGTCCTTGGCCTTGGCCTTGACCAACAGTGCCATCGACGCCAGTGCCAGTTCGCGTGGGGTGGCCGGATCACGCGCCCAGTCTTTCAGGTGGTCGGGCAGCAGGTCCTTCGCATTCACATCGCCGTTGTAGAGCTCCGCTGCGGCCTGCACGGCCAAGGTGCGTTGTTCCACGGTGGCGGTCGGGCGACCGGTGGCTTCACCCGTGAGTGGGCGATCAGCGATCTGCACCAGCGAGGAGAACAGCAAACGCTTCTTCGCCAGGTAGACCTGCACTTCGACCGGTCCGCGGTCGCTATAGATCGCAGCGGTGACATGGCTGGGCTGGTCGGAGGTAAGATCGAGGAAGGCATCGGCGGCGGTGAGTGCGGCGGGATTGGCCGCGTCACTCTTGAAGCTGTCGAGCGCCGACAGCGCCATGCCACGACGAATCGGGCCGATGGCGAACACGCCGACCAGCACCACCACCGCAAGACCGGCGACAACGTAGACGCCGAAACCGCCACGTTTGCCACCGTCACGGATCTTTGCCGGACGTGCACTACTACCACCGTTGCTGCGCGGAATACGTGCGCTCGGAGTCTGCTTCGGCGCCTCGTCGCCGTCGTCGCTGGTCGGCGCCGGACGCGTCGCTTGTGGCGGCGCTTTCGGTGACGCAGCGGGCGGCGCAGACTTGTGTGTCGTCTGGGGCGCTGCCGCATGCCGGGCGGAGCCGGGCGCGGGACGACGGGAGTTGGAACCGGGGCGAGCGGGAGTAGCCATGGAGCGGGAGCCTAGGTCCTGAGCGATCCCCGCCCTGCAGCAAGTCCGGCGGCGCAGGTGGCTGTGTGCACCATGGCGGCCGGTGTGGCACTCCCTGGGAACAGCGGGGGGTTTGCCGGCAGCCAGTTAACAGCTTCCGCAACGCGGATGCCGTCACGGAAAGGCTGTCTCATCGGTCGCGTCTGCAGGAGTGTCAGGCGCTGCCCGGAACGTCGCTTGGGCACCGCTACCTTCCTACCACTGAGATTTCCCACCGAGGCCACCATGTCCATTACCGCTCCCTTCCAGGTCCGTCGCCGTCGTGGTATCCTCTTGCCGCTGATGGCCGCCATCGCCTTTGCCGGATCGGCAACGCTGATGCCGCTTGCCGCCGCGGACATCGCCGCGGCAACCAGCACCACCAGTTTCGCGCCGGTGGTCAAACAGGTCGCGCCGAGTGTGGTCACGGTGTCAACCAGCCGCGCGGTCAAACGGATGCCGGCCAATCTCCCGGAAGGCATGCGCGTCCCAGAAGAGATGCGACGTTTCTTTGAACAGGACCAACGTCCTGGTGGTCGTATGCCGGAACGTCAGGGCATCGGCTCTGGCGTGATCGTCTCAAAGGACGGTTACATCCTGACCAACAACCATGTGATTGCTGGCGCGCAGACCATCACCGTCACGCTGCCGGATCGCCGTGAGCCGCTCACCGCCAGACTGATCGGTGCTGACCCCAAGAGCGACCTCGCGGTGCTCAAGGTTGATGACGCCGGCACGCTGCCGGCGATCACCATGGGTGACAGCGATAAGATCGAGGTCGGCGACGTGGTGTTGGCGGTCGGCAATCCCTTCGGTGTCGGCCAGACCGTCACCAGCGGTATCATCAGCGCTCGTGGTCGCGGTGTCGGCCTGGCCGATTACGAGGACTACATCCAGACCGATGCCTCGATAAATCCCGGAAATTCCGGCGGCGCGCTGGTGGATGCGCACGGCAAGCTGATTGGCATCAACACCGCGATCCTCTCACCCAGCGGTGGCAACCTGGGCATCGGCTTCGCCGTGCCGGTGAACATGGCGCGTAGCATCATGGATAGTTTGATCGCCAACGGAAAGGTTACGCGCGGTTACCTGGGCGTGATGATTCAACCGCTGACGCCGGAACTGGCCAAGGTCTTCAGGGTGAAGAACGATCGCGGTGTGTTGGTCGGTGACGTGGTTGTCGACAGCCCGGCGGCGAAAGCTGGCATCAAGGCCGGCGATGTGGTGGTCGCCTTCAACGGCCGCGAAGTCGAGGATCCGCGTCAGCTGCGCTTGAAGAGCGCGCAGACCGTTCCCGGCACCAAGGCCACGCTCACGGTGTTGCGTGAGGGCAAGTCGCTCGATCTCGACCTGACCATCGGCGAACTGAAAGGTGATCCACGCGATGACGCGTCGCCAGAAGCAGCGCAGGCGCCGGGCAAGATGAAGCTCGGCGTGCGTCTGGGCGAGATCGACAAAGAGGCACGTGAGCACTTCGAAATCCCGGCGTCAGTCAACGGTGTGTTGGTCGCGGAAGTCATCCCCGGCTCCCGCGCCGCCGACGCCGGCCTGCAACCGGGCAACGTTCTCGTCGAAGTCGATCGCGCAGCAGTGACCAAACCCGCCGACGCCGTAGCCGCCATCGGCAAGAGCTTGGGTGACGTTGTCCTGCGCCTGTGGACCAAAGACGGCACGCGTTACGTGGTGGTGAAAGAGCGTAAAGACGAGTGAGATCCGGCGCTTTGCGCCGGCGGTGCGGGGGGGGGTGTGGGTGGGTTTCCTGGACCGGGGGGGGGGGGTGTGGGCCCCGGTGCCGTGTGTGGGGGGGTGCGGCGGTGGGGGGGGGGCCCCT
>JANPLC010000155.1:0-2703 GCA_031426335.1 Planctomycetota bacterium
CCCACCGCGCTCTGCGGACCGAACGACGACATCGTGTTGCCGGACGAAGACTGCGGCCCCGATTACGAGGTCGAACTCGTCGCCGTGATGGGACAACGCGCACGCAACGTCTCGGCAGCGAATGCACTGACGTATGTCGCCGGCTACTGCGTCGGCAACGATGTCTCCGGCCGCAAATGGCAGAAAAGCGACGGCCAATTTTTCCGCGCAAAAAGTTGCGACACGTTTTTCCCCTGCGGCCCGGCGCTGGTCACTGCTGACGAGGTCCGTGATCTGCCCGCGTTACGCCTGACCACCCGCATCGGTGACGACCTGCTGCAGGACGCCACCGCCGCCGACCTGATCCACGACGTGCCGACCCTGATCGCCTTCATCAGCCGCTTCATGACGCTGGAACCCGGCGACCTGATCAGCACCGGCACGCCCGCTGGCGTCGGCTGTTACCGCACCCCACCGCGATTCCTGCGCGCAGGCGACACCGTCACGTGCGCCATCGGTGGAACGCTTGATCTCGGTCGACTGGTCAATCGCGTGGTCACCAGCAACCTGGCGACACACTGACATGGCACGTTTCATCATCGTCGTCAGCCTCTTCATCACCTTCATCGGCTTGGTGATCGCTTGGCCACTGGTGCGTGCCGCCGTGGAATTCCGCCCGGTGCGCGGCGACATCCTCGACGTCATCACCTCGCCTGGCGATGATGGTTTGGTGCGCGTCACCATCGCCTATGAATACCCCCTGCCAACCAAGGGCGAACGCGCGATCGGCTACACGTTGACCGATGAGCGTCTGCAACCGGTGCCAGATCCGCAGATGGGAAAAAACGAGGCCGAGTCCTTGCGGCAAGCCCTGCTTGATTCAAGAAGGCGAGCGGTGCGGATCTACTACGATGTGAACCATCCCATCGACAGCGCGTTCATGCTCAGCCCAGTCACCACCAATGACGGCCTGCGCGCCGAACACGGCGCCTTGATGGTCCTGATCGGCATCGCCTTCGGCATCCTCGGTCAACTCGCCCGCCTGCGCCGCTGACCACATTTTTCGGAGCACTCCATGCTGCGTCCTGCCGCCCTCGTCCTGCTGTTGATTACCATGGCCGTCGCCGGTGAACCGCCACTGGTCGACGCCACCCTGCACGAAATGCACGGCACCTTCGCCGGACAACCGTTCTGGGCGCGACTGACGCTGCCGGACAAACAGTTTGGCAACAACCGCGTCCTGCAACTAGTCTACAGCCCGCCAAGCGACACCGACCTCAGTGGTGCGCACCTGAGCGACTGCCCCTTTCTGTTACTCGACCCGCAGCTGCGCATCGTCGCCTGGAACGGTCGCGACTCCGGATCCCAGGCCGTCCCCGCCGCACCGAACGGCTACAGCATTACCCGCGAAGTGAGCATCGTCGAAGGCAACGACAAACGCATCGACCTCCAGCAACGCACCATCACCGGCGAACGCGGCTGGGACCTGCGCGCCGCCCCCGTGCTGCTCGCTCTCGGCTGGCGCCGCGGCAGCACCTTCACCACCCGCGTCATCGATCTCTTCGGCCCACGCCACAGCGAAGCCCTCACCATCACCTGGCAAGACACCGCCGTCACCATCGCTGGCACCACGTACACCGTCGTATCCGATGATCAGGACCGCCTGAAAAGCCTCACTGCTGCCAACGGGACCGCACTGATCAACGTAACCGCCCGTACCAAGACTGCTGCAGTGCCATAGGAGTGCCGCAAGTGGCGCTCTGAGTAAGCCGCATTTGACATCCCCACCTGCCTCATAGTCTTCGCCCTCCCATAGCGCGGGGTAGAGCAGTCTGGTAGCTCGTTGGGCTCATAACCCAGAGGTCGCAGGTTCAAATCCTGCCCCCGCAACCACAGAACCCTCGGGTAACTCCGAGGGTTTTTTGTTTAACGCCGAAATCTAAATAACCGCGCTAAATATCGCGGTTTCTGCCGTCTTTTTCAGGCCCCAGATTCTTCGTTTTCGACCGCCTAATTGGTGATCGGGTAGGATGCGAACGATAGTTCGAACTTTCTCTGATTCTCGGCCGGAGAATCCGGGCCGGGTTAACGACCTAGTCCCACTTAGTGGGCGAGTGGGACGCGCAAATGGAGAACGTCACTCCGCCGAGGGAGGAACCGGAAACCGAGCGGGAAAAATTTCTGAAATGCACAACGCCGCTGGATTGGCGCGTTGCGCTTGGAAAGTCGCACCCGTTCCGGAACTATCTGACCAACTATGACCGAAAAGCCACACCTGCCGCCCGCCGGCATCACGTTCCTCGCTGGTCTCGATCGCGACCTGCGTACCGGTCTGGCCTCAGAGATCCGCGCCCTCTGGACTCACACCTCGACTGCGCTGGAAGGCAACACGCTGACGCTGGGAGACACGGCCTTCGTGCTCCAGGAAGGCCTGACGGTCAGCGGCAAGCCGCTCAAGGACCACCAGGAAATCATCGGCCATGCCAGAGCCATCGATCTGATCTACGCGATCATCGACCAGCGCCGGCGAGTCACCGTCGACGACCTCCACCAGATCCACCGGGCCGTCCAACATGAATTGGTCATGGACGTCTTCAATCCGGTCGGTCGCTGGAAGGTGGAGTCCAATGGCACGACCGCCTTGCTGTCCTCGGGGACGTCGCAGTGGCACGATTACGCCAGACCCGAGCACGTTCCGGCGCTGATGGAGGATTGGCTGGAGAT
>JANPLC010000156.1:0-1870 GCA_031426335.1 Planctomycetota bacterium
GACAAAACCCGAAGCCACTGCCGCCCCAACGGCCAGCGCCAGCGCGGCAAGAGCTGGCTTTCGGAAATCCTTGACTGAAAGGACACACACATGCGTCGCTATCCCGTTAATTCGCCCCAGGCGATCGCTCGAGTGATCGCATTGACCGTCCTGGCAGACGGCGCCGTTTCCAGAGGCGAACTCAGTTCGCTTGTGCGCTACGAGATGCACCAGTGCCTCGGCGTGGACGAACAGGCGATACACACCGTGCTCGACGACTTTGCATGGGACCTCTACGAATTTGGCGTGCCCGTCTGGGACCACAGTGGCGGGTTCCACCCTCTGGTGGTTCAGTGCGTGCTCGACGACGTCACCGATCCAGAAATGCGGGCCCAGCTATATCAGATCTGCCGGAACGTGGCCGAAGCTGACAGCCACCTGTCCAACGGTGAACAGGCAGTGCTACAGATCACCAGCGCGCAGTGGCGCCTTGCCGCTCCGACCGAAATTTCCCGGAAAGGATTGTCATGAAAGTTGATGTGCAAGGTGAAGGCCTCACCACCACCCAGGCTCATGCGATGGTCACCACAATACGGACAAGCTTTGGCGAGTTCGCGCAGCGCATTACCTCCGTACTGGTGGTCGTGTCGACCCAGGCGGAGAAGCGCCACGCAACCCGCCGTTGCATGATTGAAGTGCGCATGGCGGATGGCCGCGTCGAGCATGTTGAAGAGCGCCAGCGGCGGTTGGGTTCGGCCTTGCGGCGGACAGTGCAGCGCGCCTGGAAGGCGGCCGTCAGCTGGCTCAGGCAGCAACGCCCAGCGCGCCCGGCATCGCTGTCACACCAGGCTCTGTCGCTGGTGCCGGTTTCCATCCGGTCCTCGAATAATGCACGACGAGGCGAGCGATGAGCGAGCATGCCTTGCCGATCTTGGTCGGCACGATTGGCGCAGCGAACCTGATTGCGGCAATCTTCTCGCATCGCATCGGCAATGACAAATGCGACATCCGTTTGCTGACCTTCATCGGCGGCGGCATGAGCGGACTGGCCCTCATGCTTTTCTCACTCACCAGGATCTGACGTGACCGAATTCTTTCATGCCGACTTTCTCGGCCAGGCTGTTTGGCTGTGGATGGCCTTTATTTTGATCGTCGTGACGCTGCTCGCATTCGACCTGGGCGTCTTGCACAAGAATGACCGGGAGATCGGCGTCAACGAGAGCTTGAAGCTCTCCGGCGGCTACATCGCCGTGGCGATGATTTTCGGCGCCTGGCTCTGGTGGCATCTCGGCCCGGAACGAGGCATCGAGTACTTCACCGGCTACATCATTGAAAAGTCGCTGTCGATGGACAACGTTTTCGTCATTGCGATGATCTTCACCTTCTTCGCGATTCCGCGGCAGTATCAGCACCGCGTACTGTTCTGGGGCATCCTGGGCGTCATCGTGCTGCGAGCAGTCATGATCGGATTGGGCGCGGCGCTCATCAGTCAGTTCGCGTGGATCCTTTACGTCTTCGGGGCCTTCCTCGTAGTCACCGGTATCAAGATGCTGTGGATGGCCAACCACGAGCCGGACCTGGAGAACAACGTTCTGCTCAAGTGGCTGCGCAAGGTCATGCGCGTGACGCCGCAAATTCGAGGCAACGCCTTCTTTGTGCATGAGCCTGATCCTGCGACCGGCAAACCGGTCGTTTGGGCGACGCCGCTGTTCCTGGCCTTGTGCATGGTGGAGTTTGCCGACCTTATCTTCGCGGTGGACTCGGTGCCGGCGATTCTTGCAATCACCGACGACACGTTCATTGTTTATACGAGCAACATCTTCGCGATCCTCGGTCTGCGCGCGCTGTACTTTGCGCTGGCGGCCATGATCCACCGCTTCGTCTACCTGAA
>JANPLC010000157.1:0-3284 GCA_031426335.1 Planctomycetota bacterium
CGGCGGCGGCCCCGCTGGCCACGGCGCGGCGCTGCACGCAGCGCATCAAGGCCAGCGCACGTTGCTGATCGAACGCGAGACCTCGGTCGGCGGCGCCTGCGTCACCCGCGGCACCATCCCGTCGAAAACCCTGCGTGAGACCGCGCTCGCGCTCACCGGCTTCAAACGCAAGAGCGGCGACGTGTGCGAAGTCGCGATGGGCGAGGACGTCCAGGTCGCCAGCCTGATGATGCGCCTAGAGCAGGTCGTTACCGCACATCAAGCGTCGATGTCGGCCCAGTTGGCACGCGCCGAAGTCGTGCGCTGGCACGGCCGCGCGAAGTTCAGCGATGCGCATACGGTGAGTGTGACCGGCGTCGACCGCAGCGTCCGCCTCGTCCGCGCGCGCTTCATCATCATCGCTACCGGTTCGCGTCCACGCACGCCGCCGGAGATCCCGATCGACCACGCGCGCATCCTCGACAGCGACTCGATCCTGTCGCTGACCTACCTGCCGAAATCTCTCACCGTGCTCGGCGCCGGCGTGATCGCTTGTGAATACGCCTCGATCTTCGCCGCGCTCGGCACGCAGGTGACGATCATCGATCGCAATGATCGGCCACTCGGCTTCCTCGATCCCGAACTGACCACCTGCTTCACCGAAGCCTTCACCGCCACCGGCTCACGCTTCATCGGCAAGGCCGTGACCGAGAAAGTCGAGTGGGACGGCCTGGGCGACGTCGTTACCACCCTTGCTGGCGGCGAAGAAGTACGCTCGGAGAAACTGCTTTGCACCCTGGGACGCGTGGCGAATATCGAAGACCTCGACCTGCCTGCAGCTGGTTTGGCTCCGACACCACGCGGCCTGCTGCCGGTGGATAAGGACCTGCGCACCTCGGCCACGCACATCTACGGCGTCGGCGACGTCATCGGGCCGCCGTCACTTGCGTCCGCATCGATGGACCAGGGCCGGCGCGCGGTCTGTCACGCCCTCGGCCTGCCCAGCGACACGCCGCCGGAAATGATTCCGATGGGCATCTACGCCATCCCGGAACTCTCCAGCGTCGGTCTGACCGAAGACGACGCGCGCAAACGCCACGGCGGTGCGCTGGTGGGACGCGCCCGCTTCAGCGAGATCGCCCGCGGCCAGATCGCTGCGATCCAGGACGGCCTGCTCAAACTCGTTACCGATGCGGACGGAAAAAAACTCCTCGGCGTGCAGGTGGTCGGTGAAGGCGCCGCCGAACTGGTCGGCATCGGCCAGATGGCGCTGATTGCCGGCATGGACGTCGACGTGTTCATCGCCAACACCTTTAATTTTCCAACGCTCGCCGAGGCCTACCGCTTGGCGGCGATGGATGTGGTGTTCCAACGCGAGACGTTGACGGCGAATCGGCCGGCGGTTGCCAGCTGAATGCTTTCGGCTGAAAAGCCATTTCAAATGGAGTTGTTAGCCCCTGGAAATTTCCGCCAAACTGGGCGATAACATCATGTACAAAATGGCGGGTAAGCCATCGTTGCTAAAGTGCGTCGAGTTGTTTCATTGCACACATGCTTGACTTGAATTCGAATCGATGGGTTGGTCTTAGCCACGCATATGGATGTGCGAGCGACATCCCTGGACTCCTGACCAGATTGGATTCGGGTGACGAAAGTTCCCTTGATGATCTCTGGGGTGCCCTTTGTCATCAAGGAAGCGTCTACAGTGCATCGTTCGCCGCAGTCCCAAATCTCGTTGATCAGTCCTTTCGCACACAAGACTGCAGTGTCAGAGCGCGGCTGCTGACGCTCATTGGCTCCATCGCCGCGAGCACTGACAATCGATGCAAACACCAGATTGACCCTGACATCGTTGAAGACTACTCAGCAGCACTCCCACGAGCTCAAGAACAAGCATTGAATACACTACAGGAATCGCTTGATGAGTACGATGCCGTGTATTTATTGCAGGCAGCGGCCAATCTCTCGGGCCGCATGGCAATAGGGCGTATGCTGAGTGGATTCGTCGACGAGGAATTTATTGCAAAGTGCCCATCGTGCACCGCAGCACTCTACATTTGGCCGAATGGCACTGCACTTTGCGTTGCCGCCGAAGATCCTGTCTTCGTTCCGCTGACTCCTCGCTCAGCAATCGAGCCCCTCTCCAATCCGGAATCTCCCTTCTTTGGCGAATTCTCCTGGCTAACGCAGGTTGGCGGTTGTGCCTTGCCCACAATCCGCACTCACCTGCCGTATTTGTT
The DNA here is from genome assembly GCA_031426335.1 of Planctomycetota bacterium. Lineage (GTDB taxonomy): Bacteria > Planctomycetota > UBA11346 > UBA11346 > UBA11346 > BOG-1363. The sequence continues at coordinate 2,220 of JANPLC010000157.1, forward strand.
TGGCAGCACGACCTGTCCGTTGTGCAACGCTAAGTTTGCCGTCATGGACGCTCTCGTCGAATCAGGTTAGCAGGGGGACTGTTATGGTTTCTCCCCCATCGCCGCCTGGATTTCCCGCGCCCCTAGGTCGAGCACATCATTGTGTTCCGCCCCGACGATCACGGTGAAGTGGATGCCGGGCTGCGACTCCGCCAGCGTGCGGCCCATCGCCACGGGGATCAGCCCATCACGATCACCGTGAATGATGGTGGTCGGCGGCAGACTGGCGGCGGTGATCTCGGCCAGACGTGCGGGGTTATCGAAGCGGTGCACCAGCAGTTCGCACAGCGGCCAGCCGACGGTGCGGCGCGCCATCGCGGTCATGGTGGTGAAGGGCGAGATCAGCACCAGGCGACGCAGCGGATATTTCGCTGCGTACTGCAACGCTGCTGCCGCGCCGAGCGAATGGCCGACGGCGCCGGTGCGGCGATGGATCTCCGCGAGGTCGAGCGCGAGGTGCTCGGCCAGCAGCGCCACCGCGCGCTCATTGGTGCTCAGGATCGTCGCCGGTGACGCCTTGCCGGCGCACGCGCCATACCCAGGAATTTCCAGCAACAGGAAGCCGGTGCCCGGTTGCGCATGGGCCTCGGCGAAATCATCCCAACGCAGCGCTTGGTCGCCGTTGCCACCAAAACACAGCCACAACCGCCTGAGTGTGCCGCCGTCGTGGGGTGGACGATAGAAACCGACCAGCGATCCCTCGCGGTCGCGTAGAGCCACCAACCCAGTCGGCAACTGCTGCAGCACCGCCGGCGCGTACGGCCGCGGATGGTAGATCATCTGGTCCTGCATGAAGAACAGCAGCAGGGCGAGGAGTGCGACGCCGCCGAACACCGAACACACGACCACCAGCATGAGCCTCCTGAGCTGCGGCCAGCAGCGCGCCCAGAATGCGGGATGCGTGGTGGTCACCATGGTCGTGTGATAACGAACGATGACCTTAGATCACGGAGAAAACAGGCCACGGACTACAGGCTACAGACCACAGGTCTCGAATCTCGAACCGGTGGTCTGTAGCCTGTAGCC
>JANPLC010000158.1:0-12272 GCA_031426335.1 Planctomycetota bacterium
GAGGTGGTGGGGTGGAGGGCGTTGGAGGTGTCGCATCCAGCGCGCCGCTGTGCGGCGCGTCGGGCATCTCACGTGCAGTCACTATTTTTACCGATTCGGAGCGTCGCTTCGATGCGGATTGCTAAAGCAACGCCATTGGGGCAACGCCCTGGGTTCCGCGAAAAAAGCACAGAGGGCTGAAGGCCCGACTGAATCGCTGATTCCGAACGTGACGCAGCGGGCGACCAGCGACCAACGACCAGCTTAAGAGCGATGGATGAGGACCGTCCTCAATCTGTGATATGTGAGGTTGCGATTCGGATTTCGTCAATGCGATCGACGTGGCGGGGACAGCTCCTTGGATGCCCCCGGCGCACCTCACGCCTCACGCCTGGCTACAACATCCCATGCTGCAACGCCAGCATCCGAGTGAACACCTGGTCGCTTGAACGCAGGCCGTTGTGTTCGTGTTCGTTGGTCAACCAGCTCGTGAGGTTGCCGATCGCCGCCGCGGTTTGTTCTGACCAAGCGCGTGGGACGTACATGTCCTCGGCATAGATCGTGGCGACCACCGGCACGGTGTTCTTAGCCAGACGCGCGGGATCGTAGACCGCCGGCCAGGTGTCGTCGTGAGCGAGGATCTCCGCCGCTTCACGCAGCGGACGCAGGCGCGGGTAGTCTTCGAACATCCACGGGTAGATCATTTCGCCGGTGAAGCTCGGTGCCCGGCCCGGCGCCCAGTTGGTGTCCGGGAACTCAGCGCGCACACGTTCCGCCGACCAGCGTGAGGCGAAGCCCTGGGTGTAGCACATCTCGTGCAGGATGGCGAAGAGCGGGTTGGTCTCGAACGGCTGCTGGTTCTCCAGCGCACGCAGGAACGGGTACGATAATTCATCGCCCGCGGCCGTACGACAGAATGCGCCGTCGAGCAGGTAATGCAGATTTTCCATGCCATCATCCGTGCCGAGCAGGAAGCCCACTTGCTGAAAGCGCCGCGGCGTCAGGCGACCACCGGTGGGCAGCATGACCTCGTGCCGGTGGAGATGTTCAAGGATGCGCGCGCACTGCTCTTGCTGATGCGGATAACGCGCGAAGAACTTGCGCTGTTTGCGCGCGACCTCGGGGTAGGTGTGGCGGTAGTACTCGTCCGGGTGGGCGGTGAGCGGCGCCAAGCCACCGGTGATGAACACCTCGTGCAGCGACTGCGGGAATAACGACAGGTAGGTCATGGCGCAGAAGCCGCCGTAACTCTGACCGAGCACGCTCAAGCGGCGGTCCTCGCCAAGCAATTGTCGGCGGATCAGCTCGCAGTCGCGCACGATACTGTCGGCGCGGAAATGCCGCAGGTAGGCCGCCTGCGCCAGCGGACTGCCGAGCGCGGTGAGGGTCTGCGGCAACACTACGCTGCTGCGCCCATTGCCGCGTGAATCGAGCAACAGCACGTGGTGGTCCTCCAGCGCCTTGGTCAGCCATCCGCCGCTGGTCATCGGCCGTGGACCAGGAAATCCCGGACCGCCCTGCAGGAAGACCAGCCACGGACGATCCGACGCGGTACGGTTGCGGTTCACCACTGCGCGCGCGAACACCGTGATGGTGCGGCCATCCGGCTGGGAGTGATCGAGCGGCACGCTGAATTCGTAATCGGAAAGAATCATCCCGTGGTGGCGGACGACCGTGCGGGGCGTGGGAGCTGTGGTGGTCATGATGGAGGTCGAATGGTGGTGGCTGAATTCGGTGAGGACACAGCCAATACCGTGGCATCGCTCCGGACGCTAGGCGCGGAGCATCCAGCGAAGATGCAGGGTGTGTCGAACTGCTGCGACGGACCGACCAACCACCAAACGCTGAGGCCAATGTCCGGCTGGGGGTAAAAATGTTCAAGCGGATCGTGCACCTGATCGTACGACATGGACGCCCAGGCGGTGTCATTTCAGCCGTCGATTAACATCACTGCCGATCGCTTTTGTGCGGAACCCTTGCATCTGCCCCTGAAAAATACCAAAGTCACTCATGCCCGCTCGCCGTCAGCCACTCGTTAACTCCTCACCTGTCGCCGCGATGGAACGTTGGCGGCGTGGTTTGATGGAATCGCTGAACGATCCGTTGTTCGCCGAAACCCTCTTCGACTGCGTGCCGGACGTGGTGTTTGCAGTCAAAGACCGTACCGGACGCTACATCTGCATCAGCAAGGCCTGCGTCGAACGCTGTGGCCTGAGCGATCGGACCGAAGCGATCGGACGCACCGCCCACGAGCTTTTCCCCAAGCACATGGCCGATCGCTATGTCGAGCAGGACGAACGCCTGTTCCGCACGGGCAAACCGATCGTCGACAACCTCGACCTGACACTCTATCCCGATCGCAGCCCTGGATGGTGCATCACCACCAAGTACCCACTCCGCAACACCCAGAACGAGTTGGTGGCGCTGGCCTGTATTTCCAAAGATCTGGTCGATCCCGGCCGCAACAGCCTGGTCGATGAACATTTCGCCGAGACCATCGACTACATCCAGGAAAACTTCGCCGAACCGCTGCGCATCCCCGACCTGGCGCGTATGGCGGGTCTGTCGTCTGGGCAATTCGAACGCCGCATGAAGGGCATCTTCCACATCTCTGCGGTGCACTTCCTGATCAAGACCCGCATCCAGCAAGCCTCGCTCGCACTGGCCAACGAAGACCGCGCCATCGCTGACATCGCGCTGTCGTGTGGCTTCTGTGACCAGAGCGCGTTGTCACGCCAATTCAAACAACTCACCGGTCTGACACCGCGTGAATACCGCGTGCTGATCCGCGGCGACCACGGATAATTCTGAGGCATCTACTCACGTCGCGATGAACTTCACCGCAGCGATGACCAGCACGAGCGCCAGCACGCGTTTGAACAACGGTGGCGCAATGCGGCGACTGCCGAGGTAAGAGCCCACCGTGCCGCCAAGTACCACGGCAGCGATCCATACCGGCATCCACGGGGACAGCTGCGCCAGATCCGGGCGGTTCCCGAGCAAACCGGCCACGCTGTTCACCAGGATGAACAACGCCGCCACGCCACCAGACTGACGTGTGCGGCCCCAGCCCATCAGCAGCAGCAACGGACTGAGAAAGATGCCGCCGCCGGTGCCGGTCAGGCCAGCCACCGTACCGATCACCGCACCCCAACTCATCGCTACCCACCAGCGCGGCAGTTTCACTTCCTGTTCCCTCGCCTCCTCCATGCGCCCAGGACGCGTGTCCCACAACAATTTCGCCGCGCTAGCCGCCAACACCACCCCGACCAGCACGCGGTACCAGTGCCCACTCGCCGGAACCATGCCGGCAAAGTACGCGCACGGAATCGAACTGAGCGCAAACGGCCAGAAGATCGCCCAGGAAAATTGTCCCGCGCGCACGAACTGCACCGTCGCGATACTTGCCACCACCACGTTGAGGATCAGCGCCGTCGGCTTCATCAACACCGCCGACATGCCGACCATCGCCATCGCCGCGAGGTAACCCGACGCGCCGGCGTGTCCGACCGAAGAATACAGGAAGGCAGCGAGCGCCATCAACCCGGCAAGCAGCAGGCCGTTGTCCATCGCGGAGTACCCTAGCAAGGTGCTGAAAAAGCGCACCGCGACGGCCGAGTACCGCCCTCCAGCACAATTCGGCTGAGTGACCCGTGAGAAAGTGCCAAGATGGCCGCCCCTGGGCGGCTAGGGTTCACGCATCACTTTGCGGAGCCCACCCGTGCCTATTTCGCCTCTTCGGAGCCAGGTCTTGCCCGACATCCTGCGGGTCATCGATTCGCACACCGGCGGTGAACCGACTCGCTTGGTGGTGTCTGGTGGCCCCGATCTGCGCGGGACGCTGATTCAGCAAATGGAGGAACTGCGCCGCGATCACGACCGTCTGCGGCGCATGGTGCTGGGCGAGCCGCGTGGCGCGGACCACATGGTCGGCGCGTTGCTGTGCAAAAGCCCGGACCCGCGCTGCACGGCAGGCGTGATCTTCTTCAACAACGTTGGTTACCTCGGCATGTGCGGCCATGGCCTGATGGGCGTGATGGTCTCGCTCGGTTACCTGGGCAACATCCGCCAAGGCGTACACCTGATCGACACGACGGTCGGCTTGGTCGAGGCCACGCTCACCGCGCGCAACACGGTGACGATCTACAACGTCGCCAGCCATCGCCATACGCACGAGGTGCGTGTCGAGGTCCCTGGCCTCGGCACCGTCACCGGCGATGTAGCGTGGGGTGGCAACTGGTTCTTCCTGGTGCACGACCACGGCCAAGACGTGGTCCCAACCAACATCCCACGCCTGACCGATGTCGCGGTGCGCATCCGTGATGCGCTGCACGCCAACGGCATCACCGGCACCGATGGTGCCTACATCGACCACATCGAATTGATGGTACGGCAACCGCGCGCCGGCATCGATGCACGCTCGTTTGTGCTGTGCCCAGGATCGGCCTATGACCGCTCGCCATGCGGCACTGGCACCAGCGCAGTGTTGGCGTGCGAACATGCCGCCGGCCGTTTGCGCACCGGCCAAGTGTGGCATCAGGAAAGTGTCATCGGCAGCACGTTCTCCGCCAAGTTAGAGCTGCGTAACGGCCACTTGCTGCCGTGCGTGACTGGCACCGCGTACGTCAACGGCGAGTCGCGTCTGATCGCCGATCCGGATGATCCCTTCGCCTGGGGTATTCCGTGACGGCGAGCGGATCTCCTGACGTTCTGATCGTTGGTGCCGGCATCGTTGGTGCCGCGTGCGCCGCTGCGTGTGTGCAGGCGGGCATGTCGGTGCAGATGGTCGCGCGTGGCATCTGCGACGGCGCAACCGCGGCCGGCATGGGCCATCTGGTGGTGATGGATGATTCGCCGGCGCAGTTTGCGCTGACGCGTTCTGGGGTGTCGCTCTGGCGTGAGTTGTCGGAACAGCTGCCATTGAGCGCCGAATACGAACGCTGCGGCACGTTGTGGCTGGCCGCGGATGAGCAGCAGCTCGCGCTCGCGCGTCAACGGTGTGAGTACTACCGCGCTGGCGGTGTGCGCGCGGAGATGATCGATCCCCTCCAGTTGATGGATCTTGAGCCGCAGTTGATCGGCGATCTGGCCGGTGCGCTGCTGGTGCCGGATGACGGCGTGATTTATCCACCAGCGGCGACCGGCTTCCTGCTGGAGCAAGCGCACATCACGGGCGCGCGACTGATCCGTAGCTCCGTCGTCGCTGTCGCTGCGCAGAGTGTGCAGCTCGACGACGGTCGGCGTCTGACGGCCGGCAACGTGGTAGTCGCGGCGGGCTGCGGTTCCGCCGCGTTGGGCGACGGCATCGCGGTGCGTCCGCGCAAAGGCCACCTCATCATCACCGATCGTTATCCCGGCTACGTGCGCCACCAACTGGTCGAGCTCGGCTACCTCACCAGCGCCCACGGCAGCGGCAGCGAATCCGTCGCCTTCAACGTCCAGCCGCGTCGCGGCGGCCAGTTGCTGATCGGTTCGTCGCGCCAATTCGGCACCACCGATCCGACCTGCGAGCCACATATGCTCGATGGCATCGTGACCGCCGCGACGCGTTACCTGCCCGGCATCGGCAGCCTGCAGGCACTGCGGTGCTGGACCGGATTCCGTCCGGCGACCGCCGACCACCTGCCATTGATCGGTCGTGCGACCTCCGGCGTCTGGTATGCGACCGGTCATGAAGGCCTGGGCATCACCACCGCGCCGGCGACGGCGCGTCTGCTGGTCGAACTGCTGCGCAATGAGACGCCGCACCTGCCCGCCGAAGCGTTCGCTGCCGATCGTTTTCTGAACGAGGTGGTCCATGCCTGACATCACCGGGCACGTATCGCTGCTGATCGATGGCCGCCCCATCACGGTGCCCGCTGGCATTACCGTTGCCGCAGCGTTGGCGCGTGCGGGTGCGCTCGCCATCCGCCGTTCACGCACCGGCGAGCCACGCGGCGCACTCTGCGGCATGGGCATCTGTCACGAATGCCGTGCTGAAATCGACGGCGTGCTACATCAACGCACGTGCCAGGTGCCCTGTGGCGACGGCATGCGGATCCAAACCGATGCGTGACCAACTGCATGAACCCGCCAGTGCTGCGCCAACGACCAGCGGATGCCGCCGGCTGAGTTGCGCCGTGCTCGTCATTGGTGGCGGACCTGCCGGCATCGCTGCCGCAGTGACTGCGGCGAACGCGGGACTCTCCACCGTGTTGATCGACGACGGCCTTGCGCCAGGCGGACAGATTTGGCGTGGTGCGAGCATCTCCACCAAAGGCGTCGCCGGCCACTGGCTGCGCGCGCTCGCGACCTCGTCCGTTACGGTGCTGAGTCGCGCCCACGTGGTCGCGCATCCGGAACCCGGCACCGTCATCATCGAAACGCCAGACGGTCCACTGATGGTGCGCTATCGCCGCGCGGTGCTCTGCCCTGGGGCGCGTGAACTTTTTCTGCCGTTCCCTGGCTGGACGCTGCCCGGCGTCAGTGGTGCGGGTGGATTGCAGGCGCTGATGAAAGGCGGCCTGCCGGTTGCCGGTAAACGTGTGGTCATTGCCGGCAGCGGACCATTGCTGCTCGCGGTCGCGCAGAGTCTGAAACGGGCCGGTGCAAACATCGTACTGCTCGCCGACCAAGCGCCGACGGCGCAGATCCGGCGTTTCGCGTTCTCACTCTGGCGACATCCCGGCAAGGCCTTGCAGGCGTTGACGCTCGCTCCGCAAGCGCTGCGTCAACAGCACGACACCTGGGTGCTACGCGCCGAAGGTCGACAACACCTCGAACAAGTGGTGATCACCCGGCGTGGACGGCAGGAGACCATTGCCTGCGATCACCTCGCGTGCGGCTTCGGTCTGATTCCCAACACCGAACTGCCCGCCTTGTTTGGTTGTCGCATCGACCAGGGCCGCGTGGTGGTCGACGAACTCCTGCGCACCAATCGTCAAGACGTGCTGTGTGCGGGCGAAGTGCTGGGCATCGGCGGCGTTGACGCGGCGCTCATCGAAGGACGTCTCGCTGGTCATGTCGCTGCCGAGCAGTTCACCCACGCCGGAGCTTTATTGCCCGCGCGCAAAGCGATCCGCGCTTTCGCCGAATTAATAGAACGTGGTTTCGCTCTGCGTCCGGAGCTCAAGCAACTCGCGGCGCCAGACGTGCTGCTGTGCCGCTGCGAAGACGTCACCGCTGGCGCGGTCGCCGCCTGTCACTCGTGGCGCGAAGCACGTCTGCTGACGCGCTGCGGCATGGGCACCTGTCAGGGCCGCGTGTGCGGCGGCGCCGCGCGTTTCCTGCACGGCTGGAACTCCGCCACCGCGCGCCCACCGCTGCAACCCACCTCCCTCGATCACCTGCGTCTGCATCAACCAGACCAACCCAGCCTTCAGGAGACTCATCCATGACTTCCCCCTTCGTCGGCGTGATGCCGGCCGTCACCACGCCCTTCACCACTGATCTGCAGATCGACAGCGCGGCACTGACCCGTCAGGTGCGCCTGATGCTCGACAACGGCTGCTCCGGCATCGTGCCCTGTGGTTCGCTTGGTGAAGGCGCCACGCTCAGCTTGGTAGAAAAAGCTCAGGTCATCACGATCTGCATCGCCGCCGCCGAAGGCGCGCGCGTGGTTCCAGGCATCGCCGCCGCCAGCACCGCCGATGCGGTTGCGCTCGCGCGCACGGCGGAGCGTCTTGGTGCTGCCGGATTGATGGTCCTGCCACCGTACATCTACAGCTCGGATTGGCGCGAAATGTCGGCACACGTGAGCGCGATCATGAACGCCACAGCGCTGCCCTGCATGCTCTACAACAATCCGCCGGCCTACCGCACCGACTTCACTCCGCCGCAAATCGCTGAGCTGGCGGCAAAACACGGCAATCTAGTCGCCGTGAAGGAATCCAGCGGTGACGTGCGCCGCATCACCGCGATCCTCGCCACCCCAGGCAACCGCTTGGAAGTCGGCGTCGGCCTCGATGACATCGTGGTCGAAGGTGTCGCTGCCGGCGCGAGCTTCTGGATTGCTGGCTTGGCTGATGCCCTGCCGGCGGAATCGGTGCGCCTGTTCACTCTCGCGCGTCGCGGCGATCATGCGCAGGCCCAGGAACTGCTGCGCTGGTTCCTGCCGCTGCTGCGCTTCGACGCCGGCATCAAGTTCGTCCAGCTGATCAAGCTGGTACAGGAGCGCATGGGCGTATGTTCGGCACGCGTGCGCCCCCCTCGTCTTGAAGTAACCGGTGCCGAACTGGCAGACGCGAACGCGGTGATAGACCGCGCACTCGCAACTCGACCAGCAACGAAACAGACAGCTGCCCGCGTCTGATGAATGAACCCTTTGTCCTGCCGGCAGTAGTTGAGCTCTCGGCGCTGGCGTTTGCCGCCGCGTCGGGTGCGTTGCTGGCGGTGCGCAAAGGCTATGACGTCATCGGCATCACCGCGTTGGCCTTGGCCGCCGGCGCGGGTGGTGGCGTGTTACGCGACTGCCTACTGCAAACCGGTCCGGTAGCGCTGCTGACCAATAGCAGCTACGTGATCGTGGCCGTGGGCAGCGCACTGACGATCCTGCTCCTCCATCCCGTCGCCGACCGTCTCGAACGCCAACTGGCCAGCTGGTTCACGGTGCTCGATGCCGCCAGCCTCGCGCTGTTCGCCGTGGTCGGCATGGTCAAGGCACAGTCGGTCGGGTTGGATTGGCCAGCCGTGGTGTTGATCGGCATGGTTACCGCCGTCGGTGGCGGCGTGACGCGTGATGTGCTCTGCCGCGAGGAACCGCTGCTCTTCCGGCCTGGGCAATTTTATGCGCTCGCCGCACTGAGCGGATGCTTGGCCTTCGTCGGACTGACAGCCACTGGTTTGCTTGCGCAAGGCGCCGCCGGCTTCCTGTGCGCCGGCATCATCTTGTTGGTGCGCATGGGCTCCGTGTGGTTTGGTTGGCGCACGCGACGGCTGACGAAGGAACACCCCGCATCTTCGGAAGGTCCTATTTCTTAGGATTAAGCCCATCTCCCAGATCCGCTGGCCAGACAAACGTCACAGCGGTGGTGCGATCGAATCCGGCGAGGTGTGGCGACGGCGGCGCGCGACGATCCGGTCGCACGTAAGTCCATTGGTTGCCGTGGAAGACTTCTTCCAGCAGCGCAGCCAGCGGTGGGTCATAGGTCTTGAGCGTCACGCGATCGTTGACCGGATCGGTTGGGCGGTTGCAGGCGAACCACGATTGCACGCCTTCGGCCCAGTATTCACTGCGATTGGTAGCCGCGTAGTGATCGCGCCAACGACCGGCTAATTTCGCCTGCTCGAAGGCCGCTTGCAGTCGTCCATCGAAGGTCGCATCCGTGGCGGCTAAACCGATCTCATGCACCACGTGAGAGAACTCGTGGATCAGGATGTTCTCGGTCGCATAGGGATCTCCCGCCAAGCACAGTAGGTTTTCTTCACCGCAACTGACGGCCGGGCGCGCCTTGGTCGCACCCAGGCCGCGCGCGCGGCGATTCCAGTGCGACGCCGGAGCCAGATCGCTGTGTTCGGGAATGTCGGTGGTGAATTCCTGTGGCGACATCACTGCCAGACGAATGCCTGCCGCAGCGATCGCCTGCAGCAGATCGTCGCGGCCGTGCAGCATCTGTCGCACGAGGTAATCCGCTTCACGCACGGCTTGGTCGCTAACCTTGGCCGAACTGAGAATCGCCATGCCACCACAGTCGAGGTACTTGGAGTAAAACGGCGCTAATTTCAGGCGCTCACGCAACGCTGCCGGTGGCGCTGACAGCAGTGCCAAGGACTCTGCGGCAGGGGCCGTCAGCGGCACACTGCAAAACAACAAGACGAGAAACAGGCGTACCGTGTTCACGCAGGGCCTCCCTTTGGCAGCGCGAGAAAGCTAGCACGTATTCGTTGCGGATCACACCAGATCAGCGGCACCAAGACCACCACTTGGATACCCGCGCAAATAGCAAAGGTGTACACGTAGCCATCGGTGGTCGGCACCGTGCTGCCACTGAGTTCCGCGCTCAATCGCGTCAGCAGACTGCCTCCGCCCCAGTCGCAGAAGGTGTAACACAGGTTGTTGAGGGAAAAATAAATGCCGATGTGGGTCGCGCCGATCGCCGGATTGGAGAGCGACATGAAAAACGCCAGCATGCCGGCACCGAAGAGGTACTGCACGATGAAGTGCACGCTATACCAGGTGAACATCGTTCCCTGCGACGACCACGCATCAGGGCATAAGGCCAGCGCGGCCATGGTCACCGCCATCCCGATGCTGGCGAACACCAGGATCCGTCGCGCGCCGAAACGGTCGGTGAGGAATCCACCGGTGAGCGAGCCCGCGACGCCCACCAACGGATCGAGCACGCCGGTGAGAAATCCGATGGCCTCTTTGCTCCACTGGAGGTGATCACGCAGCAGAAACTGGTACGGCGTTGACAGCAGACCGTAGCCGAGCGGTATCAAGAACGCCGCGAGCAGAGCTATCCACACGCGCGGAATGGCGAAGGTGCGCCGCAGTTCGGCAAGCTCCAAGCGACGAAGACCGTGCTCCGAGACCTCCTCTGGTGCCCGTTCCCGCACCATCAGCGGAACTATGGTCAGTGCCCAGATCGCCAAGGCCAAGGCGGTCAGCAACACCGACCACGGCAGATACGCGGTCGCGGCGTACAGCGCGCCACCGCCGATGGCGACACCGACGCTTTTGGTCGCCCAGATCACCGCATTGGTGCGCCCGAGTTGATTCTGTGCCACCAAGTCGACACACAAACCGTTGAGCGCGACGTTCTGCAGCGTGGCCGACGCACTGGCCAAAAATACCAACGTGGCGATTACGCCCAGCCACTCCGCGTCCTTCGGCACCACGGCCAACGCCAGGACAAACGCCCCAAGCAGGAATTGCCCCGCTAAAATAAACGGCCGTCGCCGCCCCTGCACGCCTCCGACGTAGCGATCGAGGATCGGGCCCCACAACAACTTCAGCGCCCAGGGAAGTCGCGCCCAGGCTACCGCCGCGCCAACTTGCACGGGCGTCAGCTTGAGATCAGTCAGCAGAAAGAAGTAACTGGTGAAGACCAAACCGCAGAGCAAACCCTGCGAGAGGTTCATCGCGCCAAAGATGGCGTAACGCCACGTGGGATTTTGGCTGAGCGGCAATCTCATGGACGAGTTCCGAGCGTCGACCAGGTACCACGTCGTTGCATCGCAGCGCTCCCCACGAAACAGTGACCGGTCTTCTGTGCCAACGGATGATCACCGGTCGGCCACGGAGTCTTGGCATAAAAACCCATCTAAACCGGGAAAACCGCCAAGCGCTGAAATTATCTGACACCACACTAGGCCCCACTATGCGCCACGACCCGATTCCCGATCGCCTGTTCTGCTCCAACCGCGACCGCCTGGTCCGCAAACTGCCGCGCAATGCGCTGGCGATCGTTCAGGCCAGCGACCCGATCCCGTGGTCGACCGACGGCCAGGGCCCCTACCACCCCAACGACGATCTGTTTTGGCTCACCGGCATTGAACAAGAGAACAGTCTGCTGCTGCTCTATCCCGGTTCGATTGATCCACGTCGACGCTGCGTGTTGTTCCTACGTGAGCCGAACGAACTGCTGCGCACCTGGGAAGGCGATCAGCTGTCGAAGGAGCAGGCCCGCAAGATCTCCGGCATCGAGGAGATCCGTTGGCTGCACGAACTGCCCGGACACCTGCGCATCGCGATGTGCGAAAGCGACGAGGTTTTTCTGCCAACCAACGAGCACTCACGCGCAGTGATCCACGGCCAACCACGTGACGTGCGCTTCGCCCACGAGTTGCAGCAGCAATACCCGCTGCACCAGTACCGCCGCCTCGCTCAGGTGATGGCTCCCCTGCGTGCCGTAAAAAGCGCCGACGAACTGGCCCTGCTGAAACGCTCCTGCGCGATCACCCGTGACGGCTTCCTCCGCATCCTCGGCATGGTCCGCCCAGGGGTGAACGAGTGCGACGTCGAGGCCGAATACACCCACGAGTTCTTGCGTAGCCGCGGGAAGATGGCGTACAACCCGATCATCGCCACCGGGGCGAATTCATGCGTGCTGCACTACACCCGCAATGATCAGCCGTGTCGTGATGGTGATGTACTGCTGCTCGACGTGGCGGCGAATTACGCCAACTACAACTCGGACCTGACACGCACCATTCCGGTCAACGGTCGCTTCACTAAGCGCCAGCGGCAGGTTTACGATGCGGTGCTACGGACGGTCAAAACCATGACCAAGGCCGCTAAGCCCGGCGTCATGCATCGCGCTTGGCAGAAACAGTGCGACGACTTGGTGACCAAGGAATTGATCGGCCTTGGC
>JANPLC010000159.1:0-14767 GCA_031426335.1 Planctomycetota bacterium
ACGTCCATCGACCCGGCGAGGAACACCCGGCTGACGATGCGCAGGTAGACCGGCTTCGGCGCGCGGCCCTTGCCTGCGCCACTGGCCGCACCACTGGCCGGTTCACCGGGATCGTGGAAACGCGCGAGGTGCTGCCGGTAGGTCAGCCCACCACCGGCTGGACGATCGAGCGCCGCTTCGACATCGCCGAGCAGTGTGCCCATGTCGATGCCGTAGGTGTGCGCGTCGCTGATCACCACCGCGCCGGTCGCTTCCGACGCGCCGAGCAGACTCAGGCCCACCGGCACGCCCTGGATCGGCAGCGCGAGGTTAAAGCCGCCGCCTTTTTTCACCTGGAAACTGTACGTCGGGAAGGCCGCCCCAGGGGCGTGGTGCCACTGATGAATCGGCTGCTTGTCGGCCGGTGTCAACCAGCGCAGCGGCAGTTGGTTGTTCGCCACCGGGAACGACTGCTCGTAGAATTTCGCGTAGCCGCTCGGCTGCACACGCAGGAACTGCTGGTCGAGCGGCAGAAAGCCTTTGGCCTTCCATTGTTTCTGCTGCTCATCCACCGGCACGCTGACGAGGAAACAGTCGCCCGGCTGGAGGTCTTCGCGCAGCGGATAAACCGGCATGACCTGGCTGGCGCGGATGGTCAGGCACCAGTCCTTGGCGACGTTTTCCAGTTCCTGTTCACGGCTGGTGCAGCCGGTTGAAAACGCGGCGATGCCAGCGAGGGCTGCGACGAGGGAGAGGTGGCGGACCATGGGGCCTCCGTGGCACCGGCGAGGACAATGCCGGCATGGGTGGAGGGAGGCTAGTCGTCTGCCGAGGTGGCCGCAACTCCCGCACCAGGATGGTGCCGAGTGCTGCGCTCTCCGACCACGATTTGACATGGGACGACGCACGACACCCTGCGCGCCACCATGGCCCCTCCCGTTCATCCCCTCGCCCGCGGCACCAAGGTCATCACCCTGCAAGGTGAGTCCGATTTCGACAACGAGGGTGAGGATCGCATCACGCCACCTGGGAGCGTCGGGCGCATCACCGGCATCGCCAACGAACGCGACAACGGCGACCCAGGATTTTGCTACGACCTGGAGTTCGACGACGGCTCGTGGTTCACGCGCGATGATTTCGAGCTGGATGACGCGACGCGCTACCGCGTTCTTGGCTGAGCGGCCTGCAGCCGGCGATAGAACACAGAGCACCAGAGCACCAGAGAATCTGCCAAGGCTTTGCGTTCGCTCTGTGTGAGAGAATCAGATGCTTTGTCTGCTCTGGTCCTCTGGTGCTCTGTGTTTGATCCATCGCGACGTTTCAGATCCCCTTACGCGAAAACGCCCGTTCGATCACGCCGCCCAGGTGATCCTGCGCGTTGCGCAGGTCAGTCGGCTCGCCGCTGATGGCGGTGAAGAAGTCGGCACCGCCACCGGTGGCCTTGATGCCGACCAGCACAAACGGCATGCCGCTGAGCACGATCTGCATGGCCTTGCGCTGGTCCTCGTTCAGGCCGTCGGCGCCGACTGCGGGCGCTTCGCCTTTGGCGGCGGGTTTCGCCGGCGCGTCTGGACGTTTGCCGGCGCCGGGGAATTTCAGGATTTTGTCGTCTTCAGCCATGGAAGGACAAGGTGGCGCGGATGGCGGACGCTGCAAGGCGTCCGGTGCGGCAGCCCGCAGGTTGACGTGGCCTGCGGTTGCGCGGCTGTTGCGCAATTGGCGCACGGACGACGCTGCACGCATGAGTGGTCTTCTCAGCAATGCCTGTGTCGTGTTGGTGCGCACCCAGGGTCCGGTGAATCTTGGCATGGTCGCGCGGCTGTGCGGCAATCTGGGAGTCACCGACCTGCGGCTGGTGGCACCGCAGTGTGAGGTGAACTGTCCCGAGACGCGGATGTTCTCCACCCATTCGAAGGATTTCATCCTCAGTGCGCCGATCTTTCCCGATCTGCCCTCGGCGCTGCATGGGTGTTCGCTCGCCATCGGCACCAGTGCGCGCAACCGCGATCCGGACTACGGCGAATGCCTGGGACTGCCGCAGGTGCCCGACTTTCTCGTCCGTCGCCACGCCGAACGGTTCGCCTTGGTGTTCGGCAACGAGGCCGACGGCCTGACCGACGCGGAGCTGATCCATTGCCAGGGTTGGTTGCACCTCGACACCTACGGACCGAACACCAGCTACAACCTCAGCCATGCGGTGGCGATCACGCTCTATCATCTGGCGGCGATGGTCGCGCAGCGGACTGACGGCAACGCTCCCAGCGGCAGCAATGGCCTGACCCCGCGTCCAACTACCCGTCACCAGTTCGAGCCGCGCGATCACCGCGATCCGTCCGCCAGCCGTGATGTCGTGGCGCAGTTGTTCACCTACTGGCTGAGTACGCTGGAGCGTTTCCAGTATTTCCGTCGTACTGATCGCGACCGTTTCGCGCCGCAGCTCCAGAAGCTATTCAACCGTGTGGACCTGTCGGAACACGACGTGCAGATGCTGCGCGGCATGCTGGCGCAGTTCCATCTGTTCTCGTTCGGGGACCGTGGGCTGACCAAGGCGGATGAGTCGGCGGAGGCCAACGTCCAACCATAGCCGGCGTTTGAGTTCTCACTCCTGAAGCGCGACCCGACTCGTCGTGGGAGACGTCTCTTTCGTCCCCGGGAGCGCCGAGCACCAGCTCGGCCAGGATACGATGCCGAGCTGGTGCTCGGCCCTCCCGGGGGAAGGCACCGGGGGAAGGCACCTGACGTGCGCGTTGCCGGTGATTAGGGTGCTGCCATGAATTGGGCCCGTACCGCGACGTTTCATGAGCAGTTGGCCGTCACCCTCAACGCTGGGCTGACCATTACTCAGGCAGTGCAGTTGGCCGGTGACACCGCTGGCGGCGAGTTGCGAGCGCACGGCCGACAGTGGTCGGCTGGTTGCGCCGCGGGTCGGGGGCTGGCCGAACAACTCGCGGCAGCCCAGCAACCGGGCTTCGACGTCGCGCTGATAAAAGCCGGTGAAACCAGTGGTCGGCTGACCGAGATGTGCCGCGACCTCGCGGCGCATTACCGTCATCGCATCGAACTGCGGACGCTGGTGATCAGCAAGCTGGTTTATCCGGTGATCCTGATCCACGTCACGCTCCTGGCGCTCGGCATCGTGCTGACCTTCCAGAGCGGCTGGTCGCCCTGGATCATCCTGGGATTGCCGGTCCTGCTTTGGATCTGTGTCGGTGGTGCTTGGTTCGGACTGCGGCTGCTCGGTGCATCAACGCGGGCGACCATCGCGCTGAGCGGACCGTTCGCATTGCTGACCCTGCCACTGGTCGCGGCCAACACCTGCACCGTGCTGCGCGCGGCGTTATCTGCCGGACTGCTGATGCCGGATGCGTTGGAACTGACCGCAGGCGCGTGCGGCAATCAGGTCATGGGCCAACGCTTGGCCGACGCCGGTCGCGCATTGCGGCACAATCGTCTCGACTCGCTGACCGCAGCATTGAGGACGGTCGACCTGCCGGACATCGTGGTCAGCCACGTCGGTAGCGGCGAGAAGAGCGGCAAACTCGACGAGACCCTGGGGCAGGCCGCGACGCTCATGCGCGAATCGTTCCGCCTACGCGCCGAATGGACCGCCCGCATCGTCTGCGGCACCATCTATGCCGGGGCGATGCTAGGAGCGGCCACCGTGGTGTTCCTCTTCTACCTGAACCAATTCGGAATGATCAACGACGTGATGAAGGACCTGGACTAAGGCGACGTGCGGAGCGCGAGCGGCACTCCGCACGTCCCGTCGTAGACGTCAATGCTCCGGCAGGCACAGGCACGATGAGGTGATCTGCACCTCCGCGCCGGCCCACAGCTTCTCCCAGCGGGCGACGATCGGCGCGGCCTCGGCACCGCGGTTCTGCGCTTTCAGTGCTCGGGCGAGCCCGAAGAGCGACCAGCCGTTCTCGGGCCACTTCTTCAGATCCTCGCGGTAGACTTGTTCGGCCTCGGCAGCACGCCCGTGTTTGAGCAGCGCTGCGCCGAGCGGATGACGCAGCGGGATGAGCCAGCCCGGTGGTTCATCGTAGCGCAGCCCATCTTCGAGGGCGATGCCGGCGCGCAGCGCGGCGATACCGTCATCGATCTTGCCGGCGGCGATGGCGATCTCGCCGGCGAGCATGTATTCGGCGATCGCCGCAATCGCGATGTTGCTGTTGTTGGCCATCATGCCTTCCGGCGGGATGAGCTTCTGCGCCGCGAGGAAGGCCTGCTGCTCGATCTGGGCCTCAGAGATCTTGCCGAGCGCCGCGTAAGCCACGCCGCGTGCCGCGTGCCGCAACGCCCGCGTCAGCGGGAAATGCGCCGGTGGTTCGGGTTCGGCGAGGACCTCGTTCCAGCGCCCACAGCGCACCAGCGCTTCGAGTGGTCCGGCGATGAAGCCGTCGGCATACAACGCCGTCGCCTGGGCGAACTCCGCCGGCATCTCGGCCACCAGGGCGCGCATCTCGCTCACCGCGCGGTTGCAGCGGCCGCTCATCATCGCGGCGAAGGCGAGCATGTGATTGTTATGCGCCATGTAGAATCGGAAGATGCCCTGGTCCGGTGAGCGCGCGCGGTAAGCGCGGTCCGCCGCGATTGCGCGTTCGTTGGCGGTGATGGCTTCCAGCCATCGACCACGGAGCACATCGATGTGCGAAGGCATGTGCAGGTTGTGGCTCATGCCGGGTTGCAAGGTGCGCAAACGATCAGCTGCAGCGTCCGCTAAACCGGGATTCGGCGAGGCCTCCACCGCATGGATGTAGAGGTGGTTGGCGAACGGTTGTTGCGGACAGGTGGCGAGCACCCCTTCGAGCACCGCCAGTACCTCCGGAGTTTCGGGACGTGGCTCGCCGCTGGCGCTCCACAGATCCCAGGGCCGCAGATTCATCAACGATTCGGCGAAGAAGCAGCCGACCTCGGGATCAGCGGGATAGGTGCGGTACACCGTGCGCATCGCGTCGGCATAAGCGACATCGAGTGGCTTGCGGTCAGCCGGTTGCGGATCGGCGTGCCGCTGATCGAGCGCGGCGATCAGCGCGCGTTCCACCGACGTGGCGCGGGTCGCGGCCTTGGCGCGCTCGATGGCGGCGCGCGCAGCCTTGGCCTCGTCGGGCGAGACCGCGGTGTTGTTGATGTGCGGACCATAACTCATGGCCACCCCCCAGTGCGCCATGGCGCACGCGGGATCGCGTTTGGCCGCGACGGTGAAGGCCCGGCGCGACTCGTCGTGGTTGAAGCCGAAGAGGAAGGCGAAGCCCTGGTCGAGGTAGTGGCGTGCCACCGGATCGCTAGTCGCGACCTCGCGGCGGTGGCTGCCGAAGCCATCGAACAGCGGCACCCCGTCGACGGGTTCGATCACGCCGGTGGTGACCGGCGTGGCGTCGGGCGCTGCGGACGTGGTGGAGGAAATGGGGCGCTCACTGCACCCCAAGGCGATGATCCCGAACGCGGCGATGCCGGCGACGAGGGGGAATAACAGACGTCTGGCCATGGGTGGCTCCTTGAGTGGGCGCTGGTCTAACAACCCCGCCCTGGCCAGCGGTACCGTAGAGTCACCGTATGGCGCGGCCTCGCCGCCGCGGGAACCACCTACGGTAGTCCTACGCTGGTGGGTCGGCAGGTGGATCCTCACGGTGCCGGCCATCACCCGCACCCAGGAACACCACCCATGTGCAGCAATCACCTTCCCACCGCACCCGTCACGTCGACCTCGGGCGGTACCGCCACCCTTGCTCCCGCGGAGGGCCAGCCCTTCAGCGAACGCCTTCTTGGCCTGCTGAATGCCGGCGCAACCACGCTGTTGTTGTCGGTCGGCCATCGCAGCGGCCTGTTCGACCACCTCGCCGATGGCGAGGCGCGCACCAGCGGCGAGCTGGCGCATCAGACCGGCCTCAATGAACGCTACGTCCGTGAATGGCTGAATGGCATGACGGTCGCCGACATCGTGCGCCATGATCCGGTGACGCGGCGCTACCACTTGCCCGTTGAACACGCGGCTTGCCTCTGCCGCCGTTCACCGAGCGACAACCTCGCGGCGTTCGCGCAGTACATCCCGCTGCTCGGCGCGGTCGAAGATCGCATCCTTGGTTGTTTCAAAACCGGCGGCGGCCTGCGCTACGCGGACTACGGCCGTTTCCATGAGGTCATGGCCGAGGACAGCGGTCAGGGCGTGGTGCCCGCGCTGCTCAGCCACATCCTGCCACTCGCCGATGGGCTGATCCGCCGGCTGGAGCGCGGTATCGACGTGCTCGATGTCGGTTGTGGTGCCGGTCGTGCGTTGCTGGTCCTCGCCCGGCATTTTCCAAAGAGCCGCTTCGTCGGTTACGACCTGTGCGAAGAGGCCCTCGACCTCGGTCGCGCTCAGGCCACGCGTGAAGGACTCGCCAATCTGCGCTTCGTGCAGTGCGATGCGACGAAACTCGCGCACCACCACGACTTCGACCTGGTCACCGCCTTCGACGCCATCCACGACCAGAAGGAGCCGGAGCTGGTGCTCGGCCATCTGCGCCGCGCGCTGCGTCCAGGCGGCACCTTCCTGATGGTCGACATCGCCGGTTGGAGCCGGGTCGAGCAGAACCACGACCATCCGATGGGTCCGCTGCTCTACACCGTCAGCCTGTTCCACTGCATGTCGGTGTCGCTCGGCCAGGGCGGCCGCGGCTACGGTGCCATGTGGGGCCAGGACACCGCCCAAGCGAAACTCGCGCAGGCCGGTTTCCATGACATCGCCATCCATCGCCTGGCCCACGATCCGCAGAATGCCTACTTCGTATGCCGCTGAGACGGCACAACGCAGGGCCCGTACAACCGCTGATAGGGGATGCGCCGCTGGCATCGGCGTCCACCGGCTCCACAAAAGCAGGCATGACCTCGTTCATCGCCCGTGAGCGCGAGCGCCAATGGCTGGCGGAGGAGCTGACCCGCTCCGCCGCTGGGCGTGGACGCGTGGCGCTGATCCAGGGCGAGGCCGGCGTGGGCAAGAGCCGGCTGGTGGCGGAGGGCATCGATCCGGCGCAGTGGCGGGTGTTCATCGGCTGCGCCGAACGTGACGGCGCGCCGTACGCACACTTGGCGCAGGTGCTGCGTCAAGGGCTGCGGGTGTTGCCGGCGGTGCTCGAACGCATCCACCACCTGCGGCCACGCCTCGCCACCGTGCTGCCGGAATTGGGAACGGCGTCCGCGTGCGAAGCGGCTGAACTGCGAACGGTGCTCAGCACCGCGCTCGCCGCGCTTGCCGACGAGGCACCAACGGCGCTGGTGCTGGAGGACCTGCACGGTGCCGATGCGGCGACCATCGAGCTGCTGCCTGCCCTCGCGGCGTTGCAGGCGCATCGGCCGCTCGCGCTCATCGCCACGCTGCGCGATGAACCGTTGCCCGCGGGGCATGTACTGCTCGCCATCCGCGCGACGCTGCGTCAACAAAGCCGTTTGCGCGACCTGCGCCTGAGCACGTTTGCGCCGACGGCGGTGATCGAACTCGCCACGAACATCCTGGGCGGTGCGCCGCATCCCGATTTCGCGACCTGGCTGACCACCCGCACCGGCGGCGTGCCGTTGTTCGTCGAGGAACTCACCCGCTCGCTGCGCGATCTCGGCCGTCTGAATGCCGGTCCGCAGGGATGGGAATTGCTCAGTGGCGACGACCTGCCGGTGCCCGAAGGCGTCCGTGATGCGGTGGCGCTGCGCCTCGACGGCTGTGCCGAGCAGGTCCGCACGACGTTACACGCCGCGGCCATTGCCGATGGCGACGCGGATCGCGCGGTGCTCACGCGCTTGGTGGGTGAAGAGCCACCACTCGACGAGGCCTGCGCCACCGGGCTGGTGACCTGCGACGGTGAACGACTGCGTTGGCGTCACGACCTCTTACGTGAAGCAGTCGCCGCCGAAGTGCCGTGGTCCAGACGTCGCGCGTGGCACAATGCCATCGCCAATGAACTCGCTCAACGCCGCGCGGACGCCGCCCTGGTGGCACGCCACCACGAGCAGGCGGGCAACGCCTCCGGAGCACGCCGCGCGTGGTTGGACGCCGGTGCCGCGCGCAGCCGGGTGTTCGCTCACCGCGATGCGGTGACGGCGTTGCAACGCGCGGTCGCCGGGTGGCCGGCGAAGGAATCACCGCCCGAGCGACGCCAGGCCTTCGCCGCACTGGGCGCAGCGGCGTTGTCGGCGGGCGATGCGGCAGAAGCAGCACGCGCGTGGCGCGAGGTGCTCGATCAGCGCGACGATACGCTCACCCTCGGCGAGCGTGCGCGCGCGTGGCGCGCCTTGGCGATGGCCACCAGACTGCAAGGCGCGTGGCACCAGAGCATCGCCGCGCGTCGCGAGGCGATGGCCGCCTTCACCGCCGCCGGCGAACCCGGTGAGGCGGTCGCCGACCACTACGCCATCGGCGGCCACCTGCTGGCACAACGAAGGCTGGAACAGGCGCGCCAGGAACTGGAAGTCGCCGCCACCAGCGCCAACACCGCCGGCGAGATCGCCTTGGAGGCACGCATCCTCGGCAGCTTAGCGACGGCGCTGAGCATGCAGGGCGATCGTCAGCAGGCCAAAACGCTGGTGGAGCGCGCGCTGCGCTTGGCGCTCGACGCCAACGAAACTGCGGCCGCCGCCGATGTCTACCGCCGCATCGGCACGCTGCACGAGATGGCGAGCGATTACGCCGCCGCGTGCGACGCGTACGAGACCGCGCTCGGTTTCTGCCGCACGCAAGCACTCCCTGGAGCGGCGCGCACGTGCATGGGCTGCATGACCTGGGCGTTGTTCCTGGCCGGCGACTGGAAACGGGCGCAAGCCATCGTGCGTGAGGTCACCAACGATCCGCACGCGCCGCCCGGGTCACGTGCCGTCGGCCACCTGGTCGGTGGGTTGATGGCGGTGTGGCGCGCCCAACCGCGCGCGAGCGAGGAACTCGGACGCTGCGAGGAACTGGCGCGGCGCGAGCAGATCCACTCGATCGTGTGGGGCGTGGCGTGGGGCCGGGCACTGATGGCGGAACGCGCCGGCGACTTCGCTGCCGCTGCGGAGTTCTACCGCACCAGCATCAGCGACTGGGAATCCTCCGACGATCTGGTCGAGATCGTGACCGTGCTCGCGCATGCGGCCGCGTGTTTCGGCCACCTGGGCGACCGGCCGTGGCTCGAACGCACCATCGCCGGCCTGCGGCGCTGTGCTGACGGCATGGCCAACCCCGAAACGCTCGCCGGTCTGGCGCGGGCGTTGGGTGAACAGGCGCTGAGCGACCATCGGGTAGCCGATGCGCGCAGCCACTTCGCCCAGGCGCTCGATCTGTTGGATGACGGCGCACTGGTGCTTGATCGCGTGCAGACCGCCTGGCGCGCCGGCCATGCGGCATTGTTGGCTGGTGACCGTGCGGCGGCGGCGCTCCTTGCGCGCAGCGGCCGGGCCATCGCTGCACCACTCAAGGCGCAGTTCTGGCTAGACCGCCTACGCGATTTGCCGGACGACGGTGAGGCCGCGCCACGTCTGGACGACGCTACCCTCACCAGCCGCCAACTCGATGTGCTGCGGCTGTTGGCAAAAGGCTGCACCAACCGTCGCATCGGTGAGCTCCTCGGGCTCTCCAGCCGCACCGTCGACATGCACGTGGCGCGCATCTTGGATCGTTTGGGTGCCGGCACCCGTACCGAGGCGGCGCTACTGGCGGAGGAGCAGGGATTGTTGGGTTGAACCATCATACACGAGGGCTGGTCCCGGCCCCAACCTCACGCCCGGCCCTTCCCCTGTGGGCTGCACGCTTCTAGAGTCCCGGACCGCAACCTGCGTCTAAAGCAGACGATGAAACCAGGGGATCCCGGGTGAGCGAAGCAACACCGTTCCTGCGTCGTTACTTGGCCGCCGGGCTGGTGCTGGTGGTCGGCATCCTGTGCTCGTTGGCAATGCACCACTGGGCGCGCGAGACCGAGGAGGCCGCACGCCACAAAAACTTTCTGCAACGCGCCGACCGAGCGGTCGATGACCTCGAACGCCAATGCCTGGAACAGGTGCACGCGGCAGAGGAGCTGCGCGACCAAGTGGTCGCCGGCGGCGGCGTAGTCGGACGCGACATCTTCCGCGACTACGCCCGCCGAGTGCTGACCCACCACCGCCTGACGCGGGCGGTTGGCTGGTGCCGTCGCGTCGGCGCTGGCGAACGGCTGGAGTTCGAAGAACGCCTCAAGCAGGATCATCCCGGAGCCATGCTGCATGAGGACGGCGTCGGTGGCGTGCGTCCGGCCGAGCGGCGTGCCGATCACCTGCCGTTGACCCTGTTGCACAATGCCGGCGTCGATCTGCCGTTCGCGCCCGGCTTCGATCTGCTGAGCGTGCCTTCCTGGGCGGTGGTGCTGCGCACGCAGGAAGCCAGCGTCACACGTTTGCTCCCGGGATTCGAGCTCAACCAACCGGCGGGCCGTCGTCCCGGATTGGCGATCGTGGTGCCGGTGGCGCTCGATGCGCACCTGCCCATCGGCCACGTGCTGGTGGTCAGCTCGGTGGATGAGCTGCTGCGCCACGCTGGAGAGACTGACCAGGATCCCGCGATCGAGCTCACCCTCGACGATCTGCGTGGCGCATCCGAGGAAGGGCTGCGCGAACAGCCCGATGGCAGCTTGGTGAAGGTTGTGACGGTGGCCGATCGCCGTTTTGCCGTGCGCATCGCCGCGCCGAACTACGCGACTTCCGACCTCTGGCTCCCTGGACTGGTACTCGCCGGTGGTTTGGCGCTCACTGCGCTCGGTGCACTCGGTCTGGCGGTGGCTGGCTTTCGTTCGGCGCGTACCGAGCGCTTGATCTCGGCACGCACCACCGAGCTGCGGGCTAAGGTCACCGAACACGCACGTAGCGAAGCCGCGCTATCGGTCGCGCTCAGCGAAAACTCCATCCTCGCCGCCGCGGTCGCCAACACCACCGCCGGGGTGATGATCAGCGATCCCAATCAGCCGGACAATCCGCTGATCTTCGTCAACCGCGCGTTCACCCATCTCACCGGTTACGCCGACAAGGAGGCGATCGGACGCAACGGCCGCTTTCTTGAAGGCGCCAAGACCGATGCGCTGGCCGCCGCAGCGATCGCCCAGGCGCTGACCGACGTCAAGCCGATCCGCGCCGAGATCCTCAACTACCGCAAGGACGGCACGACTTTCTGGAACGACCTGTCGATCACGCCGGTGTACGATGAACGAGGAATGCTGGTCTACTGGGTCGGCATCCAGAACGATGTCAGCGAGCAGAAGCTCGCTTCGCTCGCGCTGCGCCGTGAACGCGATCGCCTGCAGCGTCAGCTGGCTTTCGCCAACGCTCTGGCCGCAGCCGCTGAAGTGGTCGTCGCGGAGGAGGACAACCGCTCGCTGCTCGGTGGCTTGGCCGGTCACGTGGGCTCGGCGCTGGGCGTCGATCGCGCGCTGATCTTCGATGTCGACCTGACCCGCCGCGTCGCGGTGGGCTTGTGTGAATGGCTGAACCCCGAAGCGGTCGGTGTCAGTTCGGTGCTCGATCTCTATCCGCTGGATCTCTTTAAACGCTGCGTCGAACAAATGGTGAGCAAACGCGCTTGGCTCGAAAGCCACGACGACGCGGTGTTCAGCCTGATGGAGCAGGACGGTTGCGCGCCGCTGCTGCATGGCCGCATGGGCATCCGCAGCTTGCTGTGGTTCCCCTTCCAGTTCCGGCCGAATCAGTTCTACCTGCTGGTGCTCAATCAGGTGCGCTACCGCCGTTCGTGGAAACACGATGAGGTCGCCTTCCTGGAGTCGGTGAGCAAACTCACCAGCGTCGCGCTGGAGAAGATCCGCCTGATCGCCCAGCGGCACATGACCGAAGAGGCGGTGCGCGCCAACGAGATGCGCTACCGCGCGATCGTCGAGGATCAGAGCGAACTCATCTGCCGCTTCCGCAGCGATTCGACCATTACTTTCGCCAATGAAGCCTATTGCCGCTATTTCGGCCGCACCCGTGCGGACCTCGAAGGCCACAGCTTCATGCCGCTGCTGCCGGAGGAGGATCGCGAGATCATCCACCGCCAGTTCGCCGCGTTGCTGCCGGATGCCAACCTCGCGACCTACTCGCACCGCGTGATCCAGGGCGATGGCCGCATCCGCTGGGTGCAGTGGACGGTGCGCGGCTTCTTCGACGAGGTCGGCCAAGCAGTGGAATACCAGGCGGTCGGTCAGGACGTCACCGAACGCAAACAGGCGGAGGACAACCTGCGCCAGAGCGAAGCCAGCTTCCGCTCGTTGGTCGAACAGGCGCCGGAAGGCATCCTCATCAGCGACCTCGATGGCAACTACGTCGAAGCCAATCCGGTCGCTTGCGGCCTGGTCGGGTATCAGCGCGCCGAGCTGCTGCGCATGAACATCCGCCAATTGCTCGCCAACGACGATGGTCGCGCGATCGAAGAACGGATGCGCCTGTACCGCGATGGGCACACGCTCTTCGGCGAACGGCAGTTCAAGAAGAAGAGCGGCGGCACGGTGCAGGTCGAGATGATCGCCAAGCTGCTGCCCGACAAACGGCTGCTGGCGATCGTGCGCGATCTGTCTGAGCGCTTGAAGATCGAGCGCTCCTTGCGTGAAGCCAAGGACGCCGCCGAGCACGCCAGCTTGGCCAAGAGCGCGTTCCTCGCCAACATGAGCCACGAGATCCGCACGCCGATGAACGGTGTGCTCGGCATGATCGGACTGATCCTCGAATCGCCGCTCGATGCCGACGTTCGCGAATTCGCCGAGACCGCGCGGCTGTCCGGCGAACACCTGTTGACCATCATCAACGACATCCTCGACTTCTCGAAGATCGAAGCGGATCGCCTGGAACTGGAACACATTGTCTTCGAGCTGCCACAGCTGATCGAGGACACCGTCGCCTTGTTCGCTGAGCAGGCCCAGGGCAAAAACTTGGAGCTGGTGTGTTACGTGCACACCGATGTGCCGCCGGCGGTGCGCGGTGATCCCTCGCGCCTGCGCCAGGTACTGATCAATCTCATCGGTAACGCGGTGAAATTCACCACCACCGGCGAGGTGGTCATCCGCGTGGCGCTGGATGATCAGCAAGTCGGCGGCAGCACTGGTCAGTTCCGCGCCTTGCCAGCGGTGCAGCTGCCGGGTGCAGGCCCTGACCAGGCGCCGATCCCTTACGAACAGACCGTGCACCTGCGCGTCACCGTCGCCGACACCGGACCAGGTATTCCCGAAGAAGCGCAGCCGCGGATGTTCCAGGCCTTCTCGCAAGCCGACAGCTCGACCACCCGGCGCTTCGGCGGCACCGGACTGGGTCTGGCGATCTCGCGTCACCTGGTCGAGCTGATGGGCGGCAGCGTCGGCTTTGCCAGCACCCCAGCCGGCACCACATTCTATTTCTCGATGCGCCTCGCCTTGCCGGATACCCCGGCGGATCCCGCGGTGGTGCCGGACAACTTGCGCGATCTGCGGCTGCTGGTGGTCGACGACAACGCTACCTGTCGCGATTTCCTCGTCGCCCGTCTGGCCTCGTGGGGGCTCAAGGCCGAGGCGGTCCAAGAACCAGCTAAGGCACTCGCCGTGCTGCACGACGCCCAGCTCGCCAGTCCGCCGTTGTCGGTGGTGATCATCGACCTCGACATGCCCGGATTCGATGGGCTGCAACTCGCCCGTACCATCCGCGAGGATCCCGACCTGCGCGCCATCCATCTGATCGCCCTGACCACGCTGACGCGCCGCGGCGCCACCCAGGAGGCCAAGCGCCTGGGCGTCACTGCCTGCCTGACCAAGCCGGTGCGTTCCGTGCCGCTGCTCGACGCGCTGCTGACCGTCGTGGGCGCTGCTCGTGATCCGGAAGAACAGGATACTTCCGCTAAGACCTTGCGTGGTGATGTGCGCGTGCTGGTGGCCGACGACAACCTGGTCAACCGCCGGCTGGCACTCGCCCAGCTGGCCCAGATTGGCATTAAGGCCGATGCCGTGGCGAACGGCAAGGAAGCGCTCGCCGCCCTCGCACGGGTGACCTATGATTTGGTGTTGATGGATGGCCAGATGCCGGAACTGGACGGTTACCTCGCCACCGCGGAAATCCGGCGACGTGAAGGCCAGGAGCGCCACACCTTCGTCATTGCCATGACCGCCGATGCGCTGAGCGGCGACCGCGAACGTTGCTTGGCGGCGGGCATGGATGATTACCTGTCCAAGCCGGTGAAGATCGCTGATCTGCGCGCAACGCTCACGCGGTGGCTACCCGCGATCACGCCTCCGGCGGTGGTCGATGAAGATCCCTTCGGCGATGATTCGAGCAGCGTGCGCACACGTGGCGGCACCGAGGCGATCGAACGGCCGACCACCGCGCGTTACCGCAAGCTGATCCGCGAAAGCGGTGAACTGGATCCGGCTGTGATCGAGGACCTGCTCGCCCAGGGCGGCATCGCGCTGCTGTCCACCCTCGGCGAATCCCTACGTCAGGAAGCACTCAGCCAATTGCCGACACTGGAACGAGCGATGGTTGGCAACGACACGCCGACCGCCGCCGCCGCCACGCACCGCATCAAAGGCGCCGCCTGGAGCCTAGGGTTGCGCGGACTTGCCAGCGCCTGCATGGGGTTGGAACACGCGCTCGCGGTGGGCATGGCGGACACCACCCGTCTGCATCAGGAAGTGGTGAAGGCCTACGAACGTGGCCAGAGCGCGCTCGATGCGCTGGTCAAAGGCCACGGCAGCTAAGCTAAGGAGTGGTTTCAAAACCATCTGCGTAGCGAGCCCGGCCATCGTCGAGCGAGGCCAGGAAGACGGGCCGTTTGGCGCGGAGGCATGGCCGTAGGCCATGTTGAGCA
>JANPLC010000160.1:0-13754 GCA_031426335.1 Planctomycetota bacterium
GATTGGCGACACCGGGCTGACGCAGCGCGCTTGGCGCATCAGCGATCAGCGGGAAACCGGTGCGCTCAGCCAGACGCGCGATGGCGGGCGACACGCCGAGTGTGCTGCCGCCGTTGCACCCGGCGACGATCACGCCTTTGAGCCCAGGACGGATCCATGCCGCATCGAGGATCGGCTCACGGTGCGTCCACGGCCGGTGCAGCACGGTGAAGGCCTCGCCGTCGGCGCGCCCATGGAGCGCATCCGTCGGCAGCTCCGGTGTGCTCCAGGTCGGATCTGGCAACGGCGCCAGCGGTTCACGCAGTGGCACATTGAGGTGCGCCGGACCGTCATCGTGTTGGCCGAGGCGACTGACCTGTGAACGCAGCGCGCGCAAGGTCGCGGTTGTAGCGGAGGGTTCGCCAAGCGACAACGACGCGCGCATGAACTCGGCGAAGATGCCGCGCTGCTCCATCGCTTGCGGCGCCCCGCAGTCGATCAGCTCCCACGGACGATCCGCGCTGATGATGATCAGCGGCAGTTCGGCGGCATCGGCTTCCACCATCGCCGGCAGCAGATTCGCCAAGGCACTGCCGGAGGTCACGCAGATCGCCACGCGTTCGTCGGTGGCACGCGCCAGCCCCAGGGCGATGAAGCCAGCGCTGCGTTCATCGATGTGGCTGAGGCAGGCCTCGCCGAACTGCGCGTGCAGGGCATGCAGCAGCGGACTGTTGCGGCTCCCAGGACAGAGCACGGCATGTTTCACGCCGGCGCGTTTGAGTTCCTCCGCGATCGCGCGGCACCACAGGGCATTGAGGTTGGGATCAGGCACGGGCGGGAGTCTCTTGGCTCACTGCCGTCCCGCCAGCGCCGGATGGACCGGACGCGGCAAGCACACTCAATTGGTGATCACGGGATGACGGCAACGAGTCCGTCTGGCGATTCGCTCTGCGACGGTTGTGTTGGGGTAGGCGTCGGTTTCGGCGTGGTCAGTGCTTCAAGAATCTGGCGCAGGCGTTCGTTGTCCTGCTGCATGCGGCGGAGTTCTGCCTCCAGCGATTCGACGCGCTGTTCCAGCAGGACATTGGTGTGCGGCGCGGCTTCCAAAGTGTAGACGGTGACCGTGGCGGTGTGGTTCTGGGTCGTTTCAGTCAGCGCTTGGCGTGCAGCCTGAAGACTGGCCAGAAGTTCCTGCCGGCGCTCGGTCTGCCGCGCCACGGTTTCCTGGGCTCGGGTCAGCAGCTCGCGGACGGCGCGGATCTCGCTGCGGATCTTGGTCAGGTTGTAGCTCGCGTTGTTCTCGAAACCCAGGCCGGTGCCAGGATCGGCCTGGGCGGCCCTCTGCGCCTTGGCGTAGACCTTGAGCCATTCCTGGATGTGGGCATTGACCTTGGTGACCTCTTCTCGTGAGGTGAGCATTTTTCGGTCGAGGTCGGTGAGTTGGCGTTCGAGTGCGTTTATCGCCAGCTGTTGCGCTTCCAGGGATGGCGGCGTGGTCGGTAGCGGAGCGGATTTTTCGCTGGATGCCGCCGGGGGCTTCTTGCCATTCACCAGGACGATCGCTGTACGTTTGACGATATCGTCGGGATCGACGCGTAGCCGTGGGCTGCCAGCGCCATCGAGCCAGAGCACACCCTGCGCCTCATCGTAGTGGCCGGTGAGCTGACGGCCGTCGCGCAGCACCACGCTTTCATAGGGCAGGCCGACCGGCATGCCGTCGGCGGCGGCGAGCAGCGCGCTGGTCATGAGCAGCAGGGCGGGCAGTAACGTGCGATGGCGCATGGGTGGCTCCTTGGTCCGTAAGAACTCCAATCCAGAGGCCGTACCATGCCGCGCGTGCGCTCGCGTGTCCATGACCAGTCCATGCAACTGTATGCCCGCTTCGTCACACCGCCGGTGATGATGTCACCGTTGGGACAATAAGTAGCTCAGCAGCAGCCCGAGGTTTTCTTCCGTCACGCTGTGCGCGAAAATGTCCGGCATCAGCGACGTCGACGAATCCGTGCGGTTTGCGATCTGCTTTTTCGCCACGGCGGTCTCCTTGCCGGTCATGTCGGCGACGATCAGGGTCTCGCCTTCCTCGCGACGGATCATGCCGAGCACGACCTGACCATCCGTGAGTGACAACACGCTCTGGCGGAAGGCGTGGTCGACGTTGCGGTTGGGGTCGAGGATGTCTTCGAGCAAGCGTTCTGGTCCGCGCACGCCGACGCCGTCGAGCTGCGGCCCGACCAGCGCGCCTTTGCCGCCGATGCGATGGCACAGGCTGCAGGTCACGGTGAAGACCTGCTGCCCACGGCTGACCGCATCAGCTGGAGTTTTGGCCGCACGGAATGCCGCGATGCGCTCTTTGATCAGCGCGTCCTTTTCGGCGGAGACCGGCGGCAGGTTCTTGGTCAGCGCCGCGATCTTGTCGCTGAGCGCGGGCTGGGCGGTGAGGCGTTCCGCCACCTGACGATCGAGCAGCACACGAGCGGGCGCCTTGCCTTGTCCGACCAGATCAATCAGCAGGGCCGCGCCGTGCGCGCTGCCGGCGAGGGCAGCCGCCACTGGCACTTGGAGTTCCCAGGCGGCGGTGTTGAGCACGTTACTCAGCACGGGATCTGAGCCCCAGTTGGGGTGACGCGCCGCGATCACCGCCAAGCGCCCACGCAGTGAGGTGGAGGCCTGAGTATCTGCGATCACCGCCAGGATGGTTTTCTGATGTGGATCGGCGGCGATGACTTCGATGCCTTCGGCAGCGATCACGCGGAGGTCGTCGTCCACCGTCGGCGCGGCGAGCAGACGCGCGAGGGTTGGCGCTGCGCCAACGGCACGCGCATCACGCGCCAGTTCGGCCGCGGAACGCCACGCACTCTGTGGCAGATCGACGCTCAGCACCGCCGGCTCGAAGCGGCCGACCGCGAACCACGCATAGCCACCGGCATCGTCGCCATCACTCAGCTCGAGCGACACCTGCTTGCCGGTGAACTCGCTGAGGTCCCAGTCCATGCGTTGCGCGGTGTCTTCGCGTGGTGGCGTGATCTCTTTCAGGATTGCGCCGCTTTCAGCATCGCGCAGTCGCAGGTGGTTGCGCACGGGGGCGTCGGTGCCCGGCTGGCCGCAATGCCCGGCGATGAAGAACGACAGCTTGGCCGGCGCGGCGAAGGCGCGTGAACGCAGGATGCCGGTGCGTTGTTCGCCTTTGGGCAGACTGGAGAGGAAGGGCGCCTTCTTGCCGTCCGCGCTCTGACGTTCTTGAATGACCCACGGATCAGCGGATGCAGCGGCACCGGGAACCGGGCGTGCGCTCCACATCGCTTTCGTCGGATCCACGTTGGCCAGTTGTTGCGTGGCAACGGAACCACCCCAGGCCAAGACGCTGACGTCGAGTGCCAGTCCGCGTTGTTGATAGGCTTCTTTCACCGCAGCGAACAACGCCGCGTGGCGTCCGGCATCCAAATCGGTGCGCGCGGCCAACGTGCTGGCGAGCACGGGCAACGATTCCACCGGCAGGTTGCGCGCGACGTGCCGCGCCTGGCGCAGCACGGTGTCGCCGTCATCGCGCGCACTGATCAAGCGGTCGAGTACCAATTTGGCGGCGGCCGGAGTCGCGACCGCGGTGGCGAGGTCGGTGATGAGCGCGATATCCTGCGGCGACAACGACAGCGACGGCAGTGCAGTCACCACCGCATCGTCGCGCACCTGGTCGCGCAGTGCCTGGCGCAGCTTGTAGACCAGATGGGTGTCGTGCTGATCGGCGGTCGACAACGCAGCGAGCAGCGGCTTGAGCTGTTCCGCGCGCGGATGAAGTCCGAGCGCATCGGCGGCGGCGCGCTGCACGGGCGCTTCATGGTCGGTCAAGCGGGCGATGATCGCGGAGCGTTGCTCCGCAGTCCAGGTGGCAGTCTCAGCCAACAAACCCACGGCAACGGCGCGCACCTTGGCGTCCGGATCGGTGAGCGCGGCGTCGATCTGCATGACCGTCAGACTTCCCAGGCGGAACAGCGTCCACAGTCCCTGGTAGCGCTGCTGGGCATTGGTCGAATTGGTCAGCATCGTACTGAGCAGTGGAATAGCTGCGGCACTGAGGCGGTCGGTGAGTTGGTCCGCGGCCAAGCTGCGCACGGTGGGATTGCTGTCGCCGAGCGCGGTGACCAGCGCGGCGGCATCCATCTTGGTGAGGTCGGGCAACGTCGGCTTGGCACCGGCGCCGGTGTAGACCACGCGCCAGATACGTCCGCGGTGACGATCGCGACCGGGATGTTTGAGGTCGACCTCGTAGTGGCCGATGATTTTGTTGTAGAAGTCAGCGATATAGATCGCGCCATCCGGGCCAACGGTGAGATCGACCGGGCGGAACCACGGATCATCGCAGGTGACGAAGTCGGCGAGCTCCTTGGCGTTGCGCGTCGAGCCGCTGTTCTCCAACGCATCGCGGTTGACCTTCGAGGTCACCACGTTGCAGACGAAGAGGTTGTTGCGGAACTCGCTGGGGAAGGATTCCGCGCCGTACCAAGCGACGCCGCACAGGCCGGTCGAGCCGTGCATGTGCGACATCATCTCGGGGCCGTAACCCAGGCCGTCGTGCGGCGCGCCGAAGCTCGGGTAGTACGCGCCGCGCAGCACCTGGTAGATCGGCTTGCTGTGGCAGTCGCTGGTGAAAAGGTTGCCCCAGTCGTCGAAAGCCATGCCGAACGGATTCACCTGGCCGTAGGTATGGCGCTCGACGCGCTGCCCATCGACGCGCATGCGAAAAGTGCTGCCGGAATTGATGGTGATGCTGCTGCCGTCCGCGCCGGTGATGGTCGACTTGTTCTTGAAACCGTGGCAGGCATAGAGCCAGCCGTCACCCACGACGGAAGGCGTTGGTCATGCCGTGGGTGTCGTCGCGGCCGATATTGCCGTAGAGTTTCTCGCTGGTGTCGGCCTTGCCGTCACCGTTGGTATCGCGGTGGAACTTGATGGTCGGGATGTCGAAGGCGATCACGCCATCCTGGTAAGGATAAAGTCCGATGGGGATGTTGAGGCCATCGACGAAGGTGGTGATCGAGGTCGCCTTGCCATCCTCGCCTATACCAGCAAGCACCTTCACCGAGTCGCGGCCCTTGGTGCCGTCCGCTACGGGGAACGGATACTCGACCGTGCTGGTGACCCACAGCCGACCCTTGGCGTCGAATGCCAGGTTCATCGGCTTGCCGATGTCGGGCTCCGAGGCGACCAGTTGGATCTCGAAGCCGGGCGGCAGGTGGAATCCGGCGCGTTCTTCCGTCGGTGTGCGTGCGTCAGTGCCACGTACCAGGGCGTCCCATGCATCTTGAGCAGCGAGCGACACGAGGGTGGAGCAGAGGGCGAACGTGCGGAGCAGCGGTCGGGGCATGGATGTTTTCCTGGTCATGGAAAATCAATACCGACCGAACGTGGAAGCGCTGCCAGTGACTATTACACTGATCCGGGAATACGTCTCGTAGTTGGACTATGCAATCGCCTGCGCATGTGCGAGGTGCGGCCTGAATCAGCCTCGCACCTCGCACCTCGCACCTCGCACCGTCAGCGGCGTTTGAACGCCGGTGCCGTTGCACGATGCCACTGATCAATCGCCGGCTTGTCGATGCGCGTAACCTGCCCATCACCCCAACGCACCTCGATCCAGTCGACGGCATCCGTGGTGCCCAATCCGGTGTGGTAGGCTGGCGGATGCTGGCAAAGGAACGAATCGCCGTTCACCACCACGCCCATGCGTTTCACGCCACCCGCGCTAACGGTGATTTGAGCGGTGGGCAGCGGTGCGCCGCCGGCGGATTCCTCCAGCCGCAATCCGATCCAGTGGCTCTTGGTCGGCCACTGGTTCTTGTAGACGTGCAGGAAACGTTTCGCGCTGAGGTTGTTGCGCTCCTCGATCACCAGGTCGGACAGACCATCGTTGTCGAGGTCGGTGGCGACCACGGCGCGGGCATCGTACTCGAAGGCGACACCCGCCAGATGTGCGATGTTGAGGAAACGTCGGCTGCCATCAGGCGCGGTCTCGTTGATGAACAGCACGTTGTGCTCGAACCCATTCCACGAGACCTTGCGGAAGTCGGTGTCGCGTTTGAAGAACAGGTTGAGTCCTGGATTCGGCGTCGACGAACCGGTGTAGATGTCGTGACGCCAGAAGCTGGTGCAGTAGTCCTGGCAGCTCTCGGCGCTGACGAAGCCGTTGGTGACGTAGAGGTCCGGGTCGCCGTCATTGTCGACATCCGGCGACACGCCACCCCACGACCAGCCGGTGCGGTTGATCTGCTCCTTCCACGGCGCGGCCTTGAACGGTTTGCCGGCGCCCTGCCCCAGGAACATGCGGTTGCCGTAGCCCATCAGCGGACGTTTGGTCTGGTGCTCGGGGAAGTTGTCGAGGCCGGCCTTCATCGCAGTCAAGCGGCGTGCTGTCGTCGAACTCATGCCGATGAGGTACATGTCGAGGTGGCCATCGCCGTCCCAGTCGGCGAAGCAGTGGCCCATGCCGAAGTTGTGGTGGTCGTCGATCCACTCGGAGGTGACGTCCTTGAAGCCGCCTTTGCCGGTGTTCATGAACAGGTCGTGGCCGGCGAAATCGCAGGTCAGCACCAGATCAGGCAGGGTGTCCTCATTGAGGTCGACGAATGATGCGACCGACACGCGCCGGCGACGCTTGGCTTCCAGGCCAGATCCGACGGTGATGTCGCTGAAGCGGCCTTTGCCGTCGTTCTGCAGCAGGTAGAGCGGGTAGCCGTCGTTGGCGTCGTAGTAGGGGGTCGGGAATTGTCCGTCGCGGTAGGGTTCGAGGTACTGCGACAACAGCGCATCAAGATCGCCGTCGCCATCGATGTCGGCGGCGGTGAGCGATTGGCCGACATCGATCGCGGGGAGTTGGGCGACCTCCGCCGAGGGTGAGAACTTCCCACCCGGCAGGCCTTGCAACATTTTGAGCCGGTGGCGATCGACGATCAGCATATCGACGGTGCCGTCGCCGTTGAAGTCGCCGAGCACACCGGTCTCGACCTCGAGTTTTTCCGGGCACAGCGGTTCGGCGTCAAATTTCATGCCGCCGCGATTGCGGAAGATCTGGTTGTCCGACGGGATGACGATCTCGGGCAGACCATCGCGATCAAGGTCGTACACCAGCGTGGGATGCAGGAAGTCGTAGGGACCGCTCATGCTCACCGCTTGGCTGCCGGTCTTGGTGACTTCGACAAAGGCGGGTTCGCCGGTTCTTTCGACCACCGACACGTCCACCACCGAGATCTGGTCCGGCTCGGGAATCGGGCGGACATCGGTGTAGACCGTCGGTTCGGTTTGTTTCACGGAGGATTCGGGTGCCACCGAGCGGCCATTGCCGAAGGGCGGCGGGCGCAGGGCAGATGCGATCGTTGGTTTCTCGCCCGTGGCCGAAGGTGAAGTGCTGGCGGGCGCCGGGTTCGCGGGCTCGCGCCAGCTCACCTTGATCTGTCCCTTGATCACGATGCGGCGCTGATCGGTGGTGTTGATGGCGTGGATGATGAAGTTGATCAGCGAGTAGGCCTGTCCGTCCGGCAGGTAATCGAACAACGGCTGGTGCCATTCGCTTTCCACCACCTGATATCCGGCGGCCTGCCAGCTTGCGAGCGCGGCCTTCCAGCCGGCGGCATCCAGCGTCGGGTGCTCCGGTTTGCTCGCCCACTTGGTCAACGTGACACCCCAGTCGTGGGTTTCGTTGGTGGTCGGGACGCCCAACCGCAGTTGGTTGAACGACAGGGTGCCCAGCCAATCGAACGCATGTTTCTTGGCGCGCGCCAGATCCCAGGCGCGGTAGAACCAGCCTTCGTGGCGCTGCGCTTCCATCTCCTTGGCGAAGACGGTCTGATCGAGTTTTGCCCGGCGGGCGACTTCGACGTCCGCGCCTTGTTCCTTCGGCAGCGCGTGCGATGGCATCGGCGTAGCCGCTGTCTGAATCGAACGGACGATGACCGCTCCGACCACGATCCCACCCAGAACCAGACCGGTGACGAGGATGCGAATGCCCATGCCCATGATGATGTCTCCATTCGACGGTGCGAACGCCGTGATGGATCAGGGACCAGGCATAAACTGCAAGGACTTCACCCCAACCACTGGCGGCTCTGGATCATCCGGACAGCGAGTGGGGCGCAGTCGTTGCGCGATCACCCCGGGTGCCGTTCAGGCCTTGGCGGCTTTCGCCTTGGCCGCCTTGCCCATCCAGCAGTCGCTGGAGGTCAGATGCGCCGCGCCGCTGGCCTTCACCTGCAGGAACAACTGCATGCGGTAGGCGACCATGGTGTTCAGCACCATCCCCACCAGCGCTTCGCCGAGGGTCATCTTGGTGCCGTTCCAGTGTTTGGTCGTCTTGCGCTTGAGCGCCGCGTCGCCGTGTTTGGCCAGCAGTTTGGTGATGCCCTTGATCTGCTTGTCCATCGCCTTGGGGAAGTCGGCGGGCTGCAGGTCCTTGGCGCCGGCTTCGTGTCCCTCCCACTTGTCCCATCCTTGTGTCAGCGCGAACTCCACCGAGGCGAACGGCATGAAGCTGAGGAAGCGGATCAGCTCGATGGTCGAACGCTGCGGCGGCGTCAGCCGCCAGTCGGCCTGTCCCGCGGGAATCTGCGTCACCAGATGTTTGATGATCTTGGCTTCGAGGGCGATGCTTTTGAGGAACGCGGCTTTGGTGTACATGGGGGGCTCCAGTGGGCGGGATGCTGGACGCGCAATAGGAGGTTCAACCCGCATTCGGGGGAAAGCGATTTTTCAACACGAAGGCACAAAGACACGAAGGTACGATTGGGAGGCGTCAAGCATTGCCTTATCAAGACTGGTGCCTTCATTTTATCGACGCCCCACGGCCGCCAAATGGAGACCCTCCTCGGTTTCCCTTCGTGTCTTCGTGCCTTCGTGTTGAAGAATCTCGCTGTCTCGGTCTGAAGGGTTTCATCGTTCGCACCGGTCAAGAATCGTCAGGTGCCAGCCAACTCCCGGCATGTCTCGTGCCGCATTCATGTCCCGTTCCGTGCCGTGTTTTTTCCCGATGCGACACAGCGCGGACGCGGAGTTGACTTGAGCCCGGCAAGAGCTTTGAAATGCCACGCCGACCCTACCGTATCACTGGTCTGACCACTGGAGAACCCATGCCCAGCTTCCTACGTTCCACCACGTATCTCTTCCCGCTCGCCCTGTGCGCCATGATGGCCTGCGGTGCGGCGCATGCCCAGGACCACTTGGAGTTCCTCGGCAAGGATGGCCCAGGAAAGGACGGCCCAGGCAAGGGCAAGAAGATCGCTCTGGTCGCCGGCGATGACGAGTACCGCAGTGAGGAAGGTCTGCCGATGCTCGGTAAGATCCTCAGCCAGCGCCTTGGCTTCGACTGCACGGTGCTGTTCCCCGCCGGTCCCGACGGCGTCATTAAACCCGGTGATCACGGTCCGCTCTCCAACGCCGGTGCGATGGAGCGCGCCGACGTCATCATCATGCTGCTGCGCTTCCGCACGTGG
This sequence comes from Planctomycetota bacterium, assembly GCA_031426335.1. Classification (GTDB taxonomy): domain Bacteria; phylum Planctomycetota; class UBA11346; order UBA11346; family UBA11346; genus BOG-1363. The sequence goes on from JANPLC010000160.1 coordinate 9,453, forward strand.
AACAACGAGGCGATGCAGAAGTTCGAGACCGCCTACCTCAAGGGCGTGCCGATCATCGCCCTGCGCACCTCGACCCATGCGTTCGACTTCGGCGACAAGAACAGCCCGTGGCACAAGTGGCACTGGAGTGGCAATGCCGAGGGCTGGAAGGGCGGCTTCGGCAAGCAGGTGCTGGGCGAGACCTGGGTCGCACACCACGGCGACCACGCCAAGGAAGGCTGTCGCGGCATCATCGAAGACGCCAACAAGGATCACCCGATCCTGCGCGGGGTGACCGACGTGTTCGCCGACAGCGACGTCTACACCGCCACGGCACCCGCCGATGCCACCATCCTGATGCGCGGTCAGGTGACGGATTCACTCAAGCCCGACAGCAAGCCGGTCGCGGGCAAGAAGAACGATCCGCTGCAGCCGGTGGTGTGGACCCGTGAACGCAAGAACGAGAGCGGCAACGTCAACCGTATCGTCACCACCACCATGGGCGCAGCGACCGATCTGCAGAGCGAGGGCCTGCGTCGCCTGATCGTCAATTCGGTGTTCTGGGGCTTGAAGATGGACGTCCCGGCCAAGGCCGATGTGACCTACGTCGATCCCTACAACCCGAGTTTCTACGGCTTCAAAACCGAGCGGAAGAACCTCAAAGTCGAAGACCTCGGCCTGGGCAAGCCGCTGCCGCCACGGACACCTGGGGATGGCGCCCAGAAGGATGACAAGCCGCAGGGCCTGAACGAAGCGCCGAAATACACTCAGCCGGAAAAGGCCACCACGCCGGCCGAACCGGTGGCACTGCCGTACAAGCCGACCGAGGGTGAGAACATCATCCTCATCGGCAACTCGCTGGGCGAGCGCGATGTCAACTTCGGCCATATCGAAACGCTGCTGCACCAGCGCTTCCCGGCGTCGAAGCTGACCTTCCGCAACATGTGCAACCCGGCGGATACCGCCGGCTTCCGTCCGCATTCCGCACGCAAGTCGCAATGGGCGTTTCCTGGTGCGGAGAAGTTCAATCCCGGCCTGACCAAACATTTCGGCATCGGCCACTATCCCTACCCGGACGAGTGGCTGACCGAGTTCAAGGCCGACACCATCGTCGCCTTCTTCGGCTACAACGAATCGTTCGGTGGCGCGGCCAACCTCGAGAACTTCAAGGCTGAGCTCGCCGCTTTCGTCGACCACAGCAATTCACTGCTCTACAACGGCAAGCGGCCGGCTCGCTTGGTGCTGGCCACTCCGATCGCGTACGAGGACCGCAGCGACGCCTACGACCTGCCCACCGGCAGCGACGAAAACCAACGTCTCGCTGCCTATGCACAGGCCGTGCTGGAAGTCGCCAAGAGCAAAAACGTCGGCGCCATCGATCTGTTCACCCCGACCAAGGCGTGGTTTGCGACCAAGGGCTCGAAGCTCACCATCAACGGCTGCCACTTGTCGGATGCTGGTTACGCCAAACTCGCGCCGCTGATCATCAACGGGCTCTACGGCACCGGCTCGGTGCAGTCCAAGGCTCCGGCGACCGTGCTGCGCGGTGCGGTGCAGGATAAGGACTACTTCTGGACCAACGATTACCGCATGCTCAACGGCGTCCACGTCTGGGGCCAGCGCTGGAAGCCTTTCGGCAACTTCAACTATCCGGAAGAGATCGAGAAAATGCGGCAGATGACCCGCATCCGTGATGAACGTATCTGGCAGATCGCCAGCGGCGGTGCTGCCGCTGCCGCCAAGCCGGTGAACCCGGTGGTGACCGGTCCCCAACCGAAGAACCCCATCTCGCTGCCGCCAGTAGCCGACGACAAAACTCGTCCGCTGACCCCGGTGCCGACCAACTTCAACCGCCAGATCGAGTTCCTCGACGGCAACGCCGCGATCGAGAAGATGAAGGTGATGGACGGCTTCAAAGTCGAGTTGTTCGCCAGCGAGAAGGAGTTCCCAGACCTGCAGAAGCCGGTGCAGATGTCGTTCGACAACAAGGGCCGCCTGTGGGTCGCGGTGACGCCAGCGTACCCGCACTACAAGCCGGGTTCCGATCTGCCCAACGACAAGCTGCTGATCCTCGAAGACACCAACGGCGACGGCAAGGCCGACAAGCAGACGGTGTTCGCCGACAAGCTGAACCTGCCGATCGGTTTCGAACTGGCGCCGGAGGGGGTCTACCTCTCGCAAGAGCCGCACCTCTGCCTGCTGATCGATGACAACAAGGACGACAAGGCCGATCGCATGGAGATCCTGCTGACCGGCTTCGACACCCATGACACGCATCACGCCATTCACGGCTACACCGCCGATGCCTCTGGTGCGTTCTATCTTTCCGAAGGCCGTTTTCTGCACTCGCAGGTGGAGACGCCCTACGGTCCGGAGCGCATGAGCGACGGCGGCGTGTGGCGCTTCAATCCGCGCACTTGGCGCCTCGATCGCTACAGCCAGTGCGACTACAACAATCCCTGGGGCGTGTCGTTCGACCAGTGGGGCCAGGGCTACATCAGCGATGCCTCGTCGGGCCAGAATTGGTGGGCCGGCGCGGTGTCGTCCAAATTGCCGCACGGTCTTGAAGTGCCGAAGGTCGGCGAGTTCGCACCCAAACGTTCACGCCCGACCTCTGGTGCAGAGTGGGTGTACTCGCGCCACTTTCCCGACGAGTGGCAAGGCCGCTTTATGCAGAACAACTGCATCGGCTTCCTCGGCACCACCGCCTATGAGATCAGCGAGGACGGCGCCGGCTTCAGCGGCAAGAACATCGGCGACTTGGTCTCGTCGAGCGACCCAAACTTCCGCCCGGTGGATCTGGAGTTTGCGCCCGACGGCTCGCTCTACTTCATCGACTGGTACAACCCGCTAATCGGCCACATGCAGCACAACATCCGCGATCCGAACCGCGACACCGTGCACGGCCGCATCTACCGCGTGACCCACACCACCCGTCCGCTGGTGACCCCGGCCAAGGTCGCCGGGGCGTCGATCACGGAACTGCTCGACAACCTGAAACTGCCTGAATACCGCGCGCGTTACCGCTCGCGGCGTGAACTCGCTGCACATTCGGCTGACAAAGTTCTGCCGGCGGTGAAGGCATGGGTAGCCAAGTTGGACCGCAGCGACCCGCTCTACGAACGCCACCTGGTGGAGGGATTGTGGGTGACCTGGCGGCAGAACAGCATCGACGCCGATCTGCTGAAGCAGTGCCTGGGCGCCCGTGCCCATCAGGCGCGCGCCGCCGCGGTTGAGGTCATCCGCAACGACTTCCGCAAGATTCCCAATGCCGTCGACCTGCTGCTGAACGCGGCGAAGGACGAACACGGCCGCGTGCGTCTGGCCGCGGTGGTCGCCGCGTCGTGGATGGATAATGCCGATGGCGCGCGCATCGCGCTCGAAGCCCTGCGGAGCCCGATGGACAAGTGGATGGCGCCGGCCATCGACCAGGTACTGAAGACCACCCTGGCCGAGGAGATCAAGACGCTGAACGATGCCGGCAAACTCGCCGACAATCCCAAGGCTATCGAGTACGTCGCTGGTCGTTTGAAACTCGGTCAAGCTCCACCCAGCGATGAGGACAAGAAGTTCGGGCCGACACGCAAACTCGACGAAGCCCAGCAGAAGGTCTACGAACAGGGCAAGGCGATCTACAGCCGCGACGCGCACTGCATCACCTGTCACCAGGCGAATGGTCTGGGCCTGCCGAACATCTATCCGCCGCTCACCAGCAAGGAGTGGATTGCTGGCGACGATGTGCGCCTGATCAAGATCGCGCTCAAGGGCCTGTGGGGTCCACTCGAAGTCGATGGCAAGCGCTTCGACCCGACCAAGGGCGTGCCGCCGATGATGGGGTTCGGCCCGTTGCTCAACGACCAGGAGATGGCCGCGGTGCTGACCTACGTGCGTCAGTCGTTCGGCAACGACTACGACCCAATCACCCCCGAGGCGGTTGGCAAAGTGCGCAAGGCCACCGAAAGCCGTGCAAACTTCTGGATGGTCGATGAACTGATGAAGGACCACCCGATCGCAGGCTGGGAGACGTGGAAGGAACCGAAGGTGGAACCGAAGCCCGAAGCCAAACCGGAGAACAAACCGGACGCGAAGAAGTAGCCGCCCTCGGAGGCACGGTTCGGTTTCCGGCAAAGCCCGCGAGGCATCTCGCGGGCTTTGCCGTTTGGCGACCTTGGGCGGTGTTTACCCTCTATCCGGCAGACGAACCGATTTTTCAACCCGAAGGCACGAAGACACAAAGGGATGCAGACAAACAGGGGTTCACCAGTTTGGTGACTCGCAGGTGACGCTCGAACTCTACTGGATACCTGCTGTTTTTCGTGTCTT
>JANPLC010000161.1:0-11352 GCA_031426335.1 Planctomycetota bacterium
TCGAAAATGGTTTCGGTAACCCGCCACGGCGAGGTCAGGCCGAGAGCGAGCGTGAAGAGCGGGTTGGTGTCCATGACGGGAAACCTGCCCGAAGGAGGCCGCTATGCCAAGAAAGGACCCACACGGAACGCCGCAGAGCCAAAAATTATTGTCTGCCGCTCCCACTCAGCACGCCCTAGGTTACCGACAGGGTGGCGCGGACCTTTTTTCGTGCCGCGGGCTGGAAGGCCCAAGGAATAGGCATGTCCAACCAGAATGACCCGGCGACCACCGTGGTTGTCGCGAACGCTGTCCCTGACGGCGGAGCGTCTGCCGCGTTGGACATCCCCGTCGTGTGTGTCGGCGCGTCAGCCGGTGGACTGGCGGCGTTCGCCAAGTTCCTCGGCGCCATCCCCAACACCACCGGCATGGCCTTCGTCCTGGTACAGCACCTGGCGCCACACCACGACAGCCAACTGGTCCAAATCCTGACCAAGGAAACCAGCCTGCCGGTGGCCGAAGCCAGCGACGGCATCGCGGTGGAGCCAAACCGCGTCTACGTCATTCCGCCCAACGCGGATTTGACGCTGACCCACGGCATCCTGCACCTGACGCCCCGCGTCGAGTCCCATGGCCTGCATTTGTCGATCGATCATTTCATGCGTTCGCTGGCGCATGACCGCAGCAGTCGCGCGATCGGCGTGGTGTTATCCGGCACTGGTTCCGACGGCACCTTGGGACTGGCAGAGATCAAGGCCGCGGGCGGCATCACCTTCGCCCAGGATCCTGCCTCGGCGGAAAGGCCCGAGATGCCGACAAGTGCCATCGCCTCCGGCTATGCCGATTTCATTCTGACCCCGGCGGAGATCGCCCAGGAGATCGTGGCGATCGGCCACCACGCCTTCTTGCGCAGCAATCCCGCCACCCACGACAGCGAGCTGTTCCCCAGCGATCAGTCGAGTTACGCCGCCGCGCTTGCCGTGCTCAAAAACGCCTCGCATACCGATTTCACGCTCTACCGCGACACCACCATCAAACGTCGCATTTTGCGCCGCATGGCGGTGCGGGGCATTCCCACCCTCGCCGAATATGCCCAGCGCCTCACTGGTGACGCGGCAGAGGTCAAGGTCCTGCTCAAGGACGTGCTGATCCACGTCACCAGTTTCTTCCGCGACCGGGTGGTGTTCGACGCGGTGCGCACCCTGGTCTTCCCGCACCTGGCCAAGGAGCACGCCGACGACACGCCGATCCGCATCTGGGTGGTCGCCTGTTCGACCGGCCAAGAGGCTTATTCGCTCGCCATCGAATTGACCGAACACCTTGAACGCATGGAGCACCGGCGGCCCTTGCAGATCTTCGCCACCGACATCAGTGATTCCTCGTTGAACATCGCCCGAGCCGGCGTGTTTCCCGCGAGCATCGAGGCGGAGGTATCACCTGAGCGACTGCGGCGGCATTTCTCCCGCGTGGCTGACGGCTACCGCGTCAATAAATCGCTGCGCGACCTCTGCGTCTTCGCCAAACATGATGTGACTGCGGATACGCCGTTTTCGAAGATCGACGTGATCAGTTGCCGCAACGTGCTGATCTACCTGACGCCGACCTTGCAGGCGCGGGTGATCCCGACGTTCTGCTACACGCTCAATCCCGGCGGCTTCCTCATCCTGGGTAGTTCTGAAACCATCGGCCAATCGACCGACATGTTCGATGCCGTCGACGCCAAGAACCGGGTGTACGTCAAGAAAGCTGGCGCCTGTCGCGTGCATCCGCGGGTATTCGCTGAGAATTCACGGCTGTCGGATGATCCCACCCCGACCAGCACGCGGCCGCCATCACTGGTGGATCTGCAACGCGCCGCCGACCGCATCGTCATCAACCGCTATGCACCGGCCGGGGTGCTGGTGGATAGCGACCTCAACATTCTGCAGTTCCGCGGAAAAACCACGTCCTTCCTCGAACCGGCGCAGGGCCAAGCCAGCCTCAACCTGCTGAAAATGGTGCCCCACGGTTTGGCCCGGGAACTGGCACTCGCGATCACCGAGGCCAAGCAGCAGAACGTCACCGTCCGCCGTAAAGGCATACGCGTCCGTGACGACCAGCGCCTGCGTGAAATCGACGTGGAAATCAGCTTGGTCCGTCTCCCAGGCTCGACGGAACCGGTGATGCTCATCCTCTTCGAGGAGGGCTCCCTGGCGTCCTCGTCCGGTCGCTTAGAGGCGCAGAAGGAAGCGAGAAAAGATTCACGGCAAGAGGGAGGGAATGGCGGCTTTGAAGCCGCCCGCACCACCCCCGATGCGCGCGAATTCGCCCAGCTCAAACAGGAGCTCGCGGCAGCCAACGATTACCAGCAGTCGCTGATCGAAGAGAACAACTCGATCAACGACGAGCTGCGCTATGCCCATGACGAAGCGATCTCCGGCAATGAAGAACTGCGTTGCACCAACGAAGAACTCCAGACCGCGAAGGAAGAAGTCGAATCTGCCAACGAAGAACTGGCCACGCTCAATGAAGAGCTGCGCAGCCGCAACCAGGAACTGAGTGTGCTGAGCAATGATCTCGCCAACCTGCTCGACGGCATCGATCTGCCGGTAGTGATGCTCGATGGCGATCTGCGCCTGCGACGTATCTCGGGACCAACCGCCAATGTCCTGCACCTCGACGCGACGGATCTGGGCCGGCAGATCCGTGGCCTCGATCTCGGATTCACTGGTGCTCGCCTGGATGAGACCGCCGATGAGGTGATGCGTTCACGCACCACCAAGGAAGTCGAGGTGCGCAACCGCAGTGGCCGGTGGTACGCCCTGCGCGTGACGCCCTACCGCACCGAAGGTGATGTCATCGCCGGCGCGGTGGCGACCTACATCGACATCGATGTGGTGAAGCGCAATCAGGAGAACCTGCGCCGGTCCGGCGACGCAGCCAAGGCGATCATCGAAACCGTGCGCGATCCGTTGCTGGTGCTCGACGCTGATCTGCGCGTGCAGACCGCCAACCGTGCTTTCATTCGTGTCTTCGGCCTGCCGCAAGAAACCATCCTCGGCCAGCAACTCTATGGCCTGGGTGATGGCGCATGGGATATCAAGGAACTGCGCCGACACCTTGACGGCATCCTCACGGGCTCCGCACCGATGGATGATTTCGCGGTCACCCACGACTTCCCTCGTATCGGCCGGCGCACCATGTTGCTCAACGCCCGCCTGCTCGAAGACGGTGAGATCGGCGTCCGCATGATCGTCCTGGCGATCGCCGACATCACCGAAGCGCAGCGCATCGCTGATGCCCTGAGCGTCGCCTCGCGAGAACTCGAACGCTCGAACGCGGAGTTGCGGCAGTTCGCCGCGATCGCCTCGCACGATCTCCAGGAACCACTGCGCACCATCCGGTCATTCGCCTCGCTGCTGCAAGAACGCCTGGGCGACAAACTGGTCGGCAAGGACCAAGACTTCATGGGCTACGTGATCAACGGTGCCAAACGCATGCAGGAGCTGATCACCGCCATCCTGTTCTACTCGGAAGTCGGCCACCAGGGCATCCGTGCGACGGCGATCGATTTGGGCATGATTGCGCACACCGCCATCGCCAACCTAGAGAACAAGATCGCCAAGGCCCAGGCGTCGGTCACGGTGGTAAAACTGCCCTTGGTTACCGCCGATCCACAGATGCTGACGCAGTTGCTGCAGAACCTGGTGAGCAATGGCGTCAAGTTCCGCTGCAAAAACCGCCCTTCGGTGGTCACTATCAGCGCTCGCGAAGACGCCGACGAATGGGTGATCGTGGTCGCCGACAACGGCATCGGCATCCGCAGCCAAGACACCGTCCGCATCTTCACCTTGTTTCAGCGTGCCCACTCAGCGGCAGACTACCCAGGTACCGGTATCGGCTTGGCAACCTGCAAGAAAATCGTCGAACGCCACGGTGGACGCCTGTGGCTGGAGTCGACCTTGGATGTCGGGACGACATTCTTCTTCAGCCTGCCCAAGGCGACGACGTCATTGCGCGAAACATCGCCAGCCTGAGCTGGCCAAGCCCTTCACGTGCGCAGGTCGACCGCCAGATACCGCGCCACGATCTGCCCGACCAGCGCCTGCCACTGCGACCATTCCATCGGCTTGAGATGGTAATCAGTGGCACCGAGCAGCATGCAGTCGACACGCTCCTCCACTGACGAGGTCACCACGACTACCGGGACCACCGGGCAGAAATTTCGCCGCCGGCGTTCCTCCAGCAACGCCTTGCCGGAAAAAATCGGCAGCCGCAAATCAAGAATGATGAGGCCCGGCGTCGGCGCGTCCCAGTAGCCCTGCTGCTTGGTCATGAAATGGATCGCGTGCACGGCATTGAGAACAGTGTGCAGACGCACACGCGGATGGTCATTCAACGCCTCATTGATCAGCCGTGCATGACCGGGCTCATCTTCGACCAACAGGATGTGGTGCTGGGTTGGTGGGGCGGGGGCGATGGCGGTCATGGGCAACAGTGGCTGTCAGGCGCGGATGGAGATTCAGGCACCTCCACGTCCTTGGTCGCGACATCACCACGCTGGGTGTCAGCTCGTGCAGCGGTCGGGCCGTCGGTGAAGGTGGAAGAACTGTGGGAGATCGCCTCGTCACGTGTGGCGAACACGTGGACGTCGCCGCCTTGACGGACACGGACGTGCCAGCCGTCTTTTTCCTGCCACACGGCCGGCGCAACACCGGGATCGAGTTTGTCTATCATGGGTGACTCCAGGTGACGATGGTGGTGACGCTGAAAGGAATTAGTCATGAGCAACCACGCATCAGGGCGACGATCAGCACGAGAGGCAACGGCACGCCGATCGCCCACAACAGCACGGTCCAGTTGACGCGACCACGACGTGATTGGTTGGTAATTTTCTGTGACATTGATGATTCTTTTCAGTGGAGGTGGTGGTTGGAAGGTTGGCAGCGAACGAACCTAGCGCAGTCATCGTTCGGCATGCCCAGGCGGACTGCTGGGGGAGCGGATCGCCGGTAAACGGTTGCTCGACGAACGCGCTGACACCAAGCGATCGGAACGCGTGCCGGCGGTTGGTGCGAGCATCTGCGTCGGCACTCCCGTCGTTCCATCATCCGGCTTGAACAGCGACCGCTGCCGCGCGATGTCGCCCATGCTGATGATGCCGCAACAGCAGCCCTTGCGGTCAACCACCACCAAGCAGTCGACCTGGCGATGTCGCAAGCGCTGGACGCACTCCTCCACCGTGGCGTCGTCGTGGACGGTTTCAGCCGGCATCGTCATCGCCAGCCACACGGTCGACATCACGGGATCGAGCCCCTCCGCGACCACGCGGCAGACCAGATCGCGATCGGTGACCATGCCGATGATTTCACTGCCGGGGTCGAAGTCCTTCGCCACCGGCAGACAACCGCACTCATGATCAACCATCAGGGCCGCCGCATCGCGCAGACTGGTGTGCGGTGTGCACTGCGCGGCATGGCCAGTCATGATGTCTTTGGCGAGCATAGGAACCTCCGGGGTGGATAGATGAATCCATCGTGCTGGCTGGAGTCTGAGCGCCCAGCGTGCCATCGTTGGGCGTCCTAGGTCGTCGGTTCCGTCCTCGTCTGGCTGCAGGATCACCGATTGCCCGCTGTCCGATCGGGCAGAATGCACGACCACGACCGCTGATCGCACCTGGTCACGTCCAGTCATGTCGCGGTAACACGCTGCCGCGACAACGTCTGGCGATTTTAGTCCGAGCAGGTGATGACTCTGGCACGCCATGTGTTCAGCACCGCCCAGCGGGGCCGTTCTGGTCACGCCGCTTTCTCTCAACCACCCCTCAGGAGTTTCCCATGTCCACGTCCATCTACGCCTTGGCCAACAACGACACCCAGGCCAGCGTCATCGTGAAGGCGCTGCAGAACGCCGGTTTCCGCGGTGACGACATCTCGGTGTTGTTCCCCGACAAAACCAACAGCCGCGACTTCGCCCATGAGAAAAATACCAAAGCACCTGAAGGCGCTGTCGCTGGCGGCGTGTCCGGCGGCGTACTCGGCGGCGCGCTCGGCTGGATGGCTGGCATCGGCCTGCTGGCGATTCCTGGCATCGGCCCCTTCGTCGCTGCTGGTCCGATTTTGGCGCTGCTTAGTGGCGCGGCGATCGGTGCGGCTGCTGGTGGCCTGACCGGTTCGCTGATCGGCATGGGCATGCCCGAGTTCGAAGCCAAACGTTACGAAGGCAAGATCCGTGAAGGCCGGATCCTGATTTCGGTTCATGCCGACAACAGTGATTGGACGACCAAGGCCAAGCAGGTGCTCAAAGACGCCGGCGCTGAAGACATCAGCTCAGCGAGTGAAGCAACTGCCAAGGTTCCCGCGGACAAGAGCCCGTCGATGAAGACCACCTTCATCGCCAAGAACTGACCCGTGCGCGCCATCCTCCAACCCCATTCCAAGGACTTCCTCATGCGTACCGCACTCCCCCTCTTCACTGCCATCGTCGCCGTTGCCTTGGTGGGCTGCGGCGACGATATGGCCAAAAAGTCGACGCCTGCACCGGCGACCACTCCGTCGTCGTCGACGACGAGCACCTATGACAACCATGGCAAAACGCCGACCACCACGGCGGACAAGCCGGTGGCTACGCCAGCTGCCGACAACACGGCGAAGAACGTCCGTGATGACGGCACCACGCTGACGCCACTCGACCAGGGCCTGGGCGAAGCCGACACCAACATCACCATGGCGGTTCGGAAAGCGGTCGTCGCAGAACCGAATCTTTCGGTGAAAGCGCAGAACGCCAAGATCATCACCAAGGATGGTGTGGTGACCCTGCGTGGACCGGTCGCCACCAGCACTGAGCGCACCACGATCATGACCATCGCCGAACTCACCCCAGGCGTGAAGCGGGTCGACAATCAACTGGAAGTCGTCGTCCAGTAATCGACCGAGACTGAGAACCACAGATGCCTACCCAGGATTCCCTGGGTAGGCATCGCTCATTGGAGAACCCATGACCTTTTTCATCTATGCTATCGCCACCGACCACGCTCATGTCGTGAGAACCATGGAGGCGCTGGCGAGAATCGGGATCGCCAGCGATCATGTCTCGGTGCTCGCCGCTGATCAACGCACCAGCAGCGATTTGGCCGCTGACATCAACGCCACTGCCGCGCATGGATCCTTCTCTGCTGGCAATATCGGTGGTGGGCTTGGTTGGCTCGCCGGTCTTGGTGCCTTAGCGATCCCCGGCATCGGCCTGTTCGTCGCCGCCGGTCCGATCCTTGGATTTCTCACCGGCATCGCTGTCGGTCGCTCGCTGGGAAACTTGCACGGTGCGATGATTGAAGAGATGGGCATCCCTGATGCCTTCCTCGCTCAATACGATGCCGCGCTGAAAGACGGGAAGATCGTAGTGTCGGCGCGCTGCGACGATGCGGCGCTACGCGAACGGATCAGCGAGACTATGGGGCAGGTGGGGTTGGAAGCGGTCGGCTCGACACCGGAGATCGCGCCTCCGCTGGTCGGTTGATCGTGTCCACCACGTCGTCAGTGCCTGCAAGCTGCACGACTCGCCAGCATCGGGGTTTGCGGAGTGAATGGGCCGAACCACCGCGGGGTTCGGCGCCGGATCATCACTGCGGTGCGTTGGAATCTTCCAAGCCCTGCCAGCACAAGTGATTGGCCCGTGGATGCTGGTTCGCAGCGATATCACGACACGAACTGGCACAGCTGACGCACTGGACCAGCGAACCTAATCACCAAACCACTCACCAGGAAACCCACCATGCGTTTCGCCCATCTCTTCCTCATCCCCACCCTGGTCGCTGCCTGCGCCGTCGTCGGTTGCAACCACAACGATCGCGCCCAGTACCCGGACCAAACTGAGGAAACCAAATCGCAGGCCGATGCCATCCGCGTGGAGCGTGAACGCCGCGATCAAGTGATCGACCGTGATCTGCAGCAGAACAAGACCGCCCTGGCCTTCGAGGAAAGCCAGGTCGAAAACAAGGCGAAGCTCGAACGCGAACGCATCGCCATCGAACGCGATGAACTGGTCCAGCCGCTCAAAGCGCGTCAGGACGACGCCCGCGCGACCAGCACCCGCGAGTGTGATCGCCTGTTCCTGGAGAGCGAAGCCAAGCTCGCGAGCCTCAGTGGCGAGGAAGCCGCCCGGGTGAAGGCCGAGACCGAGAGCAAAACCGCTGAGGTCAAACGCAAGGCCGCGGATCAGGTCGCCAATGCCGAAGTCGACATCATCGCGGCGAACCAAGCCGCGGCGAAGCGTATCGCCAACGTTGATGCGGGTGAAGCCAAGGAAAAGGCCGCCATCGCCCAGCGTCGCGAGCAGACCGAGCGGCAGGCGCGCGAAGAAAAGCTCACCGTCGCCAACCAGACCACCGTCAAACTCGATCAGCTCGCCAGCCAGAGCCAGAAACGCACGGACAAAGAGCGTGAGGTCGAGGCGGTCACCAACGAGAAGGATCTGCAGATCTCCGCCGCGGTCCGCAACGACATCGCCAAACATGGCGACCCAACCCGTGGCGTGACGGTGGTCACGGACCGGGGCGTGGTGGTGCTCAGCGGCAAGGTTCGCGATGACACCACCCGTCGCACGCTCGTCACCAATGCAGGCAAGATCTCCGGAGTCGTGCGCGTCGAAGACCGTATGGCGATCCACTGAGTCCACTCGCTGATCAATCACCCCTAATCACCTATCATCACAGGAGTCATCCATGTCCGGTTATCACTCACTCGCGTGCGTTCCTACCCTGCTGATCGGCGCCACCTGTGCCCTCTTTGCTGCGCATGATGGAGCCCATGAGCACAACGATGGAATCCCCCGATTGGTCGGACAAGTGTTGTTTGGCACCGCCGGCTTCGAACCCGGTATCGCCGCCGAATGGCGTTTTGGCGAACCTCATCTGTTGGTTCGTCCAGAAGTTTTTCTCAACGAAGATAGCCGCGCGGGCATCGGAGCATCACTTGGTTGGGAGCTCAATTTTCTCGCGCTCTCTGAACGTCACGCCATCACCATTGGCCCGCGCGTGGTCTACCACAATAGCGATGACTACGGCTGGGGCGCCGATGCGATGGCGATCTGGCACTTCGATCTGATTCCATCGCAGCGCGGTCGCCATTTCCTCGAAGTCATCGCCACCGGCGGGGTGATCGAAGAGGAAAAAGACGGCGATAGTGACGCCGAACCCGGCTTCAGCGTGGGCGCGGCGTACGGCTTCCAGTTCTAAACGCGAAGCCGTTCCGCTGCGCACATCAGGCTGATGCAGCCTGATGTGCGCACCTGGGGCGCGTTTCTATCAGCATGTTATCGTACTGGGCCCACAACCAGCACGACGGCGGCCATCAGATGTGAGCGATACGGATTCTTCCGTCGCTTGTGTCTGGTGGCCTTTTTTTGAAACGGTGGCGGTTTGAAACGGTGGCGGGGAAACGTCGCTCAGCCGAAGGCGAACGACGCCATCGCGATATTGCCGTAGTCCCACGAACGATGGAGGACGCGGCCTTTGGCTTGTGCGCCGGCAGCGCCCAAGGCGACCAGCAGCGGCATCAGGTGATCCGGCGTCGGGTGCGCGTAACGCGCATCGGGCGCGGACGTGAGCCACGTGGTCAGCGCCGCTGCGTCGCCAGTTTCAACTGCGCGCACCAGCCAAGCCTCGAAAGACGCTGCCCACGGCGCTGGCGGCTGACCAGGGGCGAGCACGCCCAGGTTGTGCACCGCTGAACCCGAGCCGATCACCAGCACACCCTGCGAACGCAGCACCCCGAGCGCGAGCCCGATGCGATGGTGTAACGCGGCATCGCCATCACGCACCAACGACACCGGCACCACCGGGATGTCGGCCGCGGGCCACGCCAGCAGCAGCGGCGTCCACACGCCATGATCGAACCCACGTTCACGCGTGCGTGGCTTGAGACCCGCATCGGTCAACATCGCGCCGATGCGCGCCGCCAGAATAGAATCCCCAGGAGCCGCGTAACGCTGACGGAACAGCTCCGCCGGAAAACCGCCAAAGTCATGGATGGTTGATGGCGTGCGACCGGTCTCGACCGTGACAGTGTCCTCCTCCCAATGAGCCGAGGCGACCACGATTGCGCGTGGGCGTGGCAGCGTCGCGGCAAGTCCGCTGAGGAACTTCCGCGCCGGGATATCGCGCAGCAGCACGTCAGGGGCGCCGTGGGAGAGGAAGAGGGTTGGGAGCAGGTCAGGCATTAGCTGTGACGCTGACGTGCGCAGCAGTGACGACAAGCGGAGACCGTTGGGTAGGCTACAGACTACAGGCTACGGACTACAGGTTCGCGACCCGTGGCCTGTCGCCTGTCGCCTGTCGCCGATCTCCGTCACTTCGCCCGCATCACCACCACATACCCATCCACATCCCCGCCCATCTCCGCCTGGAACGGCTTGAATGTGCGCAGCGGCTCCTCCGGCTTGGTCGATGGTTTCACCGTGCCACCGGCGACCACCCAGCCATCGCGGCTGGCGACGTGGCGTAGGCTGCTGTTGCTAAAGTAGCCGCACTGCTGCAGTCGGAAGCTGGCATCGAACGCCGCGACAAAACCACCGCCCTGGTAGGCTCCCTCGATATGCGGGTACCACGGCTGTTTCAGCGGCAGGCCGCTGGCTGAACTACCGACGACGAAATGCAAACCGCCGGTGCCACTCAGGCCGTCGACACTCAGGCCATTGGCGCGTTGCGGGGTGAGCCAGGAACAAAACCACGTGCCTTTTTCCAAAGCACCGGTCTTGGGATCGACGCGGAAGACCACGCTGGTTTTGCTCGCGCCTTTGAAGCCGTACCCAGGGCCGTTCTGGTGCACGTCCTTGAACACCGCCGGATCGATCGGCTTGTCGGGATCAGCGGGATCACGCGTACACACCGAGTTGCCGCCGTCGGCGTAGAGCGCGAGCAGGAACTTGCCCTCGTCGGTGACGCCAGCGACCCAGCCGGTGGTGTCCGCCATCAGACCGTTGCCGCCGAACTTGGCGTCGACCTGACGCTTGGGATCGGGATTCCACAACATCCACAGTTGTTTGCCCTCACGGTCGAAACCGTAGGCGAAGGGATCCTTGTACGGCTCCTTGCCGGTGTTGGTCATGCCGTAGCCGACCACGGTGGTGATGCCGGTGGCCGGATCGACGCTCATGCCGCCGGGACGGTTCTCGCCGTAGGTCTTCCACGTCGCGGTCCATTTTTCTTTGCCACTCGCGCTGTCGAAACGCATCAGCTTACGATCGGCCAACACCACCAGATCGCCGTTCCCGTCGAAGGAGAAATCGGTGACGTTCTCGCGGTAGAAGATCCACTGCAACTTAGTCGCGTTGCTGTCGAACTTGGCGACGAAGCGGCCTTTGCCTGGTCCGCCACCGATATCCACGCCGGTGAGGTTG
>JANPLC010000162.1:0-4321 GCA_031426335.1 Planctomycetota bacterium
CCCATCGCCGCCGCCATCAGTCTGCAGAAGACCGCACAGGACCTCCCCAAAGCGCTGGTCCAGCAGCTCCTGCCGCCACCGGTCCAACAATCCTCCGGACGCGACAGCGCCAGCTTCAGCAGCGAGGCGCTTGCCCTGCTCCAGGCCGAACAGCAGACCAAACCCGCCGGCACCTGCTGACCGGTATCCGTCAATCAGGCCTGCGCTCCCCGTTCGCGCTCGCGGAACTGCCGCGGCGTCTGGCCGGTGAGTTTGCGGAAATCCCGACTGAAGAAGAACCGATCGCCGTAGCCAACTTGCTCGGCGATCCGTTTGATCGCGTCGTCGCTTTCGACCAAGCGGCGTTGCGCTTCGGTGATGCGCCGTCGCCGCAGCCAATCGATCGGACTGGTGCCGAAGGCAGCGCCGAACGTGCGCGTGAAGTGGGACGGACTCATGCCGCAGAGTCGCGCCAGGTCGCTGACCGTCTGCCGTTCAAAAAAGCTCAGTGACAACCGTCGCACCGCTGGCTGCAACGCGGGCGGCACCGACGGGGTTGGCGTGTGGTTCTGGCGCGCGGCGAACGCCAGCGCCACCAGGCGCGTGACCTCCGCGTGGATCAACGCTGGCGCAGCGGGGTCCGCCGACTCCATCAAACGAAAGATCGTGCAATAGAGCAGCTCGCTCTGCGGCGTCACGAACGCAGGGAACACCGGCGCCTGCTCGACGCCCAGCGCTTCCGCGGTGCGCGTCAGGCGCGGACCTTCCGCGCGGACCCACAATACCTCCCACGGTTCGCTGGCGACGGGGCCATGTTGGTGTGGCCTACGACAGTCTACCCACACCAGATCGCCGGGAGCCACCGGATGTTCGCGCCCGGCGAGGCGCACGTAACCACGCCCAGCGAGGCACAGGATCAACTCATGCCCAGGGAAATGGTCGCGACGGATGTGGTGGTCATCCCCGCCAACCAGATGACCGGCGCGCGGCACGGTGAGGAAGATCTCCTGGTGCAGCGAGTTGGCAGTGGCGAACAGCGATACCGGGAAGTGCGCACGGCGGGCTGAACGGGGCGGCGGCGTCATGGTCGGATAGTACAACTTCCTTCGCCGTTTGCTCCATCCCCAATTCCGCGGGCCGCTAGGCTGGGCACCATGTTTCCGTCATACTACCGCCGTCATCCGTACATCCTGCTCGCTGCCCTGCTCGCCGGCGGGCTCCAGGCCGCTGAGGCGCCGGATTTTTCCCGCGAGATCTTGCCGCTGTTATCCGACAACTGCTTCGCCTGCCACGGTCCGGATGAAGGCCACCGCAAGGCCAAGCTGCGCCTCGATCTGCGCGATGCCGCGTTGCTTGGGACCAAGGGCCGTCCAGCGATCGTTCCCGGAGAACTCACCAAAGGCACGTTGCTCGAACGCCTGACGACCAGCGATCCCGACGAGCTGATGCCGCCGACGGACGCGCACCGCCCGCCGCTGAAACCGCAGCAAATCGACCTGCTCAAACGCTGGATCGCTGCCGGCGCACCATGGGGGCGTCACTGGGCGTTCGTGCCGCCCGTGCGGTCGACCGTGCCGACGGTGGCCGGTATCACCAACCCGATCGATTCCTTCATTCGCGCACGACTCGCGCGCGAAAAAATCGCCCCCGCCGCGCCCGCTGCGGCGCATGCGCAACTGCGTCGGCTTTCATTCACGCTCACCGGCCTGCCACCAACCGCGGAAGACGCCGCGGCGTTCACCACGAGCCCGACATCCTACACTCAGGCGGTCGATCGTCTGCTCGCCGCGCCGGCCTTCGGTGAAAGGATGGCGATGTGGTGGCTCGATGTCGCGCGCTACGCCGACACCGATGGTTTCCAGAGCGACGATACGCGCACCAACTGGCCGTGGCGCGACTGGGTGGTCGACGCCTTCAATCGCAACCTGCCGCTCGATCGGTTCATCACGCTGCAGATGGCCGGCGACCTGCTGCCCGACGCCACTGCCGAGGACAAACTCGCCACTACCTTCCACCGCAACCACATGACCAACGGTGAAGGCGGGCGCGATCCGGAGGAATCGCGCGTCGACTACGTCATCGACCGCGTCAACACCACCGGCACGGCGTTCCTCGGCCTGACGCTCGGCTGCGCGCAATGCCATACGCACAAGTTCGACCCGATCGCGCAACGCGACTACTACGCGATGACTGCCTTCTTTGATTCGATCGATGAGGACGGCAAGGCTGGCAAGGCGGCGAAGCCCTACCTCGCTTATGAGTCGAGCACCGTCGAACGTGCAATCGTCGAGGCCAAGGCGTTGCTCGACCAGCGCACACCAGCCGAGGTTTCGGCGAAACGCGAAGCGCAGGGACCGTTCACCGTGTGGCTCAAGCAACGTGCTGACGCGGTGCGCAACGGCCACCAGTCGTGGACCGTCCTGCACCCGACGCAGGTGGAGAGCAGCGAAGGCACCACCTTTACCACCGAAGCCGATGGCACGGTGATGACCGGTGGCCCCCTGCCGAATCAAGACGAGTACCGCGTCAGCGCCGCTGTGCGCCTGCCACGCGTCACCGGAGTGCGCCTGGAGGTCCTGCCGCATCCCTCGTTCACCAATGGCAGCTATGCCCGCGGGAAAAACGGATTCTTCATCCTCACCGACGTGAAGGTCCAGGTCCGGCGCAGCGGCTCATCGCAAGTGCGCGACGTGGCACTGGCCAGCGCCGCGGCGGATGTAACCGACGAAGCCGACGCCAAGAAGTTCGGCGGCTACGGCGCGATCAAGGACGTACTCGACGACGATCCACGCAACGGCTGGAGTACGCGCAAACACCATCCCCAGCAACCACGCACCGCGGTGATCGCCTTCAGTGACCCGCTGGTGCTGGCGGATGACGAACAACTGGTCGTCGAACTGCGCCAACGCTCGACCCTGGGCGACGCCGACATCGGACGTTTCCGTATCGCCGTCACCGACGAACGCGGCCCAACGATCAAGGAGATCGGCGTCACGCCGCTCGAAGCGTTCGCTGCCGCGTCTGACCGCAGCAAGCCCGATGCAGCACTGCGCGATCGTCTGTTCGCGCAATTCCTCACCGACCATATGCCTTTCATTACCGCCAAAGCCGCCGTTGATCGCGCACGCCGGCAGCACGACGAGGTGACCAAGGCCAAGAAGGTCGACGTCATGGTCCTGGCTGAGCGCAAAGAACCGCGCACCACCCACGTGCTGATCCGTGGCGTGTGGGACAAGAAGGGCGAGCGCGTCGAACGCGACGTTCCCACCGAGATCGCCGCGTGGCCGGCAGACGCTCCGCGCGATCGCCGTGGTCTGGCACAGTGGCTGGTCGAGCGCAAGAATCCGCTGACCACGCGGGTGATGGTCAATCACCTGTGGCAGCTCTGCTTCGGCGCGGGCTTGGTACGCACGGTCGACGACTTCGGCCTGCAAGGCGAACAGCCAAGCCATCCGGAGCTGCTCGACTGGCTGGCAGTCGAATTGATCGACAGCGGCTGGGACGTCAAACACCTGCTGAAGCTGATCGTCACCAGCGACACCTTCCGCCAAGATTCAGCGATCAGCGCCGCCGCTTTAGCGCGTGATCCGCAGAATCGCCTGCTCGCGCGCGGCGCGCGCTTCCGTCTGCCGAGTTGGATGTTGCGCGATGCCGCGTTGGTGGCTGGTGGCTTGCTCAACCCCGCGATCGGCGGTCCGCCGATGAAGCCCTACCAGCCGGACGGCGTGTGGGAGGAATTATTCATGGGCCGCTTCCATTACGACGCGAGCGAAGGTCCGGCGCAATATCGCCGCACGCTCTACGCCTTCTGGCGGCGCTCGATCGCGCCGACGTTCCTCTTCGATGGCGCCAGCCGGCGCTCGTGTGAAGTGAAACCATCGCGCACCAACACGCCGCTGCATGCGTTGACGATGCTCAATGACAGCGGGTTTCTGGAGGCGGCGCGGGCGCTCGCGGCAATTGCGCTGCGCAGTGACAGCGAAGACCACGGACGTTTGGAGACCATCACCAAGCGAGTGCTCTCACGCTCACCGACGACGGACGAAATCAGCGTTCTCACCCGCGAAGTGGAACGCGCCCGCACGTATTACCGCAGCCATCCGCAGGACGCCGCGAAACTGCTCACCATCGGTCAGCAACCGGTCGATCCCACCCTTAACCACGCCGACCTCGCCACGTTCGCAGTGATCGCCAGCCTGGTCCTCAACCTCGACGAGGCGATGACCCATGAATAAGCTGACATCCCACGGAACACCCCCTGGGAGCGGCGAGCCCCAGCTCGCCGAGCAAAGTCATGCTGCTCTGTCGCTGGCCGGTGCCGGAGCGACCAACGTTCATCGCG
>JANPLC010000163.1:0-3994 GCA_031426335.1 Planctomycetota bacterium
AACGTGCCCGCAACCTGGGACGGCCGTTGCTGGTACGTTTGCTGACCGGTTGCTTGCAGACCCAGCGGCAGCTACGCCAGAGCGGTACCAACGCCGAGCTGGCGCTTGAGACCCTGGTGCTTCACGCACAGCGGTTGATCCGTCCGGCTGGGCGATAGCTGGCCTAGGGCCAAGCACCTAGGCTGCCGCCGCTCCCTGCGACGACGAGGATTGGCACCCCATGGATATCCATTTCTGCGACCTCTGCGGCGTCCGCGTGACCGATGTCGATCTGCGTGGCGGCCACGGCATCCGCAAGCACTACGACGTGATCTGCGCCACCTGTCTGGAACTCGGCCACGGCAAGGAGTGGCTGGCAAGTCACCAACGGGGCAAAAGTGTCGCCGTTGCTGCCGTGAGCGCAGCGCAGCCAGCCGCCGCAGCCCTCGCCGTGACCGCCAGCAACAAACAGGCACCGGTGATCACTCAGGCACGTGATCGCGTCCAGACCTTCGAAGATGGCGACGAATCGCCCGCCGTCGCGCCGCAGGTACTCTCGGCTGAACCCGAGGATGGCACCGCCACCAGCGAGCTCAACAACGCCGACGTCGCGGCTGCAGCCGCTGAAATTGCCGCTGAAGCCGCGCCCAAGCAGCAAGCCAACCATCACAATCAATTTGCCGCCGCCGCCAGCAGCTTCTCCGCCCTGGCCGCATCGTCCAAAAAGCGCGATGCCGCCGCCGATGTCGACGAGGGCGCCGATCGTGGCGAAGGCCTCGCCGACGAGAGCACGGCATCGCCGATCATCGCTGATGACGAGAACGACGAGAAATACGGCAAAGCTGGGGAGAGCGACGGAGAATCTCCTTTCGGCTTCAAGGATGACGCCAAGAGCGATCCAGCGCAGAAGGACGAAACCCTGCCGGTCGATCGTGATCCGCTGATCAATGACAAGGCGGCGAGCGACAAGAAGAAATCCTCCGCCGGCAGCGCCTCGTTCAAGAAGTCCAGCCCAGGCAACAAGTCGAGCACCTCGAACAATAAATCGGCCAGCAACAAAGCCGCCGGGCGTTCAGGGAAAGCCCCGGCCAAGAAGGTCAACAAGAACAAGAACATCCTGATGTTGAGCGCGCTGTCGATCGGCATCCTATCGATGATCCTGTTGATCACCGTCAAAGCGATGAAGAAGCCGCACAAGGAACAGGAACGCATCGAGGTCGATCTCAGCGACAACGTCAAAACCGCGATCAAAGATGCCAAGTTCAATGTGACTCAGGCAATCAACAAGGGCGGGCTCAAGGAATTGGAAGCCGCGCGTAGCCAGATCCAGGCGATCGTTCCGGAAATTTCCAAGTTCGAGAAGGCGGCCACCAGTCAGAATCCGCCATGGACCCAGGAAGAGATGGGACAGTACCTGCAGAACATCGGCTGGACCGACGTCAATTCGCTGATCATCACCGTCAACCAGAAGATCGCGCGCTTGAGAGCCCCTGGCGGCGGAAATTAACCAGTCGTCACGCCCTGGGCGACCAGACAGAAAACCGCCCGGCCGAGGCCCGCTTATCGATGCCCGCAATGCCGCGTGGATGGCGCTGGAACGGGTGGCTGATGGACGCGCGGATCGCCTGACCGAGGTCATCGCCGGCTGTGGTCTTGATGCCCGCGACGAAGGGCTGGCGCGTGAGCTGGCGCTCGGCGTGGCACGCAACCACCGGCTGTACGAACACCTCGCCCGCGGCTTTCTAAAACCTGGGCGCCAGTCGTTCGCTCTGCTGCGGGCGTTGGCCATCGGCGCGCATCAGCTGTTTGCCCTCGATCAGATCCCACCGCACGCCGCCTGCGCCACCACCGTCGACCTGTTGCGCCAGCACGGCGAACAGGGTCTGACCGGAGTGGCAAATGCCGTCATGCGCCGGATGGCGGAACTGCGCACGCCGCGTTCGGGTGAGGGTCCGCTCGGCTGCATCCCGCGTGATCGTTGGCCGGATGATCCCGCCGTGCTCGCCAGCTTGCCGGATGCGTTGGTGGCGGATCTCCGGACGGAGCTGGTGGATCACCCCAGCGAACGGTTGCTCGCGCTCAATCACCAGGCGCCGCTGTGCACGCGCACCCGTCCTGGGTGTGCGCCACCCACCGGCCACGGCATCCTGCGCCACGACGGGGAGTGGACCTGGTGGGAGGATCCCCAGATCGCCCTGCAGGGCCCCGTCGCCGACGGGCGCTGCGTGGTGCAGGATCGCGCGCAGGGTCACGTGGTCGAACTCAGCGGCGCACGCCCAGGAGAGCTGGTGCTCGACCTCTGCGCCGCTCCCGGCGGCAAGGCGCTGGCCTTTGCCGATCGTGGCTGTCGGGTGGTGGCCGCGGACAACAATCCGCGGCGTTTGCCCAGGTTGCTCAACACGCTCGCTGGTCATGGCGCGGTGGTGGTGCAGGACGGCATGCATCCGGCTCTGGCTGCCGGAGCGTTCGATGTCGTGCTGGTCGATGCGCCGTGTTCCAACAGTGGCGTCCTGGGACGCCGTCCGGAAGCCCGTTGGCGTTACCTGCCCAAGACCCTGGCTCAACTCGCGACCCTGCAACGCCGCTTGGTGCTCGCTGCCAGCACGTTGGTGCGCGCGGATGGCCGGCTGATCTACAGCACCTGCAGCGTGACGCCGGCGGAAAACCAAGGCATCGCGCACCGCCTCGACGGTTGGCGCATCCTCAAGGAACAACGCACGTGGCCGGATGCGTGGCAGGCCGGTGGGTATGTGGCGGTGCTGGTAAGAATATAGCTGCGAGCAAGCGTCAGCCACCTGATCATCACTCTGGTGGACCAAGGAACATCCAACTCGTAGCTCGTAGCTCGCGGCTAAACCGCGGGAGTCGCCCCGCCCGGTCGCAATCCCATCAAATGCGCATGGTCGTTGAGCGAGTCGATGCGCCCTTGCCGCGGGCGGCTGCCGCCCATTGCCATGGCGAATGGCCGCACCTTGCAGATGGCGGTGTTCATGATCGAGAAATGCCAGATCAAGCGCAGGTCGAGCGCCAGCATCGACGCAATGTAGGCGCGCATGACGCCGCCGTGCATGACCACGGCGATGCGCTCGGCCGGATGTTTCTTGGCGATCTGGTTGAGCGCCATGGTCACGCGCAGTTGCGCGTCGGCGTAAGACTCTCCACCGCCGCGTTTGAGCGTCGGATCGCGATCCTGCCAGCGTTGCCACTCATCGGGAAAACGTTCGGCGATCTCAATGTTGGGCAGGCCGGACCAGGCGCCGACATGGATCTCGCGCAGGCGGGGATCGATCTTGGTTTCGATGCCCCAGCGATCGGACAAGTACCGCGCGGTCTCAACCGCACGTGACAGGTCGCTACTGTACAGCGCCGAGAAGCGCGTGGTGGTCAGGCGCTCCGCCAGACGTTTGCTCTGTTCGTGGCCGAACGGTGACAGGGGGTGGTCCTCCTGTCCTTGCAGCACGCCATCGCGGTTGCCGGTGCTCTCGCCATGGCGGATCAGCCACACTTCGGTGGCGGCCAGACGGGTCGGCTCATCGGCGAGGGGGCGGTTCATGCGGGGTGACGGGTGTAGGGGGGCGATGCTCAGCCGCAACCCGCTACACGCCCGGGTTGCGTAACCTGACGTCCTCGGCACCCTCGCGCGCCGATCAGGCGGAACCCGACTGAGCGACACCCGAATGGAGCGAGACGATGCGTGCTAGTCGCATGAACCTAGTCACCCTGCGCGAAGATCCGAGCGAAGCCGAGATCGCCAGCCATCGCCTGTTGATGCGTGGCGGCTTCTTGCACAAGAGCGGTGCCGGGCTGTACCTCTATGCGCCACTGTTGAAGCGCGTGATCGACAAGGTCAGTCGCATCGTCGCCGAGGAGATAAGCCGCCCTAACGGACCAGCCGGCCTCGAAGTGACCATGCCGATCATGCAGGAACAGGGATTGTGGGAGAAGTCCGGCCGCTGGGCGACCTACCAGGCCAGCCGCACCATGCTGACCGTACGCGATCGCGGCGGCCAGGTGT
>JANPLC010000164.1:0-3289 GCA_031426335.1 Planctomycetota bacterium
CGGCAGACGAACCGATTTTTCAACACGAAGGCACGAAGACACAAAGGGATGCAGACAAACAGGGGTTCACCAGTTTGGTGACTCGCAGGTGACGCTCGAACTCTACTGGATACCTGCTGTTTTTCGTGTCTTCGTGCCTTCGTGTTGAAAAATCCCTGTTTCGATCGCCGGATCTAAGTTTACAGGAACCGGATCGACATCGGGTACTTCCACAACACGCCGTTGTTGGCTTTGACCGCACCCATGATCGCGAACACCAGATCGCAGATGAACAGCGCGATCAGCATGGGAATGCCGATGATGACAAAACACAGGAGTACCGACACGACACCGTAGATCAGCAGCGAGAGGTACCAGTTCAGCACGACCTTGCCGTGGGCGTCGATTTTTTCCGACGCCTGTTTCTGCGTCGTCCACATCACGATCTGCAAGATCAAACCGCCGAACGGGAAAACGAAATTGCCCAGCGAGGCGAGGTGCAGCAGCATGCAGAAGGAGTTCTCCTCCATGCCCCAAAAGAGTTTCTCAGTATCCGCCACAGCTGCGGTCCCGGGCGTGACGCTTAGGATCTTGGCCTTTTCGGCCTGGAATTCTTCGTCGGTGATGACGCCCTTTTGCCGCAGTTCATCAAGTTTTTCGAGGTTTTCGTAGCTCATGGTGGGCATGATCTACGTGGTCAGCACCGTCACGCCATCCCCAATCGCGGATCGAGTGCCACCACGCACGATGAGGAATCCCAAAACCACACCCGCGCTGAGCCAGCGCGGGTGTGGGTCGACTACTTCCCGATGGGGGAAACGTCAGATCACTGCTTCGCCGCTTTTCCAGCGCTGATGCCCAGGATGCGGTGGAGTTGTTCCTTGTCCGGCTTGGTGCCGGCGAAGTCGTCGAACGCCTTCGCTGCCTGCTTGATCAGGTGACGCGCAATGAACGGTGCGCCTTCGGCGGCGCCCTGCTCTGGATCCTTGAGCGCGCATTCCCATTCCAACACCGCCCAGCTCTTGTAGCCGTACTGGGTGAGTTGGCTGAAGATGCGGCTGAAGTCGATCTGACCGTCGCCGAGCGAACGGAAACGACCAGCGCGTTCCTTCCAACCGAGGTAACCACCGTACGCACCGGTGCGACCGTCGGGGCGGAACTCCGCATCCTTGACGTGGAAGCACTTGATGCGTTCGTGGTAGTGGTCGATGTAGGCGCTGTAGTCCATGCCCTGGAGCACCAAGTGCGACGGATCGTAGAGGATGTTTGCGCGCTTGTGATTCTTCAGGTGCTTGAGGAACAACTCGAAGGTCGCGCCGTCGTGCACGTCTTCGCCTGGGTGGACTTCCCACGCCACGTCGACGCCGACCGATTCGGCGTGGTCGAGGATGGGCAGCCAGCGGCGGGCGAGTTCAGCGAAGCCTTCTTCGACCAAGCCAGCCGGACGCTGCGGCCACGGGTACATGGTGTGCCACAGCAGCGCGCCGGTGAACGAGGGCATGGCGGTCAGGCCAAGGTTCTTGCTGGCGGTCAGGCACAGCTTGACCTGCTCGATCGCCCATTCCGTGCGCGCCTTGGGATTGCCGCGCACTTCCGGCGCGGCGAAGCCGTCGAACTGTTCGTCGTAAGCGGGATGCACCGCGACCAGCTGACCCTGGAGGTGGGTCGACAGTTCGGTGATCTCGACCCCGTTCTGCTTGGCGATGCCGGCGAACTCCTGGCAGTAGTCCTTGGAGGTCGCGGCCTTCTTCAGATCCATGGCGCGGCCGTCCCACGACGGGACCTGCACGCCCTTGTATCCGAGCGAGCCGGCCCATTTGGTGATGGTCGGCCAGGAGTTGAAGGGAGCGGCGTCACCCATGAACTGGGCGAGGAAAATGGCGGGGCCTTTCATCTGAGGACTCCTAATTTTGTTGATGGTTGGTTGGTGGATCGAGGGACGCGGGCGCGGGAGGAGGGGTCGCAAGGGGCCAGGGGTTAGGGGCTAGGGTCGTAGGAAAGTGTGCATCGTGTTTCCCCGTGGTCGTACTCACTCCGGCGATCGGAAGAAAAGGGGGAAGGAGTGTCATCACACGACCCTAGCCCCTAGTCCCTAACCCCTGCCGGCGCGCTGCGATCGGCGATGTTCTACAGCAAAGATTTTGTCGCTACCGCTTTGAGTGCCTTCGCCGGCTTGAGCTTCTGGCTGCGCGCAACCTTCACCCATTTGCCGTTCTTGGCGGAGGTGAGCGAGGCGTCGAGCACTTCCTGGTTGGCAAGGCCGTCAGCAAAATTGGGGCGGAACTCGTCGCCGCTGGCCAGCGCCTTCACGAAGTCGGCGAGCATGTTGATGAAGCCGTGCTCGTAACCGATCACGTGGCCGTCCGGCCAGTAGTTGCCGGCGTAGGGATGCGCGCTGCCGTCCATGCACATCACCGTGCGGAAGCCCTTGTGACGGGGCTCGTCCTCGACGGTGTAGACTTGGAGTTCGTTCATGCGCTCGAAGTTCCACACGATGGAACCCTTGGTGCCGTTGATCTCGATGCAGTTGTAGTTTTTGCGGCCGGCGGCGGCGCGCGTCGCTTCGAAGCTTGCGACCGCGCCGTTGGTCAGCTTGGCCAGGAACAGCAGGGTGTCGTCGACGTCGACGTCGATCATGCCCTTGCCGTCGCCGTTCTTGCGCTTCTTGATGAAGGTATTTTCCAGGCCGACGACGGAGTCGAACTCCAGGCCGGTCATGAAGCGGGTCAGGTCGATGAGGTGCGCGTTCAGATCACCGTGGGCGCCCGAGCCACAGGCCTTGGCCATCATGCGCCAGGTCGCCGGGCAGGCGTCGTCGAGCAACCAGTCCTGCAAGTACACCGCGCGCACGTGGCGGATCTCACCGAGCTTGCCATCAGCGATCAGGCCGGCTGCGGTCGAGGCAGCGGGCGCACGACGGTAGACGTGCCACAGGCCGACACGCGCGGGTTTGCCGTCGGCGGTCTTGGCCTTGTCGGCGGCGGCAACCATCGCCTTGCATTCCTTGACGTTGAGGCCGAGGGGTTTCTCGCACAGCACGTGTTTGCCGGCCTTGAGCGCAGCGATGGAATGCGGGGCGTGGCTGTCGTTGGGCGTCGACACATCGACCAAGTGGATGTCGTCGCGCTTGAGCACGGCGGCCAGGTCGGTGCTGTACTCTTCCCAGCCGAGTTGTTCGGCCGCCACCTTCAGCGGACCCTCGCTGCGTCCCACGATCACCTTCGGCACCACCCGGAAGGGCAGGTCGAAGTAGTGGTTCACCTGACGGTAGGCGTTCGAGTGGGCGCGACCCATGAACGAATAACCGACG
>JANPLC010000165.1:0-7280 GCA_031426335.1 Planctomycetota bacterium
TTCGAGAGCACGAAGTCGATGATGCGGTATTTGCCGCCAAAGGGCACGGCCGGCTTGGAGCGGGCAGCGGTCAGTGGTTCCAGGCGCGTGCCTTTTCCACCGGCCATGACGAAAGCGAGAGTCTTGGTGCGCATAAAGTTCCTGTCGGCGGCCCGCTGCGGAGCGGGTCCGGAATCATCCTTACCTCACGCAGGTCACCTGCCAAGCCTTGGTCTGGCGCGGGCGGTCGACTTGACAGGGCATTTCGGAGCGAAGCGTGCTGTTATGCCTGCCACAATGCCTGCCCCCGATGACCTGGTCCTGGCCTACGTCACCTGCGCCGACTTGGCTGAGGCGGAACGCATCGGCACCGGCCTGTTGGAGACCCGGCTGGTCGCTTGCGTGAATCAAATTCCGGGCCTGCGTTCCCGCTATTGGTGGCAAGGTCGGATCGCCGAGTCAGCCGAGGTCCTGCTGCTGGCCAAGACCACTCGCGCGCGTCAAGACGCGGTCATCGCTGCGGTACGCGCCCGGCATTCCTACACCACGCCCTGCGTGGTGTTCGTTCCGCTCGCGGGCGGTGATGCGGACTTCCTCGCCTGGGTGAAGGCGGAATTGCAGGCCGACGTTAGTCCAGCCCGACCAGCCGGGACCACAGACGCACCACCACCGGGATGAGGTCATCGTTGTAGTCGAAGCGCGGGCTGTGGCACGGCTCCATCACCTGTCCTGGGCGTCCGGCGCCGAGCAGGATGAAGGCCCCTGGCGTCTGCGTCAGGTAGTAGCCGAAATCTTCCGCCGCCATCACCGGCAACCCGTCGTTGGCCAAGCCATTCGCCCCGAGCACGGCGCGCAGCGCCTCCTGCGCACGTAGCGCTGACATGGCATGATTGACCGTCGCGGGGTAACATGGCCGGTAGGTGAAGTGACCGTTGGCTCCCGACGGAGCACACGCGGCAGTGAGGGTCGCCTCGACCCGGCGGGCCAATTCATCACGCAGCGTCGTGGTGGCGGCGCGCACGGTGCCGACCAGTTCGACGCTGTCGGGGATGATGTTGTCCGCAGTGCCGCCGTGGAAACAGGTCACGCTCACCACCGCGGCGTCCTGCGGGGCGACTTGGCGACTGACGATTTGTTGGGCCAAGGTGACGAAGTGCGCGCCGGCCAGAATGGGATCGATGCAGTGCTGCGGTGAACTCGCATGTCCGCCACGTCCGGTGATGGTCGCGGTCCACTCGCCGTTGGCGGCGAAGATCGTGCCGGGCACGCAGCCGGCCTTGCCGAAGGGGATTGGTGGCCAGTTGTGGTAGCCGAACACTTCATCGACGTCGGTCAGCGCGCCGCCCTCGACCATGCGTTTCGCGCCGTGGCCGCCTTCTTCGGCAGGTTGGAACAACAACGTCACCGGCCCGGGCAGCGAATGTTCATGCGCCTTCAGCCACGCCGCCGCAGCAAGCAGACTAGCGGTGTGGCCATCGTGGCCGCACGCATGCATCAGCCCCGCATGTTCGCTGGCGTAGGGGAGCCCAGTCAACTCCGTGAGTGGCAAGGCGTCGAGATCGGCTCTGAGCGCCACGTGCCGGCCGCGGGCGCCATCCGCCAAGCGCGCGACAGTGCCGGTGCCAGCGCAGGCCTGCCAAGCGATGCCAAGCCGGTCGAGTTCAGCACGCACCACGCGGGCGGTGCGCTCTTCCTGATACATCAGCTCTGGATGGCGGTGCAGTTCGTGGCGCAGCGCGCGTGCCCGGGACACCACGGCGTCGAGGTCGACCATGACGTCACTCTGCGGCCTGGATGGCGATGGTCCACGAGCCGTTGCGTCCCGCTTCGACCACCACCGTGCGATCGCTGGGCAACGCCAGGCCGTCGTCGAGGTGGCCGAACGGCAAGCGCGAGATCACCGGCACACGCAACCGCGCACCCCATTCGACCAGCACTTCGTCCGGAGTCGGCCCTTGGTAGTCGTGCTCCTCCAGGTGGGTGAAGGTTCCACCAAGCAGAGCCCGCACGCCGCGCAGGGCGCCACTCAGGTGCAACTGGTTCAGGTGCGTCGCCATCAGGAACGGCTGCACCTTGATGTCTTCGAGCGCCAGGACGCAGCCATGCAGATCCGGTTGCGCGGGCGTGCCGACCACGCTGGCGAGCACGCTCAGACAGGCGGGGAACAAGCGTCCACGTGCGCGTCCCGTGCTCAGGACGCGCGCGCCGGCGTCGATCGCGGCACTGCGCTGCAGCGCCTCACCGCGGAGCGCCGCCACTAGGCTGGTACCGGCGCGGCCGGCCTGCCGACTGGGGAGGGGGATCGAGCCGTAGATGCGGCGTTGCCAACCGCGCACGGCGAAAGCTGCATGCAGCGCGGTGATGTCGCTGTAACCGATCAGCAGCGGACCTTGGCGTTGGCGCGCTTTCAGCACGGTCTCCACCAGTTCGATGCTGCCGTAGCCACCACGACAGGCCCACACCGCGTCATGGCGTAGGGCGGTACGCAGATCCGCCGCCCGCTCAGCGAGTGGTAACCACGCCCCCGCCCCCAGATGCCGCTCCAGCAGTGGCGACAGCACCAGTTGCCAGCCCATCGCCTGGGCCAGCCAACGGGCCTGGTCGATATGGCTCTGGCGATCCAGTGGTCCACGGAGGGCATAGGCAGGACAAGTGACGTAGAGCGTGGACATGGGGTGATCCTCGACAGGAAATAGCGCAAGCGTTTCAGGGGCAGGGGCAGGGGATCCGGCGATAGGACTCCTGGTACGGGGGCTCTAGTCTTCGCCGCGGAGCGCACCTGTCCATCCTGGCTCGTGCATGCTTGCCGCATCATTGCCGTCCGCTCGTTGCCCGGATGACACCCAGGGCTAGCGTCGGATCGCATGCGCCTCCTGCTGATCCTCGCCATGTTCGTCGCCTTTCCCTGCACCATGCTGGCCGAGGATTTGCCCCAGCCGAAAATCGAAGATCCCTTCGGTCTGGGTGAACGTCTGGCGCTGATCGATTACCTGCGCGACACCTGCAAACTGTCTCCGCCGCCGGATGCGACCATGGAGCAGTTGGTGGTGATGTACTGGAAACACCACCGCAAAGAGCGCGAAGCCATCCATGAGGATGCCACTGACGTCGCGTTGTCCGCCGACCGCGTGCGGCGTCTGCGCAGCGAGTTGAAGGAGCGTTACCAGGTTGACGCCCCGGCCGACGCTGACGAAACCGCCCTCGGCAAATTGGTCGCCGAGGCGCGCAGCAAGGCCACGGGCGACGCGGTGCAGCAAGTGCTCGATAAGGCCGCTGCGCGCGACAACCCCACCAGCCCGCAAGAGGCAGCGCGATTCGCCGCCCGTGATCGCGAGTCGTCGCAGGTGCGCCTGGATTCCATCGCGCAGGATGAACGTGCGGCTCGCGCCGAGTCTCAGCAGGTCGACGAGCAACGCCGCGCCCTGGTGCGGCAGACGCAGGAGATGCAGACCGCGCTGGGCACGCTGCGCGACACCTACAACGAACAAGTGACCAAACACAACCACCTGGTGAACCGCTACGAGAAACAAACCCAGGAGGGCAGCAGCGATGCGTTGCGCACTCTGGAACAGATCCACGACCAGCGCAAAGTCATCGACCAGGCGAAGGTGGCGGTTGATCAGCAAGAGGCCGCCATCGCCGGAATGACGAGCAAAGACGAAGCGTTGGTTGCGCGGCGGAAACGCCTGGATGACGCCATCGCCAGCATCGCTCAGCGGCGCGCGGCCGAGCAGAACCCCGTGGCCGGCGGTGCCGTTGCCAGCGCCCCAGGTCCGTCAACGCCTGGTGGTGTCGCCGAGGCTCCCGCAGTCGGCAGCCTGCAAGCCAAACTGGTGGCAGGTGTGGTCCTGCTGGTGGTCAAGGATATCGGCACCGGCACCGGTTTTCTCGTCAGTCGCGATGGGCTGGTGGTGACCAACGCGCACGTGCTGAGGAATCGCAACGCCACGGTGATGGCCATGTGGGATGCCAGCGCCAACCGCCGCACCGTGCGCATGAAAGTCATCGACTTCTCTGAGGCCGACGACCTTGCCCTGTTGCAAGCCGTCGAGGGCGCGCCGTTCGAACCGCTGCCGCTGACTGAGGTCTATGAACTGCAACGCCCGTTGTTGTCCGCTGGCTTCCCTCTGGCGGGGAGCATCGCCAATTCCCTCCAGACGTCGCCCAGCGACATCGTCTTGTCGCGCGGGATTCTTGGCTCGGTGCGCCGTGCCGAAGGTCGCGTCGAATGGTTGCAGCACGACTGCCGCGTGGCGAGCGGCAACAGCGGCGGCCCGGTCATCGATCAGCAGACCGGCGCGGTGATCGGCGTCACCACCAAGGTGTTGAAGACCGACGGGGTGAACTCGCATGGCGACGGCATCAACCTGGCGATCCCCATCCGCAAGGTGATGGACCGTTTTGCTGCGCATCTGAAACCGTGATTCCGCACCAGTGTACGGTCGCTGCCCAAGTGCTGCGGGTGGCGATTTGTCCATGAGCAGTCGTGACCACCGTGGGTGGGTGTTGGTGTTGGCGGCGATCCTGGTCATCGGCAGCTCGGTGAATCTGCAGATGCCGTTGTATTCGCAGTACGCAGCCACCGCGGATTTCGGTTTCACCGGCCGGGCGTTGTTGTTCGCCGCCTACATCATGGGACTGGTGCCGACGCTGGCCTTTGCTGGTGGTGCTTCGGATGTCCTTGGTCGTCGGCCGGTGGTGCTGGTCGCGATCGTCGCTGCCGCCTTGCCGACCTTGGCGCTGATCGTGTGGCCGGATGTGCAGGTGCTGCTGGCCGGGCGGTTTTTCCAGGGCATGGCGGTGGCGCTCGGACTTGGCAGCGCGACCGCGTGGCTGACCGAACGGATGGGTGATCCGGTGCGTGCCGCGTGGTGGTCCTCGTTCGTCACCGCGGCGGCCTTTGGTGGTGGCGGCTTGCTCACCACCGTCGCCGTCGCCACTGGGGGCCCTGGTCTGACGCCGTGGAGTTACCACCTCGGCTTCGTCGCCCTGGTGCTGGTCGGCGTGTTGTTGTGGTGGGTGCCCGGCGGGCTCGGCGGATCCGGCGGACGGTGGCTGCGCCTGCCGACCTTCCCGCCCGGCACACGGCTGTTCACCCTCGGCAACGCCATCTGCTGGTCGGTGTCCGGCATCATTCTCGCTCAGGGCCCGGCAGCCTTCGCCGCGGCAGGCCTTCCCACCGGTGCTGGCATTGGTGTGTTCATATTGTGTGGCACCGGTGCGGCGGTGCAGCTGCTGCCACGTCTGCGGCCGACTGATCCGTGGTGGGGCATGCTGCTGGGCGCATGCTGCTCCACGCTGGGCTTGGTGTTGTTCGACCTGGGCGTGAGCCGCGCCAATCCGTGGTTGCTGTTCGGCGGCTGCGCCGCCGCGGGCGCAGCAGGTTTCGGTTTCATGTACCTAGCCGGCTTGACCAAGGTCAATGCCGCGGCCGGTGATCGCCGCGCGGCGGCAGTGTCGGGTTACCTCTTGTGCAGCTACGTCGGCTTTGGTGGTCCCTGCCTGCTGATGGGATGGTTGGCTGATCGCCTGGGCGAAGTCACCGCGCTGACCTGGGGTGCCGGAGTGGTGGTGGTCGCCTTTGTCAGCTTGTTGGTGGTGGTACGTGCGCGTCCCACGCCGGTGGTAGTCAGCCGCTCGCCGGGTTGAACCGACCCAGGCGCAGGCATCATCGCCACGCGTGTACTGCCGGCTCATCATCATCTGGTTGCTGACCAGCGTCGCGCTGCATGCCGTCGAAGAGGCCGCGTGGCTTGGCCTGTTCAATCACGACCTGCGCGCGCTCGACGAGCAACGTCAGGCGATCCGCACCCAACTTGATGCCCTGGGCGCGCCGGTGATCGGCCAGACCGCGCCACAGTTCGGCCATCAGCACCAACGTTTGCCACAACCGCCGCTGACGCCGCCGTGGGTGCAGGTCGATCTGGAGGAAGCCGTCACCATTGAGCGCATCGCGCTGATCCCGGCGGTACTCGACTGGCAGGCGGACACCAAACGCACCTACGGTTTCCCGCCGCGTTTCCGCATCGACTTGGCGGATACGGCGGATTTCGCCAAGCCGGTGCCGGTGGCGGACTTCACTGAGATGGACCTGCCGGATCCCGGCATCACGCCGCTGGTCATCACCGTTGATAAACAACGCGCGCGTTACGTGCGTATCACCGTCACCAAACTGGCGATCGAGAACAACCAGCACTTCTATGCCATCGGTGAGTTGCTGGTGTTGTCCGGTCGGCGCAACCTCGCCGTTGGTCGGCCGGTGACGGCGTCATCCGGCATGAACCTGCCGCCACGCTGGACCATGCCCAACCTGGTGGATGGTCGTACGCCGCTTGGCCCGCCGATCAGCGTCGAACTGTTGCCGTGGGACGGTCTCTTCGCCGGTGCGACCACGACTGAGCCGTTCACCTTCATGGCGGTCGACCTGGGCAAGGAACAGGCGCTGCAAGAGGTCCGGCTCTACGCCACGCACGCGCGTCTGGGCGCCGACATCCCTGGGTTCAGTTTTCCTCCACGTTTTCGCGTCGAAGCCGCGCGGTCAGCGGATTTTTCCGCCGCGGTCATGATCCTCGACTCCACCAGCTCCGACTACCTCAACCCCGGCGACAATCCGATCACCATTCGCACCCCTGGGATCACCGCCCGCCATGTGCGCGTGGCCCTGCCCCCGGGCAACCAGAGCCGCTTTGGTTTGTCTGAGATCGAGGTCTATGCCGACGACCGCAACGTGGCGCGTGAGGGGACGGTCACCTCGACCACCGATCCCAGCAGCTACAGCAACAAGTGGCCGCGTTCGCTGCTGGTGGATGGCTTCACCAGCTATGGGCGATTGAAGGAATTGCCGGAGTGGCTTGATGCCTGGGATCAGCGTGCACGCCTCGCCGCGGATCTCGCGCGCCTCGATGCCCAGCGTCCAGCGTTGGTGAGCGATGCCCGCCGACGTTCGTGGTTGCTGCTGGCCATCGTCGGCGGCATGGCGGTAGTCGTGATTGGTGTGTGGTTGGTGGCGGCCCGTCGTCGCCGCGCACGTGAGATGGAACAGTTGCGTCGTCGGCTTGCGCGTGACCTGCACGACGAGATCGGCAGCAACCTCGCCGCCATCGCGCGTCTGAGTGAACTCGGCG
This sequence comes from Planctomycetota bacterium, assembly GCA_031426335.1. Taxonomy (GTDB): domain Bacteria; phylum Planctomycetota; class UBA11346; order UBA11346; family UBA11346; genus BOG-1363. The sequence goes on from JANPLC010000165.1 coordinate 7,104, forward strand.
CGGTGCAACCCACCACCACCGACTCAGCAGATTGGCAGGAGGTCGGCCGCATCGCGCAGGAAAGCATGGATGGCATGCGCGAAGTGTTGTGGCTCGCCGGTGCACGTGAGGAAGCCGGCCCAGATCTTGCCAGTCACTTGCGACGTTTGGTCGAACGCCTGCTCGGCGGCCTGACCG
>JANPLC010000166.1:0-6715 GCA_031426335.1 Planctomycetota bacterium
GCTGGAAAGCGACGGCAGCTACGGTTTCAGCGAAGGCGTATGGGCTGGTGTGCCGGTGCGCACCACCGCCCCTGGCACCTACACCATCGACAAAAGCTTCGTCCACGACGAGTTCGCCAAGAGCAAGATCGCCGCGACCAATGCGGAACTGGTAGGCGAGCGCGATACGGTGAAGGAACTGCTGGGCTGAGAACCGGCTCTCGCTGGTTCGACGAAAAAACCCGCGCCACTCGGCGCGGGTTTTTCATTTCATGCGTCTGCCTGATGAGTCATCCCCAGCGGATGTCCGGGTGATAGGCGCTGATCACCGGATCACAGCTCACCAACACCAAGCGATGCCGGCGGCTCTGCGCCACCAGCATGCGATCAAACGGATCGCGATGGTCCCACACCAGCATCGCCGCCAAGCGCGCATCATCGTGATCGATCGGCAGATCACGGAAACCCCACCGTCGGTGATGTGACGCGGGATCGGCGAGGTAATCCTCGACGCCCGTCAACTTGCCGACGCGGTGTTTGATGCCGATCTCCCACACCACGGCGGCAGAGATAACGACTTCCTGCTTCAGATTGCGAATGCCCTTGGCGATCGGCGACTCCAACTGCGCATCACCGGCCATCCACCACAACAGCGCGTGGGTGTCGAGCAACCAACCAGCACTCATCCCCACGCACCGTGGTCATCGCCCACCGGCCCGAGCACATCGCCGTGGATGCGACCACGGAACTCGCCACCGGCCCGCGCCTGCGCTGCGGGTGGCACCGGCACCAGTCGGACACAGGGAACGCCATCGCGTGCGATCTGGACATCGTCGCCCTTCAAGGCGCGATCGATCAGACCGGACAGGTGGGTCTTGGCTTCATGGGTATTGGCCAGGGTGGTCATGGCAGCGAGGCTAGTCTAGTTGGTTAGCTAAGCAAGGAACGGCTGGAAATACGTTCAACCTGGGCCTCTACCGGGGAATCGCGCATCATCCCGGCGGCGAGCTGCTGACCGGACATCCCGCCGCAGCGAGTGGTCCCCACGTCCGCGCGCCGCTCCAGATCGCGCCGCCACTGCGTTCCGCCACGGCCCACAGCAACGCCTGCCATGGACTCAACGTGCGACGCTGACGTCGCAGCGAGTGGATCAGCGCAGCAGCGCGCACATGGTCGTTCGACAATACGGTGACGTCAGGAAAGCCGGAGAGCACACGCGACAAGCGCGCGAACTGGCGGTCGTCACGCGTGCGTGCGAGCAACGCCTGACGCACGAGGCCGAAAAGAAACACCTGCCGCCGTTCGACGCCGCGTTTGAAACCGTGCACCACCAGCGGATCTGGATCCTGGCGGCTGAACGCCTTGAGCCAGATATCGAGATCGGGCAACACTGGCTTCATCGCGTCTCCAGCTTGCGCGCGGCGCCGATATAGGTGATGGCAGTATTGTCGTTGAAGTGCACGTCGAGCGCGCCGCTGCGTCGACGCCCGACCACATCGAAGCCGCGCAACGTGAGATCATCAAATCCAGTCGACGCCAGATGCGCACGCATCTCCGCCGGCGTGATGAACATCCGCCAGTCATGGGTACCGCGCGGAATAGTGCGCACCACGTGTTCCAACAGCCACACCACGACGAGGCGCGCCAGCCACGTGCGGTTGATGGTGTCGAACAGCAGCCAGCCACCGGGCTTGAGCACGCGGGCGCACTCGGCCAGTACCTGCGGCACCGACGGCACGTGCTCCAACACGTCGACACACACCACCACGTCGACACTGCTATCGGCTAAGGCCAACGCGCCTGCGTCGCCGCCGGCATAGCCGACCGCCAAGTTTCCGGCATGGCGACGTGCTACGCGCAGCGAGGGGAGCGAGCGATCTACGCCGATGACGGTGGCGCCGCGCTTGGCCAACACCTCTGCCGTCAGACCGCCGCCACAGCCCAGGTCCAACACTCGCAGACCAGACCACGACGGGACGAAGCGGTCAAAGAAGCGGAAGCGCGGCGGGTTGAGATGCCGGAGCGTGGCAAAGGGCCCGACCGACCGCCACCAGTGCTCAGCTTCGCGGTCGTAAATTCCAAGATCGTTCGCGACCATGACCCTAGTCGACGTCCGTCGCGGGGCTTGCAGCGAGCTGCGCCGTAAAGTCGATGGTACCAAGGAACTCCAATGCCTTCAGCTGCTTACGATATGAAATCGCCTCCGCGACGGCGGCATCAACGGCTTCGCGTTTGCTTCGGAAGTTGCCCAGCTGCATGAGCGCTTCGATGGCCTGGATGTCGACGTCGAGGTTGGTGGCCATGGCCGCACAATAGATTGTGCGGCGTTGCCGACAAGTCGCCAGCTCGTCATTGCGATCCAGCACCAGCTTGCGCATGCTTAACGTCCCCACGCCATCACCAGCCGCGTACTGGCAGGCTTTCCCGCTCAGAGCCGCACAGACTGTCGCACATACAAACTGTCGCCTCAAGCCGTTCAGAGGACCCCATGGCCGCTCCCGTCTCTTTCGCCTCCGTAACCAACCTCCAACACCTGGAGGACATGTACGCCAAGTGGCAGGCCGATCCCGCGAGTGTCGACCGCGACTGGCAGACTTTCTTCGCCGGCTTCGACCTGGGTGTGGCGCGACCGACTCCGACCGACGCGGGCCAAGAAGCCAGCAGCGCGGCGGCAGCCCAGGCCCCAGGTCGCATCGACCAGCAGCGCGCTGACGGCCTGATCTACGCCTACCGCGACATCGGCCACCTGACCTGCAACCTCGACCCCCTCGACCTCGCCAACACGCCTGAGCACCCGAACCTCCAACTGGAGGCCTACGGTCTGAGTGAAGCCGACCTCGATCGCGAATATGCCTGCGACAACATCTATGGCATGGGCAAGCGCGCGCCGCTGCGCGACATCGTCGCCCACCTGAAGGCCACCTACTGCGGTAACATCGCGGTGGAGTACCAGCACATCCAGGATCGTACCGTCCGTCATTGGATGCGGCGTGAAGTGGAAAGCGGCCGCAACCAACCGGTGCTGACCAAGGACGAGAAGCGCCGCATCCTGATGAAGCTCAACCAGGCTGAGATGCTGGAGAGCTTCATCCATACCAAGTTCCTTGGTCAGAAGCGCTTCTCGCTCGAAGGCGGCGAAGCGACCATCCCGGCGCTCGACACCGTGCTGGAACTCGCGCCCGAACTCGGAGCGAAAGAAGTGGTGATGGGCATGGCCCACCGCGGCCGCCTGAACGTGCTGTGCAACATCATGAACAAATCCTATGAGGAGGTGTTCACCGAGTTCGAGGGCAGCTACGACATCAACGAGCTGCAGGGCGACGGCGACGTGAAGTACCACCTGGGCTTCAGCAGCGATTTCGTGAACTCGAAGGGCAAGACGCTGCACCTGACGCTCACCGCCAATCCGAGCCACCTGGAAGCGGTCGATCCGGTCATCCTGGGACGTGCGCGCGGCAAGCAGCGCCAGCACAAGGACACCCTCGGCCGCGGTTCGGTGATCCCGATCATCCTGCACGGCGACGGCGCGATGGCCGGTCAGGGCCTAGTGATGGAAGTGTTCCAGCTCAGCCAACTCGAAGGTTACACCACTGGTGGCACCATCCACTTGGTGACCAACAACCAGATCGGCTTTACCACGTTGCCGGATGACGCGCGCTCGACGCGTTACTGCACCGACATCGCCAAGATGGTCGATGCGCCGATTTTCCATGTGAACGGCGACGATGTCGAAGCGGTGGTTCACTGCATGAAGCTCGCCACGCGCTTCCGCCAGGAGTTCAAACGCGACGTGGTGGTCGACATCGTCTGTTACCGTCGTCACGGCCACAACGAAACCGACGAGCCCAACTTCACCCAGCCGCAGATGTACGCGCGCATTGCTGAACATCCGCGCGTCAGCCAGATCTACACCAAGCAACTGCTGGAACGCAACGACATCAAAAAGGAAGAAGCGGAAGCCATCGCCACGATCTTCCAGAATCAGCTGCAGGACGCGCTCAACACCGTGAAGGTGAAGCCGGCCAAGTTGACCCGCAGCCGTTTCGCCGGCGTGTGGTCGGGTATCTCCAATACGTACACCCATGATGCGGTCGACACCGGCGTCGCCGAAGCGGTGCTCGACCAAGTCGGCAAGGCGCTTTCGACCTGGCCAGCGGACTTCAACATCCACCCCAAGATCAAGACCTTGGCGGAGAACCGCGGCAAGCTCATCGCTTCGCGTGGACGCATCGACTGGGCGCTCGCTGAGCTGCTCGCCCTCGGCACTTTGCTGGTGCAGGGCACTCCTGGACGACTGTCCGGCCAGGACTGCCGTCGCGGCACGTTCAGCCAGCGCCATTCCTACTGGTACGACATCAAGAGCCGTCAGAGCTACGCGCCGCTCGACCACATCGTTGAAGGTCAGGCCAAGCTCTGCGTCTATAACAGCCCGCTGTCGGAAGCCGCCGTGCTCGGCTTCGACTACGGTTATTCGCTCAGCGAACCGAAGATGCTGATCATCTGGGAAGCGCAGTTCGGCGACTTCGTCAACGGCGCGCAGGTGATCATCGACCAATTCCTCAGCTCCAGCGAGAGCAAATGGGGCCGCGTGTCGGGCTTGGTGATGATGCTACCGCACGGTCAGGAAGGCATGGGCCCGGAGCACAGCTCCGCACGCCTCGAACGTTTCCTGCAAGCCTGCGCCGAAGACAACATGCAGGTCGCGTACTGCACCACCGCCGCCCAGCACTTCCACATCCTGCGCCGCCAGATGATGCGCACCTTCCGCAAGCCGCTGATCCTGATGACGCCCAAGAGCCACCTGCGCTCGAAGATCGCCTCCAGTGATTTCACCGACTTCGTCGGCGGTCGCTTCCGCGAAGTGCTGATCGATCCGTCGCCGAAGAAAGCCAAGCGCGTGGTCATCGCCTGCGGCAAGGTCGTCCACGACCTCAACGAACGCATCGCCGCGGACAAGATCGAAGATGTCGCGGTCGTGCGCATCGAGCAGCTCTACCCGCTGCACGAACGCATGCTCAAGAAGGTCCTGTCGGGCTTCGATCCCGGCGTCGAGTACGTGTGGTGCCAAGAAGAGCCGCAGAACATGGGCGCGTGGACCTATATCTCGCCCGCGCTGCGCCACATCATCGGCAAGGACATCCGCTACGCCGGACGTGAAGCCGCTGCCAGCCCGGCACCAGGCAGCCCAGCACTGTTCCATCTCGAACAGGAACAGCTCCTCTCGTCCGCCCTCGGCATCGAGGCACGCAAGCTGACCAAGGGCCATCACTGAACCAACAAACAGCTACGAGCTACGAGCTACGAGCTGCGAGTCTGAATCACCAAATCACCATCGAACATCCGCGATCTGCCTTCGCTGCCCTACTTGCAGCTCGCAGCTCGCAGCTCGGAGCTCCCCATGCCTTTTGATGTCAAAATCCCTGCGGTCGGCGAATCCATTGCCGAAGGAACCCTGTCCCGCTGGCTGGTCGCCGATGGCGCCATCGTCACCGACAGCACGCCGCTGTTCGAACTCGAAACCGACAAGATCACCACCGAGGTCCAATCTGGCGCCGCCGGCAAGGTTACTTTCAGAGTCAAGGAAGGCTCCTTGCTGCCGATCGGCGCTTTGGTCGCGTCGATCGACACCAGCGCTGCTGGTGCGCCCGCCGCTGCTCCGGCACCGGCGAAGCCCGCTGCTCCCGCAGCCGCTGCGGCTCCGGCCGCGCCCGCTGGTCAGCCGCTGAGCCCCGCAGTGAAGCAACTGGTCGCCGACAACAACGTCGATCCCTCGAAGATCGCTGGCTCCGGCAAAGATGGCCGCGTGACCAAAGGCGACGTACTGCAGAGCCTCAGCGTGCCCGCCACGCCCAGCACCGCGCCGGCCTCGATCGCCGCGCCCGCAGCAGCACCGGTCATCACTGGCGGCACCTCACGCAAGCGCATGAGCACGCTGCGCCAGCGCATCGCCCAGCGCCTGGTCCAGGCCCAACACACCGCCGCCATCCTGACGACCTTCAATGAGATCGACATGGGCGCCTGCATGGATCTGCGCAAGAAGTACAAAGAAGAGTTCGAGAAGAAGAACACCATCGGCCTCGGCTTCATGTCGTTCTTCACCATCGCCGCAGTCAAGGCGTTGCAGAAGTACCCGCTGATCAACAGCCAGATCGACGGCACCGACATCGTCGGTTTCGACGGCGTGCACATGGGCGTCGCGGTCGGCACCGAAAAGGGCCTCGTCGTCCCCGTGCTGCGCAATGCTGAACGCATGGGTTTCGCCGACATCGAAAAGGCGATCAAGAATGCCGCGCTCAAAGCCCGCGATGGCAAACTGACCATCGACGACATGCAGGGCGGCACCTTCACCATCACCAATGGTGGCGTCTACGGCAGCCTGATGTCGACCCCGATCATCAACCCGCCGCAGTCGGGCATCCTCGGCCTGCACGCGATCAAAGAACGCCCGATGGCGGTGAACGGCCAGGTGGTCATCCGCCCGATGATGTACGTCGCGCTCAGCTACGACCACCGCATCGTCGACGGCGCCGAAGCCGTCGGCTTCCTGGTGCGCATCAAGGAACTGATCGAAGCGCCCGAGAAGCTGCTGCTCGGACTCTGATTGCCACTCGTCCGGAAGTCCGGGGTGCCGGAGTGCGGGAGGGTGGGGGCTTTTTGGGGGGAATGAGGTCAAGCCGGCCACCAGGCCGTACGGCCAACCACAAGTTGAAAATGGGGATTTAGATGTGTTTATAAA
>JANPLC010000167.1:0-27748 GCA_031426335.1 Planctomycetota bacterium
CCTCTTTTATTCTTTGGCTTCTCTTTTTTGCCCCCGCGCGGTTTTGCTTGGGTTGGGGGTCGTGGGGCGGCGAGGCCCGCCCAGGCGTAGCGGACAGAGTCCGCGAACAACAATCCCCCGAGCGCGCCTGCGCGCGCGAGCGGGGACGGGCTTGGTTGCGCGTAGCGCAACGCCCCGGCATAGCCGGGGTCGCAACAGACTGATCTCCGCGAAGCGGAGACATGCGCAGCATGCGAGCCGCGCAGCGGCGAAGTCGGGCTGGGGCGCAAGCCCCGCTAATCCATCCGTACGACGCGTTTGCCGATGAGGAAGATCGGCAACAGGCACAAGATGGCCAAACCTCCCAGCGGATGCGCGGTGGTCGCGATCAACGCGTCCAGGAAGATGATTCCGCCCAGCGCCGCGCCGACCACCGGGCCGACCTGTTCGCTGCGTCCCGAGCGCAACGCCGCCGACCAGGGCCACCAGATGCGCCACAACAACACCACGATCAGCACGGTGCCCATGACCGCCGACAAGCCGACGCCGACCACATACAACGTGCTGTCACCCTGGGACAGGTGGGTGATCCAACGAGCCGTGGCCAGCAACCAGGCACCCGCCGCGATCGCACCGAACATGCACACCCCGCCGACCAGCAGCTCGATCCGACGTCCGGGCCGACTCTCCAGTTCGCTCACCAGGGTGACGCCAAAAATGTAGGTCCCGAGAATGACCGGGTAAGCGATGAGCGGCGTATGCCGCGGACTGTCGTCGCCAATCACCGCCCAACTGAGGTAGTCCGAGCCCAGCAAGTTGAGCGCAAAGATCGCATGCGCAAAACGCACCGCCGCCATCGTCAGACTGCCGATCCACGGGATGTCCTTGGTCACCAGGTCGTAAAGCATGATCAGGCTGAGCACCACGCCGGCCGCGTGGAAGGCATGGACATCGACCATCGCCGCACTCACCAGCGCGCCGACCGCCAACAACACACCCACCAGGTAGGCCGTCCCCAGGTTGATGCGCCCGGACGGCAGCGGCCGGCGCGGATGCAACACGCGATCGCGACCAACATCGGCCAGGTCGTTCCACAACATCCCCGCCATATAGAGCAGGCAGCTGGCAGCGACCATCCAGGCGATGTGGGCGAAGCCCTCCTGACGCAGACGATCGAACACCCATTTGGGATTCAGGCCCTCGACCGCCATCACCACCGCCGCCGTGATGTTGGTGAGGATCGTGATCAACCCGATCGCGCGCACCAGTTTCAGCCAATCGAGGAGCATGGGGCGTCCATGTAAAGGAAGTCCGGAGGTCCGGAAGTCCGGAACTCCGGGAGTCCCGTGGCAAGCGGCTCCCGCAGTGGATCACCGTCAAAAAGACTTCCGGACCTCCGGACCTCCGGACTTCCGGACGGTGGCAATCGGATTCAGTCGTCTTCCACCACCACCGGCTCCTCGCCGGGAGCCAGAACCGGCGGTCGGCGCAGCCGCAGACAGATGGTGTCGCCCAGCACCAGCGGACGATCTTCGTGCTGCCAATGACGGGCGTCGTTCATCAGTTCAACGCCCAGGCCGGCAGCCACGCCGACCCCACCGCCTACGGTCTGGCTGCCGATGTAGAGTTCCAGCCGGTCGTAGATCCCCGCGCGCAAAAAGGCGCCATGGATCTGCGCGCCCCCCTCCACCAGCACGTCGTTGAGGCCGTATCGGCCGAGGGCGGCGGCGACCTCCGCCGGATCGTGCGGATTGGCCACCTCCCACAGATCGATGCCGTGACTGGCCAGCGAGGTGCGGTTGCCAGCGGGCGCCTGCGGGCCGTGCACTACCAGCACCGCGGCCTTCGCACGGGTCGCCACCAACATGGAGTTCTCGCGCAGTTCGGCGTTGGCACTGACGACGATGCGCACTGGCGTACGTTCACCGACCAGCGACGACAGCAGGCTGGGGTCGTCATGGTAGGCGGTACCGGAGCCGACCATGATGGCATCAAATACCCGCCGGCGGCGACGGCTAAAGGCGAGCGCGGCGTTGCTGGAGATCCACGTGCTGTCGCCGGTGTGGGTGGCGATACAGCCATCGAGCGTCATCGCCCATTTGCCGGTCATGCGTGGGCGCCCCAGACCGACGCGACTGAGGAATCCGCCATGCATCTGCGCCGCCGCCAGCGCCAAGCAGCCTTCGTCATAACCGATGCCGGCCTCGGCCAGCGGGATCGCCGGATCATCCTGGTTGGGATCGCTGACTGCCGCCACCACGCGCGCGACTCCGGCAGCGATCAGCGCGTTGGTGCACGGTGGTTGTTTCCCCTGCCGCGTGCACGGCGCGAGCGTGACGTAGGCCGTCGCACCTGCCGGGTCGTTGCCGAGTGCGTGGCATTGGCTGAGTGCGTTTACCTCGGCATGCGCTTGACCGAACACCGCGTGCCGGCCTTCGCCAAGGAGACGACCGTTGCGGACGATGACGCAGCCAACGCCGGGATTGGGCCACGTGCGGCCAAGACTGAGCGTCGCCAAACGCAGGGCGCGACGCATCCAACGGATGTCCTGCGCAGAATCAGACATCCCGTTGGTCCGATGTCCGAGGTCCGAGGTCCGATGTCAGGTGGTGGTGCACGTACGCCGCGGTAGCTCTGCGGCAAACTTTGTTCACGCAGGACATCGGACATCGGACATCGGACATCGGACTATTCTCAGTCCGACTTTTTCGCCGGACTCCGCCCATCGCCCGAGCGTATTTCCTTGGCGATCTTGTCGAGCACCGCGTTGACCAGTTTCGGCGTCTTGGCTTCGCTGCCGTAGCGCTTCGACAGTTCGATGTACTCGTTGATCGCGACCTTGGCCGGCGTGTCAGGACAGTAGAGGATCTCATACGCACCCAGACGCAGGATCGCCCGGTCGGCGACTGCCAAGCGGTGGATGGTCCAGTTTTCCAGGCGTTTATCGACGGCCGCATCGATCGCTGGACGTTCCTTGGCGAAACCAGCCTGAAGGGCGCGCGCGAACTCGATGCTCTCCGCTTCCATGCCGTCGGTCGCATCCGCCGGTGCCAGCATGCCGTCGTCGATGAACTTGTTCTGTTCGAAACTGTAAAGCAATTGCAGCGCCAGTTCACGTCCACGACTGCGCATGTCGTTGCGCTTCGCCTGAGATTTGCCGCCGTCCTTAGCTGGTGCAGTGGATTTGTCCGACGCGGCATTACCCGCCGTGGCCTTATCGGACATCACAGCCGTCCCAGCAGATCAACCATCTCGATCGCCGCGAGCGCCGCATCGACGCCCTTGTTGCCAGCCTTGAGTCCGGCGCGTGCCTGCGCCTGTTCGGTGGTGTCGGTGGTCAGCACGCCGAAGGACACCGGCACACCACTGGCGGCCTGCGCTGCGGCCAGGCCCTTGGCGCATTCACCAGCGACGAAGTCGAAGTGCGGGGTCTCACCACGGATGACGCAGCCGAGGGCGATGATGGCGTCGGGCTTCTTCTTGCCGCTGTCGATCACCTGCCGCACGACGAGCGGAAGTTCCCAGGCACCTGGGCAACGCACCACCACGATGTCCTGGTCACGCACGCCGCTACGCAGCAGCGCATCCACCGCGCCGGCGATGAGGTTCTCGACGATCGCGCCGTTGAAACGCGCAGCGACGATGGCGAACTTCTTGCCGGAGCCGGTGAGGTGACCATCGATGTTGGTTGGCATTGTTTTACTCGCGAACGGTGGGTTTTGCAGCCTATGGCGGATTCTGGCGGGGCCAGGGGCTAGAACCCAGGGGCTAGGGGATAGGGGCTAGGGTGGTGGATCCACGCACTTCGAGACCAGGGCCGTCTGCACACAACCCTAGCCCCTCGTCCCTATCCCCTTCGGCTTTTAGGCCGTCGCCGTGCGGTAATCCAATCGTCCCATCTGGAACGCCACACGGTTGACCGCGTCCAGGTAAGCCAAGGCGCTGGCGTGCACGATGTCGGTCGAGAGGCCTTTGCCGCCGACCACGGTACCTTCGCCACTATCATCGCCGACAGCCTTCAAGCGTACACGGATGGAGACCTCACCCTGGGCATCGCCGCCCTTGGTGACCGCGCGCAGGCGGTAGTCCTCGACGATGCCGGTGTAGCCGCAGATGCGATTGACCGCTTGGACCACGGCGTCGACCGGACCGTCGCCAGTGGCGGCGTCGGTGACCAAACGATCGCCCTTACGGATGCGCACCGTGGCGGTGGCCATGGCGCCGCTGCCGGCACCTTCGCCGGAGGCCGACGCAGTGTGCAGGTAGTCCAGCACCCAGGCGTCGACGATGCGACCACGGACGACTTCTTCGACCAGCGCGATCAGGTCGCCGTCGTAGATTTCTTTTTTCTTGTCCGCCAGGGTCTTGAAGGCGTCGAACAGTTTGCCCATGTCGGCGTCGGTCACCGCCAGGCCCAAACCTTCCAGGCGCTTCGACAAGGCCGCGCGGCCAGAGTGTTTGCCCAGCACCAGGTTGGTAGTCGGCACGCCGACCGACGCTGGCGTCATGATCTCGTAACACTCGGGATTCTTCAGCATGCCGTGCTGATGGATGCCGCTCTCGTGGGCGAAGGCGTTGTCGCCGACCACTGCTTTGTTGCGCTGCACCATCAAGCCAGTGATCGACTGAACCAAGCGGCTGGCGCCGTACAGGTGCGCCGACTCGATGCCGGTGGTGATGTTCTTGAACATGTCCTTGCGCACGCGCATGGCCATGACCACCTCTTCCAACGAACAGTTGCCGGCACGTTCGCCGATGCCGTTGATGGTGCATTCCACCTGACGTGCACCAGCGCGCACGGCGGCCAGGGAATTGGCCACCGCCAAACCCAGGTCGTTGTGGCAGTGCACACTAATGACCGCTTGGTCGATGTTTTTGACGTTCGCACGCAGGTAGGTGATCAGGTCGGCGTAATCGTTTGGATACGCGTAACCGACGGTGTCGGGAATATTCACCGTGCGCGCGCCGACTTCGATGACGGCCTGCACGACTTCGGCCAAGAATTCTGGCTCGGTGCGCGAGGCGTCCTCGGGGCTGAACTCGATGTCGTCGATCAGCGTCTTCGCGTAGGCGACGGCTTCGCGTGCCTGCTTGACGATCTCCTCCTTCACCTTGTTCAGTTTGAACTGCCGGTGAATGGCGCTGGTGGCCAGGAAGATGTGGATGCGAGCGCGGCTACCAGCGGGCTTCACCGCTTCGGCGGCACGATCGATGTCGCCCTTCAGCGCGCGGGCCAGGCCACAGATGCGCGCGCGCGTCGACTGTTCGGCGACGGCCTTGACCGCAGCGAAGTCGTCGGGCGAAGCGATCGGGAAACCGGCTTCGATGATGTCGACGCCCAATGCTTCCAGCGTGCGCGCGACTTCCAGCTTCTCGGCCAGGTTCATCGACGCGCCAGGCGATTGCTCGCCGTCGCGCAGCGTGGTGTCGAAGATCAGCACGCGGTCGGTGCCAGCGGCTGCGGGAGTGGAACTGGCGGAGCCGGCACGCGGTTCGGCAACGCGAGTGGTATCGGAGGGATTCATGGTGTTTTATCCTGCCACGGCCATCGGCCATGTGCTTGCTGAATGGTTTGGTTCAAGGTCGGGGGTGGGGCGGGCAACAAGCCCAATCTCCCCACGGGGGTTCACGTCGCCTGTCGTCGGAACAACTAGGCGAGGAACCCCTGGGTAAGTCGCGCAGCAAGCAGCAGGTTGGTCTGCAGACGACACATGATGTGCGGGACTATGGTGGCGAGCCAGCGGCGTCAATCGTGCGGACGGGAGGGCTTTGGCGGGAAACTGCCAGAGTTAGGTGAGTCCGCACCATCAGCAAGACGAGGACCGACCGTGCGGAAAACTCCGGACTCCGGACACTTCCACCTCCGACGCTCCCCCGCCCCCTCCTTGCTCCGCCGTAGGAAAGCGGTTACACGCCCAGGGATGGAACTCGTCCAACTCAGCGCCGGCACCGTTGAAGGCGTCGATGGTTACCTCGTCCAGGTTGAGGTCAGCCGCAGCGAACCCAGCACCGGCACCGGGCGGACGACGGTAGTTGGGTTGCCGGATGCGGCGGTACGCGAGTCCATCGACCGCGTGACTCCGGCGCTGTTTTCCAGCGGCCTGCGCCATCGGCCGGCGGATCACATCGTGATCAATCTGGCTCCCGCCGACCGCCGCAAAGAAGGCCCCGCGTTCGACCTCGCCATCGCTGTCGGTCTGGCCAGCACCATTCCCGAGAACAAGTTGCCACCGCCACCGATCGACACGCTGTTCCTCGCCGAACTGGCGCTCGACGGGACTCTGCGTCCGTGTCGTGGCGTCCTCGCCTGTGCCATTGCGGCACGCGATGCCGGGCTCACCCGCATGGTGGTGGCTGCGGGCAATGCCGGCGAAGCCTCCGTCGTCACCGGCCTCACCGTGTACGCACCGGCAACGCTGACCGATCTGGTGGAATGGTTGCGTGAGGGACTCGCCAGTGCGCCAGTCGCAGCGCCTGAAGCGGTGGTGCACCTCGCGCCGGAGATGCCGGATCTCGCTGATGTGCGCGGCCAGGAATTTGCCAAACGTGCACTGCTGATCGCGGCTGCGGGTGGACACAACCTGCTGATGCTCGGTCCGCCAGGCTCGGGAAAAACCATGCTCGCCCGCCGGCTTCCTGGCTTGTTGCCGGAACTCACGCTCGACGAAGCACTTGATGTCACGCGCGTCCACTCGGTGTCTGGTCTTTTGCCCGCCGGCATCGGCCTGCTGCGCACGCGTCCCTTCAGGTCGCCGCACCACAATGTTTCCAGCGTCGGTTTGATTGGAGGCGGTTGTGAATTAACATTAATTCTGCGAATTTATCACTATTTTATCTACAACCGACATAGTTTCTGCCACAACCGGGATAGTCGGCCACCAAAGCGGGCAGTTTTGCAAGTGCAATTGCAACAGTGGATTATGCAGTCCGCGCGCCCGCGGTCTCGTCGATGGTCCACTCGGCATCTACTGCCTCATTGGCGCCGACGGCGGCTGCGTCACGCCGCGCGACACGTTCATCATTATGGCCAATCGTAAGATTGTGCGTGAACGGACGAACCCCGTCACTCCCTGAGCGCACCAACGCTACCACGCTGAACAGCCCATCAGCATGGCACTGGTAAGTCATGTACTGGTGATTACACCTGCGCTAAGCGAGGGTGCCATGGTGATCATCCGCATGATCCTGATGTTCCTCGTCTCGGCGGCACTGCTCGCTGCTGATCCTACGCCGCCGGACCCCGCCGCCATGGCGAAGGTCATCGATATCTCGATCGATGGACAGCCTGACATCACGACCGTGAGCGCCTGGTCACGGGTCACTTTTACCGTCAAGGGGTATGACCTCACGGACCCCGCACATCATCTGACGCTACGGCTTTTTCTCGACGGTAGACGGATCGACGGTGTGCCACCAACCGTAGAGCCCACCACCACGGAGAAGGGGCAACCGTGGCGAGTGCAATTTATCTTGGCGCCGGGCAGCGGGACACCGCGCATCTGGGGGGAAGTCCTGCCAACGAATCCATGGGGAAGAAATGACAAAAGTAATGACAAAAATTCCGTCATACCCAAAGGTAAGGTCACGCTGGGGCTCGGCACCGATAAGGAATTCATCTGGTCACCATCAGACCCATCTAAATCAAAAAATGTGAAGTCCTACGAATTTGTTGCTGCTTGGCAGATGGGGTGGGGCATCGCCGTGGCAATCCTCATCATCTTCGCCATTGTCTGGATTGGCGCTGTCTCAAATGGGTTACGCGACCGCTTGCCGTTCGCCCCGGATCCCGGCCGCACAGCCTACTTCAGCCTTGCCCGTGGCCAAGCCCTGTGGTGGACGATCGTCATCTTCCCATCTTGTGTCTTTATTGCCATCACCACCGGATCACTGTCGGTCCTCACCGGTGAAATGCTCATCCTGCTCGGGCTGAGTGCCGTCACCGCCCTGGGGGCGCATTCAACTGTGGTCTACCAGGCTATCCAGCAACGGGAAGAAAAGCTGGCGCTCCTGCTTGATCAGAAGCAGGCCGCGACCGACGACGCCCTGGCATTGCTGACGGACGACAAACTCACCAAGAGCACCGGTGAGCGTAAAAAGATTGCTGAGGAAGCGCGTAAAGACATCGCAGAGGAACTCATGACGCTTGCCGAGGAGAGGTATAAAAAAAGCACTGACCAACACACCTCGATCACCGAATTCATCAAGAAAATCACGAACGAAGAGGTCAGAAGGAATACACGCGACGAGATCAAGGAAAACGCTTCCGTGAACATAGCCCTGATCGCTCACAAGAAGAAATTGGCCAAGGACCTACTCGATCAGGAGAACGTGGAAGTGGATGGGGCGGGGGAAGAGAAAGAGAAGAAGGAGAGGGAGAAGAAGAAGAAGGAGATTACTGAACAGATCGCACTCATCACGACGTACATCGAGGCGGAACTGGCGTACCGCCACCTCGATAAGGAGGTGAAGGCGATGAAGCGCAATGTGACCAGACCTGATTCAGTTGGGACAGCCTGGTGCCCATCGTTCTTGTGTGGTCTACGCGCGTTCTTCGATGATGTCACCAGTGACGAAACTGGCCTCTCCATCAAACGCCTGCAGCTCGTCCTGTGGACGGGCGCCGTCGGCATCTACATTGTGGTGAACGTCATCCTGCATCTCAGCTTCCCGCCCATTGGTGAAACCACCCTGGGATTGCTCGGCATCAGCGGCGGCGCCTACCTGTGGGGTAAAACCCAGGAACATCCCACGCAGACCGATGTCGCAGGAAAAGGCGGTGATGTTAAATCAGAGGCAGCAACGCCAAAACCCTAGGTTTACCGCCGGGCACTGCGCTAAAACAAAGGATGACCCATGATTGACCCAATTATCCAAGCAATCCTCATGTTTATGGCCGTGGTCGTCTCCATCGTTGGATCCATTGTTGTTGCCATCTGGAATGCACGGGACACGGCGACCGTCAACATCATCCGCGAAGAGTACAAAGCCTTCCTGACCCTCACACAACTCCAGGTCACCAACTGGCAGATGAGTCACCTCTATTGCGTCGCTAAAGAATACCCGATGACGAAGGAGATGGTGCAGGCCACCGTCAATCCAACGTTGACCGAACAGCAGAAGGCCGAATATCACCTCAAAGAGATGAATGTAGCCATATATATTCTGACCATGTATGAGCAGACCGTCTGGCAGTTGGGACAGTCGAAGACCATGTTTTTTCACGGGAAACGCGCTGCGTTCATGGCGTTCATCCACCGCTATTTCACCAATTTCATCCTGCCCAACCCCCGCATGCGGTTTTGGTGGGATTCCGAAGGCGGAAATCTGCAGTCGCTGTTCGAGAAGGAAACGATCGGCGATTACAATCTGTGCGTAATGCCAATCATCTCAAAAGCGAAAGCAGAAGCGAAAGCGGAAGCGATAACGGCTAAAATCGAGTATGTTGATAAAACTATTGACTTTGTGGATCTTTTTGGGGTGAACCAAAAACGCACGAAACCAGATCCATTGGGGACGACAGCTACCACACCTGGATCGAATCCCTAGCCCTAGTGGAATCAACTCGCTTCCCGCGCCAATTGCCGCGCTAGGGTCGGATCAGCCAACCACCCAGGAGATCACTGCCTGAGACCGCCCCAGGCGCTTGCCCCGCACCTTCCGACACCGCTACTCGGCTACGCCGATAATCGAATTTGCGAACCTTGACGGACACTACCTAATAAACCTCATCCGTGACGTCGTCGGTGGTCAGGGCGGTGTTCTTGCCGTTGGTCACCTGGGTGCGACGTCCAGATTTTCACAATCACTTACCGACTACACCGCTGATCGGATTTGCGAGACTTGACGGACACTACCTGGAAGCCCAGGAACTCATCATCACTACTACTTATTCTGCTCCGGCAGGAATCAGCCCCTTCGGTATCTGATCTTTGAAGAAGATCGCGGCCAGATCGAGGCCGAGGGTAATGGACGGCTTATCGTAGTCGAAATGAGTGTCTTTATCGACGTCGTAGAACTGAATGCCGACGCTGATGGGCGGCAAGAACGAGGAGAGTGATTTCCCCCCCAGCAAGAGCGTGCCGCCAATGCCGAATCCATAGGAGTCATTGAACGTTCCCGTGGTCGATAACCCCCAGAACCAATTATTCGACTCCGACGGATAATTCACAAAGCCAAGCGCTTGCACCAGCACCACCACCTCGGGTTTGACCTCGCTGTACTCGCGCGTGGCGCGCATGGAGACTCCAAGTTCCGGATGAAGGAGCACCAGCTGCCAATTCGGCGGTTCCGATAAGTGATTTGGTCCATGCCAGGAGTCGATCAGGCTGTTGGCAGCAAGTTCCCACGGGAACTGCGAGTAGCCATCCTGAAGGTAGTTGGACCACGCGGCATAGCCGGTGGATATGACTTTGACGTCTGCATCCACCAAGGGCGATGATACCTGTTGCGAGAGCCACACGAGGCGTTCCGAGAAGATGCGAATCGCGCGGATCTGCGCTTCGGTATGATCGCTGAGCCAGAACTCGGCGGGAGCTGGACGCGCTGGATCCTTGCGTGCGATTTTAATGAGATGGTTACTGGGTGGCGCCTTCGAATTCACGCACGGCACGTTCAGGTACGCGGCCGGACCTTGGATCTTATATTCCATCGGCTTCAGCAGAACGATGTCATTGCTGGCAACCTCACGTTCACTCAGTGGGTCGATCGACGAGCCAACCTGCTTGGCAAGGGTGACCACGACCTGACGTTCACGCTCGAGGCGCGCGGTAGCCGTGGCGACCTGGGCCGCAGAGGCACCGGTGGTGGTGGCCGTTGAAATGGTCCACAGCCTCGGATCGGACAATTCCTCAGCCACGGCCGCCATGGCTTGTACCAGCGCAACTTGTCGCGGAGCGTGGGGTTTTGCCCAGGCGTTGAACCAGTCGGCTGGCGCTTTATCACTGCCACGCCACGTCGCGATGTCCAATTTGATGATCTGCAACGTATCACTCGCCGTTACTTCGTATTGGAAGATACCAACGACCTCATCCACCTGAGTGGAAGGTGGGCAGGAGACGTCCTCCGCCCGCAGGCACGTGATGCAGGCAACGATGATCAGGAAGCGCGCATCGCAGCGTATGGTCAGGCGTGTCATTGCGTGATCTCCACCAAGCGTGCAAAGGTCACATCGTCGTCCGCCGAGTCATTGTCAGGGCTGGACGGGAACACCTTTCTCGCCCATGAGGGAAGCTGATTGACGATGTCCGTGGAATCCCCGTCGTAATCAGCAATCGCTTTGAACGCCTCGGCGTCACTGATTCCGCCAAATATGCTATTGATGATGGGGATGTGCACCCTGGGATCTTTCAGGTAGGTTTCGAACTCATGGACATCCTTGAGGGAACCGATGCCATTTTGATACCGCGTCAGCTCGATCTGGTTCAGTGCACCGGTTGGAGTAACCACCGCCTGTGGAGAAATGGCAAAGCGAGCATCATAGCGGCGCAACAGCGTGAATGGGTCGACAAAGTGGTAGTAGTGGCTGGACTGCGAATAAAATGAATCAATGGGACCTTGCCCGATGGCCGTCATCGGCGGCTTATAGACGTCATTGGTGCCCTTCAATTCCATCAAGCGGGAGACATTGGCGACGGCGTGGTGGGAAGAAATTCCCAGGATACCCGGCTTCGACGCCTTGGTCTTGGGATCACTGGCGAGATGACGGAGCGCGTCATGAACCACACGTGTTCCCAGGCTGTGACAAATGATGTGGATTTCGACTGGTTCACCACCTGGTTGAGCGCTCGCCTTCAATGCCTTACTGTAGGCGGTCTCGATGTTTTTAGCGACCAGACCCCACGCCAGAACATCCAATCCTGCGAAATATAAAAGCACATCGCAGACGTGTGTCCAAAAGAATTTTCCTTCCGTCTTTTTCTTGGGATCACCAACCACCTGATCCAAATCAGGGAAATGTTTCCCAATCTTGGCGAAGTCGATTTGCTTGGAGGCTTTCAGCGTCGCCTTGATGCCGTTCACGTCGCGTAGGGTCTTTTCCCAGTAATCCTTAAAAATCGTAGCGTAGGTGATGGGAACCAAGGTGACGCGTTTGGAGAACGCATTACCAGCATAAAAAGGATACTTCAGCGACGCGTCATCCAGCGCCTTGGTCCAGGAGGTGACCCATTTTGCCGTCGCGGTATCTTCATACTCGCCCATGCCATGGACCAGGAAAACAAGTTTTGTGGCCATAAAAGCTCCTCAGTGAGTGCTATGGAAGCTAACTACCTTTTTTACATAGCAAGATGGTCAGTCGTACTGCTGTTGAAGCCTGATCGCTTGTTCACCACTCCCTGACGCGTCTGGTGCACAATTGCGCAGCATCAATAGTCAGATCCTGGGGAAACCACGCGCGACCGATGGGTACTCCCATCGGCGGTGGCCGTGTCGTCATGGAAGTCATCTGCTGGCCTGGGTGCCAAGGGATCCACGTCGAATGGAATAAAGAGTCCGGCTCCAAGGCGCATTGGAAATGCCTGGCCTGCCCATGCACCTTGACCGACAATGCGGACATCGGCCGTGGCGAACAACAATTCACCCGTGCCAAACTGGTGCAGCGCTGGGTGCAACCGTCGTCGCCATCCCCCCGGTGCCGCCAACGCGTACCCCGCCGCGGGGATCACGGATGATTCCGCCACTCGCAGCCTACGTCGCGGCGGCATGCCTCATTGCTGCCGGATGGCGAGCTGACGCCGGCGGCAGGACCGACTGTGGTGCAGCAGGCTCCGCTCCCGGTCACCGCACCAGTGTCGCTGCGATCCGCCGAAGGTCACCGCTGCACAAAGCTAGGATTTACCTGATGGTTTTTCCGCAATGAAGAGCGCGATCGGAAACATGGCAATAAAGAAAATACTCAGCAGCGACAAGTACCACATGAAAAGCGCTTGTCGCTCACTCTGCAGTGATTCCTTCGTCCAGATCTTCTCCTGACTCCCACCTTCGCGATTGAACATTTCTTCATCTGTGACCGTGAGGTGATATTTTCGGTATTGCACAGCCATTGGCGTGTACTCAGCCCGCACCATCCGCGTGCCTTCATACGTAAAAGTGGTTTGATCAAGCTTACGCGAGTATAGGACGACAATCACCAGGAAGGCGGCTATTCCCAGCGTTGAACCAAGCAAAATGAGTGTCTTGTTCGGCTTGAATCGCTTCACCGCAAGGAACGACACCAAGTACAACATCAATCCAATAACTGATCCGATCGCCGGGATATCGATACCGCCAACCTCAGCGGGAGGCGCCATGTTTGTGAGGCTCGACCCGAAGGCCGTCATTATGGTCGTGACGATCGTAATTCCGTGTGTCAGTTTTTCGTTCATGGCTGGGTGTCGACGACTTCCAGCTCCACTTCGTAGACGCCCTGGTCATTCATGTGGGCTTGCTGCACATCTAAGACCTTGTACGGAGATCGAACTGCTTTGGTCTTGGGGTTTACAGCCCAGATGCAGTAGGAGTACGGTGGCAACGTGCGCGTCGCCGGCGACGTCTGACGGTCGAACGAGAAGGAACCGGATCTGTCACCGAGTTCGTAACTCATTTGATTGCAGCACATGATTTCCAAGTCTGGCACCATTATCCCATTGTCTTTGGTGATCACATGGATCGGTACGCGACGCACGTCTTTGCGCTTCAGAAACTCAGCGGCAACTGTCGGCTTGATGTTGCTGACGAGACGGCTCTGACGCTCAATTGCTTGCAACTGCACATTAGTGAACTGAGTTTTCCCGCTCGCGACATCTCCAAGGACGGTGGTCAAGGAAGTCATGCCACTGAGAAGGTAGGCTGGCGCATCGGCATCCAGCATGATCTCTGGTTTTGCTGCATCCTCGGCCAAGCGATCGTAGGCAACTCGTAACATAGCCGCTGCTTTCAATCCCACCTGTAGCTGAGACGTGATGGCTGCATCAGTCCCTTGTTGTGCCTTTTCTTGTGCGAGCTCCCACTGAAGCCTGAGTTGTGCGCTGGCTTGTGGAATGCGTTGGCGCTGTTCGGGACTGTAGTCGAGTCCGATCTTGTTTCCCGCTGTCACTTTGTACCACGTCGAAGCATTATCGGGAACGAATAAGGTAACGGATTGCTTTTGACCAGCTCCTGCGTCGGAGAACACTTTTACCCAATCTACCTGATCGTTGAGTTTCACCACCGCCGCCATTGTGTTGCCATCGGTTGTCATCTGGCATTCCTTGAGCGCGTTGGTGAGGTCGGTTGCGTTTTCAACTTGCACCGTGACTTTTCGAATCGGCAGTCGGTCGGTTGGCAGCCAAACCGGCTTCCTGGGAACATCGTGCGGGGTGAGCAGGACGAATGGTCGCGGTTCTGGTTGCGGACGTGGCGTAACAGCGGCCCACAGCGCGGTCATCATCATGCCGCCTACGAGCATTATGCCGACGCGCAACATGCCAGACGCCACGTGTTCAAATCTGGAAATCGAGGTACTCATACTGCGCACCTTAGTGGACACGATATTCAGCGCAATCGTCGCCAAATACGGCTGTCGAAGCGGAGCTCATGAAGTGGATCATGACTAGAGAAGCTCCTTGATGCGGATCTGGCGGAATTGCACCACTTCTGTGTGGCACTGCAGTCCGATGAACCCCTGTGGCAGCATGTTAACCTGACCCGAACTCACCAGACGCCCATTGAGTTCGACCCTGATCTGATCGTTTTGCACCGTGATCACGAACCGATTCCACGCTGTGAATGTCTGACCACGGGTTGTCACAGCCCTGGCCGCCCATATCCGTGCAGGCAACCGCTCATAGACCGCTCCCGTCTTATGCAGCGGGCTCCCGTAGTGACTAGCGGCTGGATTAAATCCGCGCTCATCGATCTGCACTTCAATGGCCTGCTGGTAGAAGGACGGAGGGACGTTCAGACCAGCTGCCAATGGAGGCGCTCGCAGAAAGATGCCGGCATTGGCCTCGACCGAAAACGATCTCCAATCGATTTCGAGCGTGAAATTCGTGTAGGATTTGGTTTGGAGGAGCAGCACTCCCAGTTGAGGCGACTTCGAATCCGTGCCCGCTCCAATGGTGACGATGCCATCCGTCTGGAGCGGGAAGAAGTTATCCGCTCCGGCCACAGTCCACTGCGCCAGATTTCCGTCGTACAATTCGACGGCGTTCTGCGTCGCCGGCGCGATGCCGGCAGTCTGATAACGTGCCAGCAAGTTTCTGACGACCAGCCGGGCCAAACTCAGGCCCGTAGGCACGGGATTGGCTGAGCCTGCGGTGGGGAAGAGTGCCTGATCAACGCATGAGGCGTTGTGGATATGATGAAAGCGGCCGCCGACATCGGTGACCGAATCGGCGGCTTGTTCTCCCATCCAGAGCGTGCCGCATTCATGGTAGGTTGTGCCATTGCCGTCTTCCTGCGTCGCCGGATTTCCAATGTAGACCACCCGGCGCGCTGGATTCGCGAAGGCATCCTCGTCCCGGTTGCCCGCCTCAGTGGTGTCCGCTCCAGCGAGCGCGGCTACCAATTGGAACGAAGCGGCTCGTTGAGCGTCGCGCACGGCGGTATCCACGTCACGCTCCACCAAGTGCACATACGCCTGAGGAACCCGAACCTCGACTCCGTTGTCGTCCACATAGACATCGTCGCCAGAACCGCCAAATGGATTGACGCTCATCCAGCTCACGTTCGGGTTACTTCCTATTTTGGAGGTCCGGTCACCAAAGGTCTCGCCAATCGTCCGAATGCCAAAGGCGACCGACGTTGGATCTTGCGCATCGAGCATCGCATTAATGTCCTCGAGACTGGGCAACAGCCGGTATAGAAAGCCTTCCGGATTCCGTGCGATGAATTGACCCATCCCAGGTGATGTTGCCGGATCGGCGTTGGCCGCGGCATAGCATTGGAGATGAAACCGACCGGAACGTCCGACTGCAGGCAGTGGGCCACTCTTCCCCTCGACGTGAAACGCGGCAGTCTGCAGTTTCTGATCGGGCGGTATCCCCAATGCCGATCGTTTGATTCGCCAGAAGTAATTTCCGCGGACATGAAACATGAAGTTCCTGCCCATCAACTCATCTCCCATTGAGCTGGGGCGTGGAAACGAGTTGAGCGCGAGACGTGTCGAATTGATGGTATTTCCGGCCAGCACCACGTGGCAGGTCTCAGGAAGATCCAGGAAGCGAACCGCATCAGCACGATTCACTGCGTTGTGAAGCGCGACTGAGAGGCGGGTCACGACTCCATTGGTGGTGTGCAGTTTGAGCACCTCCGCCATAGGAACCAGAAAGAGACGCCGATTCCGATCAGATCGCGAACCTTCGGCGCTATCTTCGCGAATGGCATCGAGCAGCAGCGGAAGACTAGAGAACTTGTCGAAACTGAACAACCCGGAGGCCGGTGCCTTCCCCAGCACGGCAATCGGTGGATCGGCGACACGGGTGAGGCTGGGAACACTTCCCTGTGCCTGCGTCGCTTTGGTTTTGAGCGCGTCAAACAGCGCTCCACTGATGAAGTCAGTCGATTCTGATGCACCGATCTCCTTCTCGACGAATTCGTACCCATCCTGTTGACCGACCTGAGTCAGGTACGCCCGCACATCAGCTGGCCACAGTGTGAGATCGGCATCCGTCAGCCGGGGCGCCCACCCGCCCCAGAAGAGTGATTTTCCGCCGACACAGCGGTGGTGCGGGCTGAACGTGACGTTGCTTTGTGTCGTCGGCACCAGTGGCTCAGCGACCAGAACACTTAGGCTGCCAACCCGCGTCAGGTTCTGCACGTGTTCGGTGATGAGGAATGGGCCGCTCTCCAGCACCAGAATACGCGGGCGCCGCATGCCGGCCGGGAAAGTATTGCTGAGCTCATAGAGCTTGGAAGCAGCGTAGGAACCGTACATGCCGGATCCGATGACGACGACGTCGAACTTGCCACTGGCGATCGCCTCATCCCAGGTATTACACGCATAGCGCGCCAGTGCGTCGATCGAGAACGAAGTCCGTTGCACGTCGGTGGCGGAACTGCCAGCGACCAGGAATGGGATGGGCATGAGCGTATCCTTCCAGAAAATGAGTAGCGGGACTTCAGCAACCTCCTCGTGCGTCAGTTGACCGACGCACGAGAAGTCGATTGAGCGATGGAAACTGGGCTCAGGTCGAGTTTAAGGACCCACGGGATTGATCTCATTCACGAAATTCACGAGATCAGCAAACGTGTACGGCCTCTCCTGCAAATCTGGCCGCCCTGGAATGGTCGGCAGGAACGGCTTCCAGTTTGGCTCTCGATTTAGGAACGACATTGGATCTCCCTGCAGCAAGCCAAGGAAGGTCTCAGCAACGATGGTGCTACCCACTTCACCCAGGTGCTTGCCCTGGCAGCGGACTCCGGCTTCTTTGAGAATGTAGTACCAAAGGGGTGTCTCTTGATCGAGCTTGTGCTTGACGACGATGGCACCCTCCTTGCCGTCATTCGTACCGCCGTCGAACGAACTGGCGATCTCATCTGCTGACAGTGGCTTGGCTTTGATCTTGGCGGCGATCTCCTGCCCCGAGGGCAGTTTGAGCCGATCCCCACGAAGCAGATTCCGTTCTGCCAGCGACTTTTTTCCTAAAGGCCGGATACTACCGACGGCTCGGGCGATGCGCTGGTTGATGCGGCGACTCTTTTGCGGTTGGGAGAGTTTCCCAGGACCGTCGGGTACTTCGAGGAAGTTTCGCCAATCGATGATCCAGTCGCTCGGAATGGGCTCCGTTCGCCCACCGCCCAGCCCCGAAAAGATGAACAGAAAGTCGAGCGACGAGCCTTTGAATACGCGATTATACTTGTAATTGGACCGAACCATGCTGTGCCCAAGTCTGAATGCTGCGCCCGCGAATTCGATCGGCATGAATGGACCATTCTGACCAAACTGGAAGTGCTCCAGACCCTGCTCGATCACCTTCTTGACGATAGCCGGATCAGCGATCCTGGGCAGAAAGTCGTGCAGCACGATCCACTGGTAATGCCAGATAACGATATGTCGCGCTCGCTCGAATATCTCCTCAGGTGAGCGCGGGATCAAGGTGGGTTCCGCCTTAACCATGTTGACGACAGCATTGTGGAATTTCATGAACGTGACGTGCGTCTGTGCCACGACCAGATTCTCGTCATTGCGCGGATCACCGATTAAGGCCAAGCCGGTTTTCTTGGCCCTGGGAAGGTCATTCGGCTTTGAGGGGACCGTCGGATCTCCACCGCCTGTGACCGTGTCGCTGAACAAGAAAGTCTCTCGGTCGCGCGAATACAAGTGAGGCGAGGCGTCCAGACCTCCGCCATAGAGGCTGTCGAGGTCGAGGCGGGGAGTTCTGAAATTGAAGACCGCTTCAACGTCCTCATTCGCTTCCGCCAAGCTCGTTACGTCGAGCGTGATGTCGTGATCGATGAATTGACCGAGGTAGGTATATCCAGCTGGAATCCCTGGATTATCGCCCTTTTCCTGAACGAGATCGATGGGCATCGGCGGTCTGGGATCCGGTGCATCAGGAGCATCAGGCTCCAACATGGCCTCAGCGAGTTCAGTCAGCGCTGCGTCGCCAACCTGGAGTTGTTTTGCCATCGGAAACATGCGACCGAATCTACCCTGGTCTTGGACAATGCGCCCACTCGGCGCATGCTCCTCTCCACGCAACGGTTTCCCGTGCAGTGAAAAAGGATTCACGGGCGGCTTGGCGCCGAATTGCGCCAGCTGCGCAAATCGCTCTGCGATCTTCGGCGGGTTGAGCCCCTTGGGATCCTTGGGATCGAAATCGTGATTCATGGCCATGTGATCAACTCCTGAAGCGGTGGATGGTGGAGATGGAAATCTCTCGTTACCTATCCGAATAGATCATTTAAGTCAATATGTCTATAAGTCTGCTGTTGATGCAACATCCATACAAACCAAGTAAGCTCTTTGTAGTGTATGGTTTCCGAATAAATTACGTCTGATTATAATTTATTATCCAACAAATTACGCTGCCCGATATCCCCATTCTACCAATCCGTAGGCGGCCAGTGGACATTCACCACGTCCACCGTAGCGTCGATAGCACTTTCGACTCGATGCGATAGCCGCACCGAGATGACCACCGCGCCGTTCTACCCCGAGGCCCAACGACCCATGCCACTCATTAACGACGTCAAGGCACTCTGCGACCGCCTGTCCCCACTGGGCTGGCGCGACCTCCTCCTGCATGTCAGCGGCGGCGTAGTCGATATCGCCCAGAAGACACCAGCTGCGCTCAAGCAGGCTCTGTCACGGACCGCAAACGCCATCGTTCGTGACTTGCCTGGCTTCGAGGACTTCTCCGCCGATGGGCAGCGCGCCATAACGCCTGGAAATCCTGCGCAGAGTCTGCTCTACCATGCACTCGCCAGCCCGCTGGTGGTACGGGATCATCAGGGAAAGCTGCTGGGTGGCTTCCCGACACCGCTCGAGTTGGAAACGCTGGAGAATTTCATATTCAGTCTATCCGCTGACTCGCTTTCCAATTTTATAACCGCGAACGGTGGCTCTGCTAACGTTGCGATGGCAGTCTACTGCTGTGAATACCGCCCTGCGGCGGATACGGTCGATGGCAGGCACGCAGACCTCGTCTTCTCACGTACGGGCGTGGCACGCGTCGGCACGGCTCGAGCCAAGTACCTGCCCGAATCGCGCGGCTACTGGCCAGAGGATGCCGACAATCCGTCAGGTATACGTGTAGCTCCCGCAAAATTCTCCGCGTGGCTTGCCGTCAAGAAGAAGGGCGCCGCATCGCGGGTGTCGCCTTTCCTGGACAACGACACCGGCGAGCCGGCAGATGAATCGCAGCGGGATTTCTGGATTCCCATCCACAAGATCTTCTCGGGTGCTGAATGCTTCACTGGGGCGACGCTGTCCGTAGGTTTCACCCGCCGCCTGCTCAACCTTAAGATTCAGAAGATTCATGAGTTCCTCGGAACCAGCCCCAAGCCGTCTGGTTTCCCATACACCATCGAGGACGCCCTGATCGCCG
This sequence comes from Planctomycetota bacterium, assembly GCA_031426335.1. Lineage (GTDB taxonomy): Bacteria > Planctomycetota > UBA11346 > UBA11346 > UBA11346 > BOG-1363. The sequence continues at coordinate 19,986 of JANPLC010000167.1, forward strand.
ACTTTTCCGAGGATCCGCAGGATGGCTCGGGATGCCTCATTCCGACGGTCCATCCGTCCTTGGTTGCCCCTGCCATGAAGGACGGCGCGCCCGTCACCTACCGCGTCACAGCAGGTCGTGTCGACGATTTTGCTGCTTTCGCGCCCGGGCAGCGCGGAGTTCCCGAGTACGTGCACGCGCGGACGAAGGTCGGAGCAGGTGGCAGCCTGGAGGACCTGAATGATGCCGTCGATGTCATCAAAGCGATGAAGACCGGACCCTACCAGGCCCTCCACTACGTGGACTTCACGGGCGAAGGCTGGGTCATGCCCGACATCGCTGGTTTGCCCGCTGGGGCGCCAAAGGCCCTGCCTGCATACGCCCTGATCAGCGCGCCGGATTTCTTTCCGGCCAGTGGCCAGTTCGAGTTGTCGGAATGGAGCCGGAGTTCCGCCATCCCGGCAGCGTTCCGCAACAAGATCTGGAACATCCCGCCTACACCGCTCAGCGAAATCCGTCTCCCGGCAAACCTCAAGCTGCCGGGCACGCCATTCACCGCGGCGGACAATGCGATCACCGCCATGGTCTCGATTGGCGCTCCGGTGGGCACTGCGATGCCATGGCCGACGCAACCGGATCCCCTCCGAGCCACCGCCTTGCCAGACGATGCAGCCGGCGTCTTTGCGCCCGGCTGGGACGTCGGTATGGATAAGAAGGGGACGCAAGACCACCTTGCCGCCTATGCCTTGGGCAGCCCGTTTCCTGAAGATGCCAAACTGTGCGCTGCCCTGAGCACCTTCTGGCCAGCGGTAGCCCCCGATGTGTTTCGCACCTTTGTACGGGTGCCGGGCAGAACCGAAGGCACCATTGCTCCGCTCACCGATGCTGAAATCGGCCAGACCGGAACCCTTCCCTGGGATGGCGTCCCTGGCCCCCGTGTCGTGGACGTTGGTGGTCAGCAGATGGTCGAGTACCCGGCCTTCCTCAATGCTGACTACGTGCGGATGTCGCTACAGAATCGTTTCAGCGTCCGGCAAACCGCGCGCCTGACGGCGGAGGATTACCAACGACGCATCCTCGCGGCCTGCCGCGTCTTCAATGTGTTGGCAAACCTCGGCGACCTCACTGCTGCGCGAAACTCCTGGCTGATGCTCTCGTTCATCGAGATCGAAGGCGGCAACGTTGCACTGCAACACGCGCAAACCGAAGCCGGTCATATCTTGACGGGACCTGTGTTTGGCGTGCGGATGTGCCGCATCAGCACACAACGGGTGCGCGTGGATGCACGCATGGAGCGCATGCCGTTGCAGGGTCTGACCGACTTCTACGTGTCGGCCTCGGACGTTTTGTTACTTCAGAAGGCACCCGGCGCACTTCGGTTCACGCGTACACGCAGCGAATGACTATCAAGAGCCTTGTGATCATCGGAGCGGGCCCTGCCGGCTGCGCAGCTGCTATTGCCGCTCGCATGCATGGTATATCAGCAACGTTGATTGAGGGCCGCACACCTGACCGACGATCTCCGGGCGAGACGTTGCACCCAGGGGTAGAACCGATCCTGCGCCAGCTCGGAGTGTGGGACGCCGTCGCAGCGCGCGGCTTTCATCGACACACCGGCATGTGGCGTGTGGACCTTGATGGGATTCGGCGGTTTGAGCCGTTCGGACGAGATGCTGATGGAGCGTGGCAAGGTCTCCAGGTGGATCGGGGACAGTTCGGCCGGACTCTCCGCGATCGCGCGATCGACCTGGGAACGACCTGGATCGAGATGTCCGAACTCGTGCGTGCTTCGCGCACCAACGATGGCTGGACCATCGAGTCAGCTTCTGGGAAGCATCTCACCGCGTCGATCGTCATGGATGCAACCGGCCGTCGCGCCTGGTTCACGTCGCAGCTTGGGTTGATTCCCGATCGGCTTCCTGACCCCCAGCGTGTTCAGTTCGGGTGGAGCCCCGCGGACGACGACCTGCACGATCAGAACCCGGTTTTCCAGATGCACGCTGATGGCTGGCAGTGGCGTGCACCGATCGGACGCGGGCGACAAGCCTGGGTACGCCTGCATCGCGGGAACGGGACGACTGGGCTCGATATGACGCCACGCATCTTCCGGCCATGCGCTGGACCAGACTGGTTCCTCCTTGGCGATGCCGCGTGCTTGACGACCCCAGCTGCTGGCAATGGCGTTCTGCGAGCACTGATGTCGGGAATCTATGCGGTTCACTGCGTTGCTGCGGTGCGTTCTGAATCGGTTTCGTCGCAGCTCGCTGCGGACGTCTATGGTTCATGGGTTAGCGCGTTTTGGGAGAGCAGCGTTGCAGGATCAGTATCAACGCTGATCTGAATACATTTCTCACGCATAAGCCTCGTCAGCAGCCAGGATGGCGGATGGCTGAGCACAATCCATGTGCTCAGCGATGATCCATCGGGTCATGGGTGTAAAGGGCGGAGCAAAATTAGGCCAGTCGGCGGAGCAAAATTAGGCCAGTAGGGCGGCGGAGCCGCCGGTTGCTGATCCCAGGGGGAGTCAGGGTTCGTTCGCGGTCTTTGGTGCTGGTTTGTCCTGCTTGGCGCGCCGGCGTTTGGCGTCTGCGAGGCGGTAGGAGTCGCCGTTGCAGGTGAGGACGTGGGCGTGGTGGGTGAGGCGGTCGAGGAGCGCGCCGGTGAGGCGCTGGCTGCCGAAGACCTCGGTCCATTCATCGAAGGGGAGGTTGCTGGTGACGAGGGTGGCACCGCGTTCGTGGCGCTGGGAGAAGAATCTGCAGCCAGCACCGTCCGCTGTCCGTACGCGTCTATCGGTTGGCTGTTTGAGTTTTTTACACAGGACGGGAGCTGCCTGTCGTGTGAAAACGCGAGAGACTAAATATATGCGAATTCGCTCAATATATCAGACTTTCCCAATGAACCAGTACAATCCTCTCAAAACGTCACTCCCAGTGAAAATTGTCTATCCAAGCACCTTTCCCTTCATATGTTATTCTTTTCCTGTCCTTCCCGACTATATTATATGAAAATCCATCCTCTCCCCTCATGTCTGGTTCACCAAGAATGCTAATTATGTCTAACTGGCTCAGTCCTCCTTCTAACTGAATAAGTACGTTAATTTTCCCAGCAACTGATATAAATGAATTTCCCCTCACCCCGAAGTTTTGATCCTGTTTCTCCTTATTTATTTCAAGTTTTATTTGACTGAGCTTGAACTCATTCTTTACGTGCTTCATATAAATCAGCGTGAAGACAATCAGGACAATTAGTCCCAGCGTGACATATATTAACTTTTTAGTGGTTATCTGCACGGGGCCACCTCCGTCGATTTCGTTGCCTGCCAATACGGAACTACTTCCCACCCCCCAGCAGGGGTTGGTTGAACTTTATTCTTTGCCACATAGTCAACTTGGACACGGCAGCTCCCACACCAAACTGTCGCGCACACGAATGGCGGAATGTCCCATGCTAAACCAACTATTGTTTCATACGAGCAATCACTTTTATCCGTGATGGAAGTGGTTGTCCCAGCCACGCCGTCACGAACTGTTGGATTTTTAGGCGGTCTCCATAATCCAAGGGGCGTCGTAGTGTCGCACGTGCAATATCCCGACGGATCAACATCGTTCGTGGCGAAATAGCCGGCATATTGATTTTGGCCATTTACGTAACAATCAACTGGGGTCGGCGTGTAATTAATTACAATTAGAGAATCATAAGTTGCAGCAAACCTATATTGGTCTCTCCCCACAAACCGTCCCAAGCCCCCCGAGTAGTATCTTGCGCGGAAGTACCAGAGTCCCGTCTCTTTGTCCAAATACCGTCCCGTGAATCCGACTTGGTTCCCATACAGCGATGCAGTCCGCGTGGTGACTCCATCCGCAGCGAGCACGGTCCTATTTCCATAGCTGTCGTATCTGTACCGCTCTACCACCGCACCGCTGCTGTCGGTGAGCGCAGCGACGCTGTAGAGGTGATTTGCTCCGCGATCATTTTCATTTTCGCGAATAACTTCCGCGAAGTCATCCAACCAGGAGCACGTGGAGCTGAACGCAACCATGCTGGTTACCGCGTCACTGGATGAGTTGGATGGAGGAGCATCATGGAATGGCAGAACTCTACTCACCACTTCCAGCGGTGCCAGCAGTTCCCGCCACTGATGTCAGGATGCGGAGCAGTCAGGAGCGAGGTGCGGCATCGCTCTGTCGTAATCCTCGCGCAGATGTTCAGGGACTAACCGCAGGTATTGCTTGGTGGTGTCCATGTCCGCATGTCTGAGGAATGACTGGATGTAGCGGATGTCCAAACCACGTCGCAACAGGTGAACCGCGATGCTGTGTCGGAACAAATGCGGATGCACTCGGCGTGATTCTCCGAGCACGGTTTTTCCGAGTCTCGCAACCCATTGCTGGACACTGACTGCAACCATCTGCTTTCCACCACGACTCAGAAAAAGTGTTCCGCCGTCAGGACCGCAGACCAGTTCACGACGCACCGCGATGTAGTCACGTAACACCGCGAGCGCACTTGGGAGCAATGGGACTTGAGCATCCAGACCACCCTTTCCATGGACGGTGAGAATTCCCAGGTCGAGTTGCACGTCGGTGAGTTTCAGAGTCAGGGCTTCATTCAGTCTCAGTCCGCACCCATAGAGCAGTTCCACGAAGCAGCGGTTACGCAAGTCTGGCGTGGTTCTCATGGGAATCGCATCGAGGAGCGCGGTCACGTCTGATTCCGAAAGTGGAGCGAGGAGCAACGGTTGTTCATTCCGTGCTCCCAGATCGATGTCGTTCGCAGGATTGCGCAAGATCTTTCCGTGCTCATGTACCAGTCGAAGAACCCACGGATGGTGGTGCGAAAGCTATGCAGCGATTCGCGAGCGATTCCCTGAGATTGGCGTTCCAGCATGTATGCATCTATGTCCGTCGCACTCACGTCAGCAGGACGCAGACATCCACGGTGATGCAGGAAGGTGATGACAGCAGCCAAACGATCCTGACGCAGTTCAATGGTTCTCGGTGAACGTCCCAACACGGTGAGGTGTGCGATCCAATCTTGTGCGGCTTGTTCCAGTGCGGTGGTCATGGTCAGCACCGTGGATGGAGTTTGATGAGTTCGTGGCGGAGTTCGTCCACCGTGACTGGAGTATAGAGCGCGGTGGTGCTCAACTTGTTGTGGAGCAGCAGTTCATTCACCGAACGAATTGGACATCCAACCAACCACATGGGCTCGATCTACATTGGCTGATTACACCAACCAACCACATGGGCTCGTCACGCTGGTTCCCTTGCAACCGTTACTGACATTCCCGATTTTTCATCCCCAGGGATTTACTCGACCTTTTTCCGCTTCGTCACGCAAACCCTGGGAAACCGAAAATCCCAGCGTATTCCTGAGGTCGAAAAATTGGATCCAGTAAAAACCGCCAAATACAGTCCTTTTGGCGAATTTTTCGGAAGTGTCGTGGTCATCTGGGCTAGGCTCACCCATCCCTCTGGTAAATCACAACCACCCATCCCTCTGGTAAATCACAACGCATTGTCCGTGGGTCTCAATGATACGATCAATCTAAATAAGACTACCACGGAGGATTTCCCATGACCGACGACCAACCATTTATCCTGGACCCCTGTTACCCTCCATCATTCGTTTCCCTGCATGCTCTCCGTCACAAGCGATTAGCGCATTTCATGGCGCTCAAAAAAGGTCAGTCCGATGATCGTGACCTTTTGGACTACCTCGACTATCGCATTGAGCTTGCGCGTGAGTGCGTCCAGGAAGAGGTGCGTAAGTGCGAGTTCAGAGCAACTGCTGACTTCTACCATCCGTGAATTGCAGGAGACCCAATCCATGACCACCACCCAACCATTGCCCAGCATCACCCAGGAATCTCAAAGCCACCTAGACTCAGCCATCCAACGGAAGCAGGACGAGATTCTTCAAGCCAAACAACGTCTCGTGCGTCTCCAGGTCGAGCTGTCCCAGATGAAGAAGCGCAAAGCGTCGATGCGAAACAAATGGATCAAGCCCATTCGGTACATAGTACGCGCCATACAACCCCGTCCCATCCACGTACCCCAGCGGGTCTCTCCCCACAAACCGTCCCAAGCTCCCCGAGTAGTACCGCGCCCGGAAGTACCAAAGTTTCGTCTCTTTGTCCAAATACCGTCCCGTGAATCCGACTTGGTTGCCATGCAGCGATGCAGTCCGCGTGGTGACTCCATCCGCAGCAAGGACAGTGCGTTCGCCGTATGCGCTGACGCCGCTTGCGACGGGGAGCGGAGTCGCCCTGGGGTGGGGTGGGTTTGCTGGGTTTCGTACTCATGATGACAGCCTTGCTGAGCCTTCGCTCTTGTCAGGGTGTCAACTGAACGGGGGGAAGGTCAAACCGGTGCGGTCCGCGCTCCGGCGCATGCGTAAGTTAGGCGCCAGCACTAGAGTGCTCGGTCGTGGGAGTGCGGGTAATACAGCCTGAGAAACGAGCGAGAGGAAAGTGCCGTCTTCGCTAGACGTGAAAACACTTCGATGCCAGGGACTAGCCGCGGATCGCCAATCGAATAAGCGTTAATAAACCCTGCTGGTTCCAGGTTAAACGTCGCATCTCTGTCTCTCTTGCAGTAAGTCTTGAGTTCGCGTTCTGCCTGAGCGATGGCGTCGTCAAATGAGAGCGCCATGAACACAACAACGCGTTCTTCAAAGCACAAGGTCTTCTTGCCCTTGCGGGAAAACCATCTGACAACGGATTTTACCCCGTACCATTCTGGTTTGCGTGACTTCTTTGGTGCGCCCTTTGCTGACGTCACGGGGCGGCCAATGTGGTTAGTGGTTCAGGAAAGACCATGGTCCGCTCCCGTGAAGCGATTGGTTAGGCCGTTCCAACACTGGATATCGATCTGCATTGCACCCCTACAAAGGTAAGGTCAGGAGAAATATCACGGAGCATAGCCAAGTCGAACGCAATGTGAGTGCCCGCGTCAACTTCTACGCGCAGTTCATGGCGGGCCCCTGGTAGTACACGCCTGCTGCCAGCTTCCTGAACGAGTGCGTCTACAGTCTACTTTGCTCTCATTGACCAGAATCCATCTTTCACTTTCGACCGCTGTGACGGATTACCACAGTATAATAGTAGTTTACCAGCTCTAGCGTCTGCTTTGCATGATGCCGACCAGCCCATTCGAGAGTCGAAATGCTTTGCGAGCTGTATCGACAACGCAGAAAGGCACTCGTAGAAATACGGCTCGTTAGCTGCGTCTTGTAACGAATAACAAACCTCTGTTCTGGTTATGCGTGCACCCAGAGCAAACTTCCTGCTATGAGCCAAAACTAAATCAACAATTGCTTGGTCATCATCGCCAGCAGCAGACACCGTCAGAAAATAGCACCGCTCTGCGCTTTCAAGATCGACAGCCACTGCAATAAGTTGTTCCATGGCTATGGCGTAGCTCCATGTGTAATTTCACCAGCACTATTCACATTGTAGTGCCCTGTGGGCGAGTCCGGATCTTGAACGTCCCATTCCTTCTTCCTAGGATCCCATTCCCACGGTCGATCCTTGTCATCAATTGGGTTCCCCTTCTTGTCAGTCGGGACTTTACCTGGCTTCCCACCTTTAACCTTCTGCGGCTTGTAAGGAAGGACACCTTTTCCACAAGGCAGGTTGCAGTACCTCGTATTCAGCAATGACCTGCGCCCCGTCGTGGACGAAGGTCGTGACCCGCGCCCAGGCGTCGCGCTGCTCATCGGTGTAGATCCCCGTGTCCTCCGCCGAGATGCGCCCGACGGCGCTCACCCCTGTCGACTCC
>JANPLC010000168.1:0-82503 GCA_031426335.1 Planctomycetota bacterium
ACATGCGCGAGTGGTGCCGCCGTGAGGACTTCCGCACCATGATGATCCCGCACCTCGACGGCGAGGACCCGGAGTTCAAAGAGTACATCCTGCGTCTGGCGGAAGAGGAAAAGATGAAGGGGAAGAGCAAACGCGCGCCGACGCCGGCGTGATGGCGTTCTAGAAAGCGATGAGAGGAAACCGAATGGAACATGGAGCACCGGAGCACCGGAGGAAAACCGACCTCTGACTGTTGTTTCCTCCGGCGCTCCGGTGCTCCATGTCAAATCCGGCTTCCCCTCGGTTTCACCTCCCCATCCACCTGTAACCGACCCCCACCCTCTGGCGTTATCAGTGGCATGACTGGTCGTTAGCGTGGGTGCCGTGCCGGAGCTCGGATTCGACATGGTCGCCTGCGTGCGGCGGGTGCAGATGGGTGACCAGGACGCCGCACAGGCCCTGGTGGTCCAGACGCACCCGCTGGTGCTGAAACTGGTGCGGGCGTACCGCGCACAGGCACACAGCGATGACGACTTAGTCCAGGAGGTCTACCTCGCGATGTTCGCCCGCCTCGATCGTTATGAGCAGCGCCCCGGCATTCCATTCGAGCACTGGCTCGCACGGATGACGGTGAATGTCTGCCGCGATGTGCTGCGGGCCGAGAGCCGACGTCCGCGACTAGGTGCATTTTCGCCAGCAGCAGAGCAACAGCTGACAGTGCTGCACGGTGGCCCAGGGTCGCACGATGACGCCAGCGCCGCCCGTGAACTGGTCGACGCGCTGCTCTGCCGCCTGCCGCCGGATGACCGCCTAGTGCTGACGCTGCTCGACCTGGAACAACGCAGCGTGGCAGAGATCAGTGAACTCACCGGGTGGAGCAAGACGTTGGTGAAGGTGCGCGCGTTCCGGGCGCGGCTGCGCTTGAAGACCTTGGTGGGCGCAAAGGAGATGCCGTGAGCACCAAACACGTCGTGCGGGCTTGCAACGCCTGGGACCGCCGGTTGCCAACCGGCGAAGGACGTTCGTATACCAGGAACGTTCCTGATGGTCGGACGTTCTTCGCCGGTTGGAAACCGGCGCTCCCAGGGGGAAGGCGCCCATGAATAATTTCGATCACCGTTGGCAGGCGCTGGTCACCGCCGCACGACAAGCACCAGCACACCGTGCGCCGCTGTCCGATCTGCACGCCGCGCGTTTCGCCGCGACATTTGCCGCAAAAGGACTCGCCGCCGCCCAGCGACAACGCGAGGCCGAACGCGCTTGGCGCGGCATGGCGATGGCCGCCGGACTGTTTCTTGCCTGCCTGATCGGCCTGGGTGCGGCGGCACAGGCGTTCGTTCCGCCCGACACCCTGCGCCATGCGCTGACGTTCGGCCGCCCAGACGTGCCCGACACCCTCTTCATCCCTGCGCCGCCGCATCCGCCGGCGCTCGCCACCCTCGCGTCGAGTGTACCGCAGTGGTCACCCGTCCGCGTCCTAGATGCGCTTGGCGATTGGTTCGCTCCCACTCCCTCTGCTTTGGAGAAATCCCCATGATCATGGCCGATGTCCTCACCTGGTTCCTGCTCATCCTCGGCGCGCTGCTGGTGTTCGTCGCGCATTGGCTCGGCGCTTACGGGCTGTTCCCGACGCTGGTCGAGAGCTGCGCCGACCGCTACGGCCGCCGACCGGTCGCGGCGACGTTCCTGGGCCTGGCGATCGTGCTGCCGCTGCTGGTGCTGATCACGGTGCTCTCGCAACTCGGGCCGCCCTTCAACGTCATCGCTCTGCTGCTTTTGACCGTGCCGGTGATGTTCGCCCTGCTGGGTTCGGCCGGACTCGTCCTGCGCGTCGGCAGTGGTCTGGCTTCACCGAGCGATGCCACCCAGCCGTGGCGCCGCGTGCTGCGTGGTGGCATCGTTCTGGCCCTGGTGTTCTTGCTGCCGATCGTCGGTTGGTTGGTGATCATGCCGTGGGCGTTGGTGAGCGGCTTCGGTGTTGCGGTCATGGCTATGCGCGGTGGTCGTCCGACGGCACCACGGGTGTTGAGCGGTGCCGAGGCCACCGCCGCGACGATGATCGCCGCCCCCGCGGGACCGAGCGCGTGATCACGCGTCGTCACCTGCTGTTTGGCAGTGGCGTCGGCCTGCTGGCGCTTACCGGCTGCGGCCCCCAACAGGCGGTCGATCTGGTGCTTGGCGTCGAAGGCCCAGCCACCGCGGTCAACCCGGCAGCGACGCTCGATCTGCCGGCACACGTGCTGCGCCGCCTGACCTTCGGCGAACATCCAGATGACCGCCCGGCACTGTTGGCGCTGGCGAAATCGCCGGACGCCGCTGTGGAAGCGTGGGTCGTGCGCCAGCTGCATCCCGAGACCATCGACGATTCCATCTGTGAACGCCTGATCCGCCGCCGTGAAGCGTTGGCCCAACCGCTCGGTGAACTCTATGAATTCAAGGAACGCGTGCTGTTGCACGAACTGACCGCTGCCACGTTGCTGCGCGCGGTGTATTCCAAGCGCCAGCTGCACGAGCAGCTCTGTCATTTCTGGAACGACCACTTCAACGTCGACATGTCGAAGGGCGAATGCGCCTGGGTGACGGTGGCCTATGACCGCGATGTCATTCGGCCACATGCGCTGGGTCGTTTCAGCGATTTGCTACGCGCGGTGGCGCTCAGCCCCGCGATGTTGTGGTACCTCGACGGGCGGGTGAACCGCGTCGACGGGAAAGGGATAAAACCAAATGAGAACTACGCGCGCGAGCTGCTCGAACTGCACACGCTCGGCGTCGATGGCGGCTACACCCAGCAGGACGTCATGGAGGTCGCGCGCTGCCTAAGCGGCTGGACCGTGCGTGACCAGCATCAGTGGCGCAAAGGCACCGTCGAGTTCCACCGCGACGCGCACGATAACGGCGCAAAGACGGTGCTCGGTCAGACGATCGCTGCCGGTGGCGGCGAACGCGATCTTGATCAGGTGCTGCGCATCGTCGCCACGCATCCGTCAACCGCGCGGCACGTGGCGCGCAAACTCTGCACGCGTTTCATCGCTGATGATCCGTCCGCGGCCGCGATCGACCAGGTGGCGCAGGCTTTCACCGTCAGCAACGGCGATCTGGCACTGACCATGCGCGCACTGATCACCAGCGACGCCTTCCGCGACCCCGCCGGCTTTGCCAGCAAACTCAAACGCCCGTTCCACTACGTCGCGTCGTGCCTGCGCGCTACCGCGGCGCACAGCAACGGCGGCCATGCGGTGCTCGACTACCTGGGGCGCCTCGGCCACCAACCGTTTCAATTCCCGACGCCCGACGGTCAGCCAGAAAACGCCGAGGCCTGGACCGGGACGTTGTTGTGGCGCTGGCGTTTCGCCGGCGCGTTTGCGCGCAGCACGCTGGCGGGAACCCGCGTCGACACCGACGCCCTGGTCAAACGCTTCGGCTCACCCGCAGCCACCGCCGCGCATTTGTTCGGCCGTCAGGCCGATGCACGCGAGATGACCGCGCTCGCCGCGGCTGGTGGTGATGCGCTGGCGCTCGCCCTCGGTTCACCCGCCTTCCAACGCTGCTGAGGCGACCATGAGTGATCGCACCCTTGTACTGGTATTCCTGCGTGGTGGCGCTGACGGACTCAGCCTAGTTCCTCCAGTGACGGAGGATGCTTACCACCGCGCGCGCCCGACGCTGGCGATGAAGCCCGGCAGTGGGCATCGACTCGATGATCGATTCGAGCTGCATCCGTTGCTCGCACCACTCGGCCGCTGGTTCGATGATGGCAAGCTGTCGGTGATCCCGGCATGCGGCAGCGATGACGAGACGCGGTCGCACTTCTATGCCCAAGACCTGATGGATCACGGTGGACGCAACGTTTCTGGCGGATGGCTCGGACGCTTCCTGCGCCAAGCGCAAGGCGCGGACGGACTCGGTGTGCTGGAAGCGGTGACGCTCGGTACCGCGGTAAGCGAATGCCTACGCGGCGCGCCAACGGCCACTGCGTTCACGTCCTTGGCTGACCTTGGCGGTGATGACGACCACGCGCTGATGGGTGCCTTCGGGGCACTCACCAGCGGCGATCCCTTGCTCGGCGGCCCGGCGCTTGCCGCGCTTGCCGCCAACGAACGGCTCGCCGAACTCCGACGCGCCGCCGATCATCCCGCGCATGGTGCGATCTATCCCACCAACGCCCAACACGGCGACACCGCCGCAGATTTCGGCGCCCGCCTGCGGTTGACCGCGCGCCTGATCCAGGCCGGCGTCGGCCTCAAAGTTGCCTGCGTCGATCTCGACGGCTGGGACAGTCACTTCCTGCAAGACACCGTAATCGCACCGCGCCTCACCGCGCTCGGCCACGGCCTGTCAGCGTTCGCCACCGACCTCGGCAAGGATCTGGATCACGTCAGCGTGGTGGTGATCAGCGAATTCGGCCGACGGGTGGCGGAGAACTCCAGCCTAGGCACGGATCACGGTCGTGGCGGCGCATGCCTGATTCTCGGCGGCGGCACCACGGGTGGCGTGCAGGGGAAGTGGCCTGGGCTGACCAGCGATTTCCTCGAAGGCCCAGGCGACGTGGCGGTGGCGAATGATTACCGCGAGGTGTTGTGGCCGGTGCTCAAACGGCATGGTGCGACGGATCGAGCGGGGATATTTCCTGAACAGGTCAGCAGCGCTTTGAGAGACCAGTGAAGATCACCCTACTGTGCCAGGCTCTGGAACGACGGCGGGATCTCTTCGGTTGGTAGCAGCTCGCTCGGCAAGACCACTGGCTCCGTCGCTGACGGTGGTGGTACCTCCATCTCGATCAGCAGGGTATGGTTGACCAATGGCTTGGTCCGTGGCTTTGAGCGGGCTTCTTGGATCCGCGAACGCAGGGTTGTGACCTCCTCCGGCAAACCACAGACCGGTAGTCCAGCGTCCGGATCTACAATCAGGGTGAAGCGTGTCGCTGACTGGCGTTCATAACGCAAGCCCCAGGAGTTTACGCCACGGGAACCGTCGGTTGCCAGGGTTTCTGGGAGGTTTTCACCTGCACGTGCCCGCAGCAGGATCTCCACCGCCAGGCGACGAGCACGATGACGGGTTTCGCCAAGGGCCACCATACTCGCCTGGACTCTGATGAGCGGCCAGTACGTGCTGCCCTCGCCAGCCTTCGCTTGCCCATCAAGCGCACGGAAACGCTCTGCCTCCTGTCCAGTAAGCGCTCCTTGGATGACGTCGAGGTGCAGTGGAATCCAGGTCAGACGCGGACCGAACCCCACGTACTCGAAGACGCCCTGATCTGCCGCACGTCCCGCACGCAGGTCCTCCAGATGTGGTATGAGCAACAGCAGTACCTCGCCCATGATCGCATTGGACATCACCGCCGATGTCGGACAGCGCTCGGCAAGCCACCGCTGTTGTGCATCAGCTGGCAGGCGTCCACGCCACGCCAACTCCTGGTAGAAATTATCCCGCGTCTCCCACATCGCCTGTGCCTGGAGTGCTTCGATGATGGTGACCGCAGCCCGACCAGACGAGACCACCCAGGCATCCAGATCCGCCAATGCTTCACGTGGATCCGGTGCCTGAAGCGCGGCATGGATCAGCACGCTGGGGATGATCTGGCTGATCCATGGTTGCTGACCAATCGCCCGCTCGCCACCGAAGCGGATGCGCAGCCACGTACCGCGTTGCTCATTGCCCGCCAGACGTCCATCGGCGTATGCTTGGCTCAAGAAGGCGCCGACGCCGAGCGCCGCGTCCGGGTTATGTAATTCGTCGAGGATCGGACGTATGCGCTCATACACGTGGGCCACAGCCTTGGCTTCTTCCTTTTTGAGTACCTCACCTGACTTGAGCTTCCCGGTTGCGCTGGCGAGCACGGTCAGCGACCAATCGTCAATCAAAGACCACGGTGCTTTCCCTGCGGGAGCGATGAGTTGATCCAGCCGTGCCTGTCGTGCGGCATCACGCTGCGGTTGGCGGGCGATCAGCGCTTCGATCGACGGATAGCGGGGTGAGTGTTCGGGCACGGCCACTGTCTGTACCGACGATGGTAACGGCGGCAGATGCGCGGTCGCCACCGCCGTCCAATCGCGGTCGAGCTCACGTGCGACGCCGACGCTCCACCACCACGCACCGACACCGCCCACCACGGTGAACATTGCGAGAAAACCAGCGGCGATGGCCACCCAACCGAATAGACTAAGACCACCGATCACCATCGAACCAACCAGCGCCGAGGTCCCAACCATCTGCGCCTGCGCCAGGACCGGTGCCACCAATGGTGCCGGACACGCGGTCGCGGGTGCGGCAGCAAATCCTGCAAGCAACGCGGCGCCGCTCACCGTCACGCCACGCGAACGTAAGGCGGCGCGCAACTGGTCCAACGTCTGGGTCAGGCGACGCGAGATGGTCGCCTGCGTACAACGATAACGCGCAGCCAACTGTCCCTGGGTCAGGCCCAGCAGGTGATGCTCGACCACCAGGGTGCGGGCGGGCGCAGGCAACTCGTTCAGCGCGTCATCCAGATGGGCACGCCAATCGTCTTCGCGAACACCAGCGATAGCTGGCAGTGCCGCTTGTTGTTCGTGGCGATCACGGCGGTGGTTCGTCCGCAACCAATCGAGCGAGCGCTGCCGGGCAGTGCCATAGAGCCAGGCCGCGACTGAACCGCGGATCTCTCGGTGCTGTCGCAGCCACGCGACGAAGACCTCCTGCGCCACATCGGCGGCATCCTGGGCGTTGCCGGTGATGCGCAGGCAGGTGCGGTAGACCAGATCAGCGTGCTGGCGGATACGATCGTCATCGGTCGGGGCGTTCATGGCGTCTCCACCATGATGTCGCCCGGCGGCGGCGGGCTATACGCACCAGTTTTCACCGTAGTCCTGTTCGCCTACGATGGTCCACTCCGGGAGCGCCGAGCAGCGCCGCGCGCCAGCTCGGCCAGTGCGCGAATGCCGAGCTGGTGCTCGGCGCTCCCGGGAAAGTCACTCCGCCTTTTCGAATCCATCCTTCACCAACTGGCCGTAGCCGGCTTGCAGCGGTCGGACGTCGTAACCCTTGGCTTTGAGAATCTCTGCCGCCTTCAGGGCGCGACCCCCGCTGCGGCAGTGGATGTAGACCGGCTTGTCCTTTGGCAAGGACGCGGGAATTTCCGCGCCGTCCTTGCTCAGCAGGCTGAGTGGCACCAGCGACGCGGCCTTCAGGTGGCCGTTGTCCCACTCCGCCTGTTCGCGCACGTCGACGATGACGGCTTTGCCAGCGGCGACGCTGGTCTTCACCTGATCGATGGCGTCGGTGGTGTGTTTCATTTCTTCTGCCGCGAGCGGCAGGGTGAGCAAGGTGAGTAGTGTGAATAACTGGATCAGGTGACGCATGGTTTTCTCGCGAGGTTATTTGTTGAGCTTGGCTGCCGGGATGCGTTTGATGAGTTGTTCGATGTAAACCTCCGGGCCGCCATCGAAGTAGCTGACGAGGCTGCCGAAACTCGTCCCATCGAGCGGATTGAGCAGGTGCACGGTCGGGTAGCTGCTGATGCCGAACTGGCGTTTGAGTGCGTCGTTCTGGTCCTTGATGGCCTTGGCCAATGGTTTGTTGGGATAGTCGAGTTCGAGCATCACCACGCTGCGTTCGGCCCAGGCGCGGAACTCCGGTGTGGTCAGGATATCCTTTTGCATCCCCTTGCACGCCGGACACCAGTCGCTGCCGGTGAAGAAGGCGAATACTGGACGTTTCAGCTCCTTGGCCAACGTGAGCGCCGCTTGGTGGTTGGTCAGGAATCTGCCGTCTGCTCCACGTTTTGCTTTGGGCTTGGCGGCATCGTCTGCGGGGTTGGCGGCATCGTCCGGCTTGGCCAACACCAGCGGTTCACGCTTGGTGATGTCGGCCACCTTGATCGGCAGCACCGCGAGCGGTTTGCCGGTCTTGAGGTTGTAGAGATGGATGGTGCCGGCGGACTCGTCAAGGACGCCTTCAAGCACCCGGCCGTCAGCCAGGGTGATGCGTTGCAGCACAGGATCGGCAGCTGTCAGCACGCTGGATAACAAGCAGATAAGGGACAACAGCAGAAGACGCATTGTTCGACTCCGGTTTAGCGAGGGGCGAGCGTCTCGCCGGTGGTTTTCTCCCACGCTTTATAGGCGTAGATGAAATCCTCGCGCGTCATTCCCAGGTAGTCCCACAGGGTGTGGCCTTCGGTCAGACCCAGGTAACCGTCACGCACGAACTCGACGTAGTCCGCGCGGTATTTGCGGTTGTTGGCCTCCATGCAGAACTGCGCGAGCGCGCCGGCGGCGCTGTACTGCGGACCCGGATCAGCGGCGGCAATCCACTTCTGATGATCGAGGTTCATCAGCGTGTCGAGGTCCATGGCGTTGCCCGCGGTCAGGCGGCGGAAGTGCGAGCGGATCATGCCGTTCTTGGCCAATTGGCCGAGGCTCAACTCGCCATCGACGTAGGTCGGCGCCTGAGTGTAGACCGCGATGCCTTCGATGACCCACACCGGCGCGCGGCCACCGCTGCTGAAGATGTCGAGGATCTGGTGGGTGAACTCGTGGAACATCACTTCCATCGGGCCGGCGTAGAAGAACGACGCGCCGACCGCGGGAATCCACATGCCGGCGGAAAAGCCCGCCGGTACGCCGGATGGCAGCGAGGCTTTATAGGCGACAGGGTCCTTGGCGATGTTGACCACCAGTCGCGGATGATCGAGCAGTCCGAAGATCAATTTGATGTCGCTCTGGCCCTTGCTGAAGAACAATGAGTACGAGGCGAAGATCTGTGCATAGAACGCTTCGAGTTTGTTGGCCGCATCAACCAGGTCCTGAAGTTTCGCCGTGCCGCGTAGTTCGAGGTGTTCGGTCTGCACCACCCACTGCTGGGCCAGCTCGGCGCGCAGCGTGTTCGCTTCATCGAGCGTGGTCCATTTCTTGCTCTGGATGTCGAAGTAATCGCCCTTTTCGTATCGCGCGACATCCTTGGCGATGATCCAACCCAGCTTCACATCCCAGCGCAGGCCGGCCTTCACCAGCTCCATGTCCTTCGGGCCGTAGTAGCGGCCATCGACCTTGGTCTGGTTGAGCGCCTTGCGCAGCGAGGCGTGATCCGGGTCGTAGGTCAGGACCTGTTGCAGGCAGTCGTAGGCGATGTCGGTGACGCTGACGCCGAGCGCTTTTTCGCCGAGGACTTCCGTGGGTTTGGTCAAGGCGGTGCGCTTGGATTTGAAGAACGTCTCCCACGCCTTCACCGCTTTGGGTTCCGCCGTCGCCGGTTCGGCTGGCAGTGCGGCAAAGGCGGCCTTCACCGGTTCGGCCTGCGCCGGATCCAAACGGTCGATGAACTCGACGATACGCGAGAAGGTCTGGTCCTGGCCGGGCACCCGTAGATCGGCGGCTTTTTTCGCCAGATCCTGCGCCACCACCGCGGCCTTCTTGGCGCGGTCGATGCGGTCAGCGGCGGCACCTTTGTACAGGCCCTCGCGACCACTGCGGTTGGCGGCACGCGCTTCGAACCACTTTTTGTCGGCGGCCGCAGCCTTGTCGGCGGCAACGGCAGGTGGCGCGGCGAACCACGCCAACAACAGAGCGACGGATAACCAGCTCAGGGCACGCATGGGAGGCTCCAGGGGACGGCTAGGCCAACATACTACTGATTGCATGGCACGGCTGCTGAGCACCTGTCGTTCAGCGTCCGCGGTGTCTCATCGGCGTGGTCAGATCCGCGGGGCGGCCTGGTGGGCAAGATGCAGTTCGCAGGTGGCCATGGCATGGCGGCTGGCCTTGTGGAAACGCCCGCCCTTGGCCGGCGGCAGGGCGATTTCAGTGCCCCCGGTTGGAGTAAAAGTAGCGTCGAAGCCCTCGCGTCCGTAATCGACGATCAGGTAACGCCCGGTGGGAACGGTGGCGGTCAGGTGCGAATCGCGGCCAGCAATGAATTTCAGCGTACTCATGGGAAACACGTTAGCGGGATACGCGGGGATGGGAAATAATTCGCCCCGACCCAGGCGACCATCTGGCCCAGGACTTGTGAAGTCCTTTCCCGAGGCACCATCCGCCGGATATGAAGCTGCCAAGATTTCCTTCACCATATAAATGGTGGGGATTCAGTCTATGCCTCGCCGGCATCGCCGTTTACTTCGGCTATCACTTGCGGGATGTGTTCAGCGGCATCGTTTATTCCCGTGCCTCCAGCGGTTTTGGTCGGACCTACACCTGGGAGGAATCCCCCTGGTGGTTCACCACCCATACCGCCTTCATGATCGTCCTCGCCGGGTTGAGCACCTACGTGTCGGTGCTGACGGCCATCGCCGGTTTTTCGACGTTCCGCCTGAATCGGAACATCGCTGATGCCGAGAAGGCCATCGCCGATGCCGACCAAGCCGTCGCACAGGCCGAGAAAGCGGCTGACGTCAGTTTCCAGGGCAAGACCGATCGGGTTCTCGCCGATGCCGATCGGGCGATCGCTGAGGCCAACCACGTGCTTCGGTCGCTCGATCACGAATCTCTCGCACAGGAAGTTAAGCCTCGGATCGGCTCAGATGGACCAAGGGCTGACAACTCATGAAACTCCTGGCAGTGGCTCTCGGCCTGGCCGTCTTAGCGCTGTGGCTCATGGCCTTCATCCATGTCTGGAGTCTGCGCACCGCAGTGGATGGTCGCATCACCACGATCGGGATATACCGGAGAACCTCTCCGCGGGTGGAATACACCCGGACCAATGACCCCCGGGAGTTCTCCATCGAAGTAGGCAAGCAGTCGGTGTTCGCCGTTCTCTTCACGGGAGCTGGCGCGTACGTCATCTGGATGGGCGTGCGCTTCGCCAAGCGAGCGCGTCCGTTGCAGCGCGCGATCGATGATTTACGCGCTGCCTGCCGGGATGAGCCGGAGCTACCGGGTTGGCGGAAAGACCCGCCGGATACCTGATTCAATACGCGGAGATCGACGGATCGACGTCCTCGCCCCAGCCAAGGATACCACCCTTGAGGTTGAGCACGTTGCTGAAGCCGTGCTTCTTCAAGGTTTCCAGCGCCTTCATGCTGCGGCGACCGGATTTGCACTGGGCAACCACCAGCTTGTCCTTCCAGCCGGCGATCTCGCTCAGGCGACCAGGCAGCTGACCGAGCGGGATGTTGAGGTTCCCCTCGATCTGGCAGATCGCGAGTTCGAACGCCTCACGCACGTCGAGCAGCAGGTGCTCTTTGCCGGCATCGCGCAGCGCGGCGTAGTCGGTGGCGCTGATTTCCAGGTCTTCGGTGCTCACGGTGTTCTCCCCGCGGCCCATGCCGCAGAACTGCTGGTAGTCGATCAGTTGCGTGATCGTCGGGTTCTTGCTGCACACCGGACAGGTCGGATCCGGCCGCAGCTTGAGCTCTCGAAAGGACATGTTCAGCGCGTCATAACGCAGGAAGCGTCCGGCGAGGGTCTTGCCCATGCCGCTGATGACCTTGATCGCTTCAGTGGCCTGGATCATCGCGATGGTGCCGGGCAACACGCCGAGCACGCCGCCTTCCGCGCACGAGGGCACTTCGCCGGGGGGCGGCGGCTCAGGATACAGGCAGCGGTAACACGGACCGTTGCGGGTGCCGTCGGCTTTCTTGCGCGTGTCGAACACCGTCGCCTGGCCCTCGAAACGGTAGATCGAGCCGTAGATGTTCACCTTGTTCAAGAACACGCAGGCGTCGTTGACCAGGTACCGCGTCGGGAAATTGTCGGTGCCATCGATGACGATGTCGTACTTGGCAATGATTTCCAAGGCGTTGGCCGAGGTGATGCCTTCTTCGTAGATGTCGACCACGCAGCCGGGATTGAGATCCTGCACGCCGCGCTTGGCGCTCTTCGCCTTGCTGGTGCCGACGTCCTGCGTGCGGTGGATCACCTGACGCTGGAGGTTCGACACGTCGACCACGTCGAAATCCATGATGCCCAGGCGACCGACGCCAGCAGCGGCTAAGTACAGGGCGAGCGGACTGCCGAGGCCACCGGCGCCGATCAGCAACACGGAGGATTTGAGCAGTTTTTCCTGCCCCGCCTCACCGAACTCCGGCAGGGTCAGGTGGCGGGCGTAACGCAGGTATTGGTCGCTGGTCAGGGGCATGATCTCTCCCGAAGGGAGGCGCATCATGTAACGATGTCGCCGGGGAAAAGCCCCAGGCCGGGGCAACCGCGACAATTGATTCGGTCAGTTGTTGGCGACCGGAACAACCGGCTCTGCAGGTTGGGCCGCGGATCCTGCCAGAGGGACGGTTGTCGCCTGAACGCTGCAGAGCCGCCAGCTGATCGTTCTGGCATCCCGCACCGAACCGTTGGCGTCGAGTCTGAGGTCGCTGGTCGTGCCACGGTCGCCGGATGCCGAGATGGTTCTGACCGTCCGTGCCCAGCCCTCGCCATCGCGCTCCCATGGCGCCGCCGCGGACTCGACAAAAGCGCCCTCATCCCAGATCGCCGACTCACAGTCGCGTAGCCGCAACAGACGGACAGCGAGCTCCTGGGTTGCCTGCGGCGAGATCCGGCGCTGGGATCCGCCGGCATGCGGCACGACGATCGGCAGAGTATCGTCGGGCTTGTACTCGCAGAACCGCAGCGCACCGGTCGCATCGAACTCGCAGCGCCCCATCAGCCCCTGAAAGTTGGTGAACAACACCACCTGCGCGCCATCGGCGCAGCCGTAAGCATACAGCGTCGCTCCATCGGTGATCGTCGCGTTGGCCGGAAACAAGGACTGGGCGGTCAGGATCAGCTCTGGTGGCTGACGTCGCCACCAGGCGGCCACCGCCTGCGCTTCTGCCGCTGTGGTGATGGGGGCGGCCGCCGGCAGGACGATCTGGGTCAACGGGATGCCCTGATCGACTTCCGGCAAAGGCCCACGCGCGTTCCGTGATCCGGCAAATGGGGTGTTGGCGGTGTGCAGCAGCCAAGCACCAATCACAAGCAGCAGCGACGCCATCACCAGGGCGGTGCGAATCATGCGGGAATAACGCCGGTTGGCCGGAGTGGTTCAACGAAATTTCAGCGCCAGATCCCTACGCTGTGGCGCACTCTTAAGTGCTGATACGGCGGTCTACTGCGCGCCTTTGCGCTTGCGGATGTTGAGCTCCGGATCCTTGATCGTCACCACGCTGTACGGCTCGACCGAATGCGTCAGCCAGACGTTACCGCCGATGACGCTGTGGTGGCCGATGACGGTGTCACCGCCCAGCACGGTCGCGCCGGCGTAGATCGTCACGTGGTCTTCCAGGTCCGGGTGGCGTTTGTTGGATGCACCGCGCTTGAGTTCGCCGTGTTCGTCCTTGGCCAACGGATTCCACGCCACCAGGCCGACGCCCTGGTAGAGCACGCAGTGTTTGCCGATGCGACTGGTCTCGCCGATGACCACGCCGGTGCCGTGATCGATGAAGAACGATTCATCGATGGTGGCGCCGGGGTGGATGTCGATGCCAGTGCGACTGTGCGCCACCTCGGTCAACATGCGCGGGAAAATCGGAATGCAGCGGCGATACAGACGATGAGCGAAGCGCTGCACCGCCAAGGCCTCGATGCACGGGTAGCTCAGGATCACCGTCGCGCGATCGGCGGCAGCGGGATCGCTGGCGAAGGCCGCTTCGACATCGGTCAACACCAGCTCACGCACGCTGGTCAGTTCAGCGATCGCACCGTGCACGTGTTCACGCACCGTCGCCTCGACGTCGTCGCACGAACGCCCGTCGCGCACGGCGGCGAAGGCGACAGTGCCATGCAGGTGTTTGCGCAGCGCCGTGGTCAGCGCGGCGATGCGGGCTTTGGTGAACTCTGGCAGGTCTTGTTTGGTCACCGCACCGGAGGTGAAGAACCCTGGGAAAAACAGCGTCAAAACCAGGTCGCAGACCTTGGCGACGTTCTCACGGCTCGGCAGCGGGCAGCTCTCGGCATCGTTGATGCCTGGGCCATTGCCGTAGGCGGCGATCAGTTGATCAACCGGCGTGGGCTCCTCGCGCCGCGGCGCGGTCATGGGACGACTCCGCTCGATTCGATGGTCGAGCGTCCTGGGGTGCTGGGTTCCGGGCGGGTTTGACCGAGGTCGCGCGGCAGCGGCAACAGGCCGGGATCACTGGCCGGCGTGCCGGCAGCAACGCGGGCGGCGTTGCTGCGCGCGGCATCCAGGCGCTGGCTGTAGAGCGATTGCAGGTGGGCGCGTTGTTTGTCCGCCTGACGCTGCGCTTGTTCCGAGGTGAACCACGTGGGCGAGCTGCGCGCACTCTCGGTTTCGAAGCCTTTGAGCACGGCTTCGAACGAGGTCACCGCCTTGGCGAAGTCACCCTGGGCGAATTGCACGCAGCCGATGGTGTCGTGCACCGCATGGTCGCCGGGCACCGTGCTGACATGTTTGCTCAGGCGCGGCACGATGCTGCTGGCGATCATCAGATCGACGGCGGTCGGTTCGGTGGTGCCGGCGACCAAGCCATACGCCAGGTGGTTGTCGAGCATCAGATCAATCTGGGGATTGCCGGTGGAGACGTCCTGGAACGCCATCAGGCGGTGCCGCCAGCGGTAGAGCGGGCGATCGTCGAAACGCCGGTCGCCCTCGGCATCGACGCCCATGTCCTTGATGATCTGATTGTCGGTCAGCATGGCGAAGGTCTTGCGCTGCTCGCTGTCGGTGCGGTTGAGCCAGATCGCCAACGGCAGGTGGTCACCGCTTTCCGCCGCCCGCAGGGCCTGACCCAGGGCCGGATCGCGCGTGACCCATTCGCTGAGGGCCTGCTGCGGGTCACCCGCCATGGCGTCACGCCGCGGGTCGAACAAGAACGACGCCGCCAGGAGCAGCGCGATGATGACAAGAATAAGGCCGTGGCGCATCATACGAACCAAGTGGTGGTGCCAGGTGGCGATCTCAGGACGTTGCCGCACCGCCTGCAGGAAGGCGACGCGCTGGGCGATGGAGTAGTGTCGCCAGCTGGGTTCATCTTCACCCTGCCCGGAAAGATGCGCAACCGATTTGAGGGCATCGCACATCACCTGTGGGTCGCCGGCCAATTCGGCCCCGGCGAGGTCGGCTTGGCGTTCACAGGCGCGGCTGAGCACGCCGAAAGCCAGACGCCACATCACCGCCATCAACAGCAGGATGGCGGTGACCTCTGCCAGGGCCATGGCTTGACCGGGCTGGGCGTGCACACCCAGCGTCACCAGAGCGTGCTCGAACAACGGCAACAGCAGGATCGCCAGCTCTTCGCGCAGCAGGAACGAAAACAGCAGACCAGCATTGGCGAACAGCACGTAGAGCCACAGATGCCCATGCCGTGCGTGGCCCAGCTCATGGCCGAGCACCGCCATGAGCTCCGGCGTCTTCAGATCACGCATCAAATCCTCGGTAAACAACACGTAACGCAGGCGTGGCAGCATGCCGATCACCGCCGCGTTGTAGACCCGCCCACCCGACATTGGCCAACGCATCAGCCCGGCGACCCGCACCCCTAGACGCTCACAGGCGCGCAGCATCAAGCGCTGCAGCTCGCTGGCCGGCATGCGCTGCACGCCCCACAACGGCAATAACGCCAGCGGCAGCACCAGCAGCAGCAACACCATGAAGGCCTGCGCGCAGTACATTGCCAACAGCGGACCCCACGGTGGCGCGAACCACAGGCGCTCCAGGTCGTATTGCACCGCGATCACCATGCCGAGGTCGAAGAACGGCAGGATCAGCAGCATCGGCAGGGTGCCGAAACGAAACTGTTGGAGGATCAGCCCGAAACGCGACCACGGGTGACCGCTCACCCGCCGCACCGCCACCGTCAACGTCCACCAGTGGACGGCCTGCATCAGCACCCAAGGCGCCAGCGCGATGAGGAAGAATTTCATCCCTAGGATTTGGCCGTAGGCCGACCAGCCCCAGCCGTAACAGACCCACGCGTACCAGCCCAGCACCAGACCCTGCACGAACCAGTCCCAACGAGCCAGCCAACGACGCTGGCCACGGATGGCGAGCACCCGTGCGCCAACTTCACCGAGCACTAGCCACACCAGCAGGCTGCCACCGACTGCGCCCAGCAGCTGCGGCCAAGTGGTCAACGGCGCGAACGGCGCCTGCATCAGCGTCGAGGTCTCGGCGATGGTCAGGGCGAACAATAAGGGCAGCAGGCCAAACATGCGGGGCGCGCAGGCTAGCAGGCCGGGTAACCACACGAAACGCCCGGGTACCGACTCCCCAACGCGCGAAGACTTGCGGCGTGCACACCTTGTCGCGTCCAGGCCCACGCCACACTCGTCGCTGCCATGCACCCCGTCATCGGCCTTCTCGACCGTCCTGCGCCCGCGCGTGAGAGTGCCGACTTTGGCACGTTGCGGACTCGGGTGCTCGACGCCCATCTGCACCGCCGGGCGGTGCTGGTGCCACGCGCCGTCGCCGGCGAACTCGATGTCTGGGCGGCAGAGGTGCTTGCTGGCGCCAAGGGGGCAAGCATCGGCTTGGCCGCCGCCGGAGTGCCCGACCTGTGGTACGACCTGCTGGCCTGGAGTGGCGTCCCGATGAGCGTCGATGGCCCGCTGCACTGGGGCGTCGACATCAGCGAAGAAGCCGTGGGCATGCCGGAATTCCACGGCACCAAACTGGTCCTGCCACCGCCGCCGGTGCTCGCCCAGCTGACCAGCCTAGCGCTCAAACCGCTGCGCCTGATGGTCGCCAACCGCCTCGGCTGTCGCCTGCAGGCCGCCACCGCGCTGCATTTCTACCTGTGGCCGAACCAGGCGGTGCTGGTGTCGCATGCCGATGTTCCGCTCGGTGGTTTCCTGCACGGCCCTGAACCTGGTACACGCCATTCTCTCGCTGTGGCTCCCGGTAGCGCCCAGGTGATCCGCTGGTGAACGATCACCCCAGGACGCACAAGCAGGCGCTGCGCCAAACCCTGCGCGCGGCCCGCCGAGCGTTAGCCGCCGCCCAACGCGAACACGAGACCAGCGCGACGGTGGCAGTGCTCTGGCCATTGGTGCTGAACAGCGTAAGTGCGCTGGCGAGTTATTGCGCGCTCGCGGATGAACTCGACCTCGACGCGCTGCACCACCGCTGGTGGTCGCTCGGCCGGCCCCTGTGGCTGCCGCGCGTCAGCGGTCCGGGCACACTCACCTGGCATCCCGTGCGCGGACCCGACCTGACCGTCATCGGCAGCTACGGCATCCGCGAACCAGACCCCGTGCGCACACCGGCGGCAGCTCTGCCAGCGGACGCCACCGTGCTGGTCCCAGGCGTCGGCTTCACCCGCACCGGCCAGCGCCTCGGCCAAGGCCAAGGTTTCTACGACCGCGTGCTCGCCGAACATCGCGGCCACACCATCGGCATCGCCTTCCTCTGCCAGGTGGTAGAGAGCCTGCCGAGCGAACCCCACGACCAACGGGTGACGGTGGTCGCAGCAGGTGGCGACCTGCTGCGCTAAACGCCGTTTTGCGAAAAATCTGCAGCCAGCAATTCATCCCGCCCTGCGCCTTGACCGTCCACCCTGCCATTCTAGCCTTCGCACCCCTGCAAAGGACCATACGGAGACTTGGGAGAGTGGTTTAATCCAGGACATTGCTAATGTCCCGAGCGAGTAAAATCGCTCCGGCGGTTCGAATCCGCCAGTCTCCGCCATTCAGCTGCTGCAGCACTGCTTACGCCACCACCCGGTGGCGTAAGTCGTTTTCAGCGGCAGTTATTTTCTGGGGGCAGCTGGGGGCATTCCTGGGGGCAGCAGTTTGAGATCGTTTCTGAGCTGCTCCTGGCCGGCGTGGACGTAGTTGTCGTCGATCACTTCGGGAGTCAGGTGGCCGCTGAATTTTGAGATCTCTTCGAGCGTCATGCCGTTGCGGCGCATGGTGGTCAGCGCGTAGTCTTTGAGGCGGCTGATGCCGTCGAGCTTGCCCAGCTCGAGGTGCTCGCCGATGTGTTTCTGGTACCACCACGAAAGCTGGCCGGCCTCGCCGGCAGCGGTGAGTTTCCACCCGGCGCGACGGTTGTTCAGGAAGAGTGGCGCGGTGAGTTTCTTTTCCCTCCCTTCGGCAAGCAGTGCAAAGTACTTCAGCGTGTCATCGCGCAGCGGGTGTTCCCATTCGCCGCTGCGCTTGGCAGATAGGCGAAGTGTGCTGCGGCTGAAGTTCACCTGGCCAAGGGTCAGCTTGCAGGCCGTCGACGGGCGCGCGCCGTAGGTGCTGAGGTAATGCATCAGCGCCACCAGGTGCGTCGCGAATCCGCTCCAGCTGACAGTGGGCCTTCCGCGTTCACCACTGGTTGCTCTGAAGCCGGCCGCGGCTTCGGTGATCAGCTTCACTTGGAGGGGTGTGAGCAGCTCGGTCTCTTTCACTTTGCGTTGCTGGCGTGGTGCCTTGTAGGTGAGCACCTTCGCGCTGACGTCGACGTCGCGAGCCTGGAAGGCCCAACGCAGCAGCGACAACACCTGCGCCAGCGGCCGACGGACACCGACCCCCTTCGTGTCTTTCCACCAGCGATCGATCTCGCTGCGCGTGATGTCCTGGGCCTCGTTCCATTTCCGGCTGAGGAACAACGATGGCAGACGTTGGCGAAGATCGGCGGCGTAGGTCTTTTGGATGCGGTTATCTGCCACGCACGATTCGCAGAAGTCATCCACCAGATCGGTCAGCTTGTGCTTCGGCTTTTCGTGGTGTCCGTTGGTGATCGCCCAGGCCTCGGCCGCTTCCTTGGTGGAGAGCGTCGGACCCTTCTCCTTCTTGCCGTCCTTGCCGCGCCAGACTGCGCGGT
The DNA here is from genome assembly GCA_031426335.1 of Planctomycetota bacterium. Taxonomy (GTDB): domain Bacteria; phylum Planctomycetota; class UBA11346; order UBA11346; family UBA11346; genus BOG-1363. The sequence goes on from JANPLC010000168.1 coordinate 18,652, forward strand.
GGCCGTTGTTGCAGGGTTCGATCCAGGCCATTCAGTCGTCTGCCTTCGTAACTGGCGGAGTCAGATGGGTCTCTGGTGATTTACTGGCGACCAGGACCCAGATGAAGGCAGCGAGCCATCCGAGGCCTGCGATCGAGGTGGTGATGATCACGATCAGGAAGTCGACCAATCCCAGGTGAAAGGCCGCGGAGCTAATGATGCTGGATACGATGGTGATGCCACAGATCAGGCCGATGTCGCCCTGCTTGTAAAAGTCCCGGCGCATGGCGACTAGGATCGGTACGAGCCAGAGCAGGACCAGGGCGACCAGGATGCCAATGATCACCAGTCCCCTGACCACTTCCTCTTGGCGTACCCGCGAAGCGCGTGAGGCGGCGGCTTCGGCGGCTTGCCGGCGCTGGATCTCGGCGAGGCGATCTTTCGCCTGGTGCGCTTCCAGGCCCTGAACGAATTGACGGTGCTGCTCTGCCGCCGCCGCGCTCCGCTGGCGATCGAGCTCAGCAGCCTCGGCGGCGAGCTGCGCGTCGAGTTGCTGATCCGCCACCGCTTTCGCCTTTCTTTGCCGCTCGGCTTCGTCGGCCTCATGGAGTGCGGCGGCGACTGCCGCGCGACGTTCGGCGTCAGCGCCTTCCAATTTGATCTGACGGATGCGGTTATTCAGTTCGAGCTGACGCTGCACAGTCTCCGCGGCATCTGCAGCCTGTTTTTCGCGGGCGGCTTTCTGTCGTGCGACCTGTTCCTCCAGTTCATGTTGCGCCTCGATCTTGGCTTTTTCCGCAGCCACTTCCTGATCAAGCAGCTTCCTCGCTTCGGCAACAAAATCGCGCTCAGGCGGCTTCGCTGCGAGCGGTTCGCGATGGACGATATCGTCAGCCTTCAGCTTCACTGTGGCCTTGGCATTGCCGGTGGTGATCTCAATGGTGCCAGCGTCTTCATTGTACAGCCCGATGAAGGTGCGACCGTCTTTCAGTTTGATGTATTCCATCTCGGCTGCGCCAAGAAATGAACTCAGCGCCAGCAATAAAAACAACGCACGCATTGGTCACCTCGTTAAGGGTGCACAGTAACAACCACCGTTTTCGCGTGCCAGCGTTTTTCCCGCGGACGTCGGGGGTCTTGGTACAACACGCCAACCACCGGCACGATCATCATGATGCGATCGGCGGGCACGTAGGGCGAGCTGCGGCCGCTGTCGATCGAGGCGAGTACGAATCCGTCAGGCGCGCGCTTGTCCATGCAAAAGCGTTTGAGGTACGCGCGGCGACCGCTAGTTGCCTTGCCGAGATCCGGCGGCTCATCGGTTTCGATCAAGACGATGTTGTCGTGGAGATCGATCAGTTGTTTCTCGCCCCAATCGCTGGAGTCGGGCCGCGCCGCGCGATCGGTATCGATCAGCACGATCTGGTCGGGATAGACCACGGGATACGCACTGTTGCCTTTGACCTGCAGCGCTTGCCACGAGTCGGGAATCATCAGCGGAATGCCGTCCGCATGTTCCAGCGCGCTGCGATCGCTGAGCTGTCCGTCGCCGGCGATCACGGTGCCGACGACGTGGATGCCGTGGCCCACCTCGCTGCCACCACCGCCTGAGTTTTCGACGTTTTCGCCAACGCGGAGCGGTGCCGTCCTGGGTGCGTAATAGGACCACCACGTGGGGGCTCGATCATGGTCCCCGAAGTTCAGCCATTGCTGGTCAATCTGCAGAATTCGGGCGATTGCCTCGCGATGCACGTGGCCTGGACGTTCGCCTGACCGGATCTGGCTGAACGCCTGTTTGCTGATGCCGAGCTGCTCCGCGACCTGGATGTCGTCCAGGCCAGAGCGGTCGATGGCGCGGCTCAATCGCTCTAGAAACTCGGCTTTTTCCAGGGATTCGTTCACGGCTAGCATCATGCTTTACCCGCGCTTGTCCTGGTGCTTGACTTCTGTTTTACCGTGCTCTAAATGTCCAGCATGAGTCAAGCAGAGACCCTGAAAGAGCTGCTCCGCCGCAAGGGGAAGAACCAGAGCGACGCTGGCCTGCACCACGCCTACGTGTCGCAGATCTCCACCGGCGTCCGCCGTGCCGGCACCGAAGCGATCGCCCGCATGGCCACCGCCCTCGGCTGCACCACCGACGAAGTCTGCGCCGCCTGCGACGAATCGTTCCGCCGCTCGAACCAGAGCGATCTAGCTGCTGTCCCCTCCGCTTCCGCACCGTCTGTCACCGCCGCTCCCACGGAGGCCTAGGCCATGGAGATCGAGTACGTCGAGTTGCGTTTGAAGGCTGCTCGCGCCAAGGCTCGTGCACACGAAGCGCTGGCCGAGATGCACGCCGCGCTGAGCGATGCCGCCTTGCTGGAGGATGGCGTCACCGTGCCGATCCAGTTGTCGACGGCACGGGTTCACAACAGCCAGGCGCAGTCGGAGATCGTCGCCGTGCGCTTCGTCAGGATGTCCGAGGTCGACGCCTGGCAGCGAGTGTTCGACCGTGAGATGTGCCGCATCGCTTCGCTCATCGCGTCTGTCACCGCCGCTCCAACGGAGGCCTAGGCCATGTCCGCCGCCACGCTGATCCGCTCGCCCGCTGACTGCATCAACGCAGTGCTCGCCAACATGGAAATGGAGGCGCAGTTCACCGAGCGCTACATCAAGTCGACCAAGCGTCACGCGGACGAAGCGATGAGCGCGCGCAAGTCCTCGCTCGCCAGCGAATACGACATCATCGTCAACGCTCAGCAGGCGCTGCTGCGACAGAATCGCGAGCAGCAGCAGCTGATCCGAACCGAGTGCGCTGCGTTCCTGGCCGTTCATGCCGAGATGGTACTGGCAGGTGGCGCGTGACCGGCTCAAAGACTTCCCCAGCCGATTTGAGCGGGGTCGAGATGGCCCTCGCTCGGGCGATCGTCCACGAGACCAAGCAGAACGAGCGCGCGGTGATCGTCGGGCTAACGACGGGCGCGCAGTTGAGCCGCCGCGAGTCGCGCCTCGCCACGGGTGAGTCCGACACCTACGTCGAGGCCTACCTGGCGCACCACTTCCTGCGCCTGGCGCAGGCGGTGCCTGGACTGCGCGATGCGGTGCTCGCGTTTTTGAACGGTACCGAACCGATGGGTGACGATCAGCGCTGCGAGCGCAACCTGAGTGCCTTCGGCCAGGCCGCCGCGCGTGAGCTGGCAGACATCATGCAGGACGCTGGTGATGGCATCGACCGCATCGAGGCGGCGAAGCACCGCACGGCGCTGCTGCAGCTGAAGGAACTGATCGGCACATCGATCGTCGATCTGGATCGCCGCGCAAACGGCGGGAAGCGGGGCACCCGATGATCACCACGGAACGCCACCCACTGGTGGCCCGCATGGCGCAGGCGCAGCTCGATCAGCGCAGCGACACTGAGAAGGCCGCTGACGTGTTGATCCATGCGCAGGAAGCGTTCGTGCGTCGGCGCGTGCTCGCCGCTAGTCATGCGCGTGGCCGCTCGCTGCTCGCCTGGGCAAGTGAGCAGGGCCATGCACGCGCGCTGTGCTTCACCGAGCTCGCCGCGGCGATCGCCAACGATGAACCGATCGCGCTGCTGCTGATGGCATGCTGGGCCGATCACCCCGAGTGCCAGGTGGTCGCGTGAATTGCGCTCGCCCGCACACCGATCAGACGCAGCACGACGGCGAGACGCCGCGCAGCATGGCGGAGAAACTCCGCGCGATCGGCTACGAAGAGCCGGTGCTGCTGCCGCCACGTCTCTCGCCGGCGGAAGAAATGAACCGCGCGCTGCGTGCGGTTGACCGGCCCTGCAACGACTGCCCGTGTGACGACTGCCCGTGCGATGGCATGGGTGCGCTTACGGCTGCGTTTCTGCTCGCGATCGGTGCCGTGGTCGGCATCGCGCTCACCCTGTTTGCGAAAGGCTAGCCCGTGCCCTACTGCACTGAGTCCATCATCACCACGTTGTCGCTGCACCGCTGCCTGGCGACGCCGACGTTGATCGCGATCGAGATCCACCACGGCTACGACCGGCAGGAGGTCCTCGCCGCGTTGGAGTGGTTGATCGTCGAGAAGCGTGTGGGCGTGGTCGGCGATTCGCTGCACCTGCTGAAGGAGCCGGTCGAAGAGATCCCGGCGAATTACTTGGCCGCGGCCGACCAGTACCGCCGCGCGCACCACCCGACGTGGCGTGATCGCGTGGTGATGGCATTCGCCAACGGCTGGGCGCGGGTGCTGGGATTTTTCGATGGCATCCGCGATCGCATCATGGGCGGCCTGGTGCTGCTGATCGTCACTACGTTCCTGACGCTGGGCCTGTGCAACTTTGGCCTGAGCGCGGAGGTCGTCCCTGACCGCATCGTCGCGGCGCTGGTGCAGGTCGAATCCGGCTGCCAGTGGCATGGCGTGGGCGACGTGCGCGGCACACGGTCGCACGGAGACGCCGGTGAGGTCAGCGCGTTCCAGCTGTCGCCGATCGCGCTGACAGCGATGGGTGCTGCCGATCGCGTGGCGCGCATCCATCGTGATCCGGTGTTGGCGGAAAGCTTCGCGCGGCTGTGGCTGGCGCGCTGCTTCGCGCAGGCCGGAACGTGGGAAGGCGCACTCGCCCGGTACAACGCCGGATCGCGACACCGATCGCGAACGGCGCGCGATTACGCGGCCCGCGTGCTGAACTTGGCTGCGGTTCTTTGATCTCTGGGACTGATCACCCAGGCGTTCGGTCGCGGAACGTAAAAGCGCGCGAACGACAGCCGGGAAAGACCGGCACCTCTTCTCGCCGCGCCGCCGAAAACCTACAGCGCCAACCGCTGAACCGACGACGCACACCATAGGGAGCAGCCATGTCGGCCACGCTCGTCACTAACCCACTCCACCACCTGACCACGCTGAGCGACAGCATGCTGAACGCGACTGACCGCCGACCGCTGAAGACGCCATCGGGCTACACGCTGACAGTGCCGCTGCTGTCGGTCCAGGGCGGCCCGCCGGTGAAGGTGTCGCCGGTGCGCACCAGCTCGCTGATGCGACAGATCAATCTGCACCTGAACCGCGGTGTGCCGGTGCGCCTGCCGTTCGGTGATAACGTGCTGCGCTTCTACGCGCACTCGCTGACCAAGGCCACGCTGGGCGCGTTGAAGCGGCTGCGCGATTACCACCTGCGTCACCCGTCCGAAGAGTTCGCGCACCTGCGCGACTTCGGTGGGCCATCGAATGGCAACTGGGCGCGCACGCGCTGGTGGGGCCTGACCGAACCGAAACCGCTCGACGACCAGGGCAACCAGGTGCGCGGCTGGTGGAAGCTGACCGGCGCCGGCCTGCAATGGCTGCGTGGTGAGATCACCGTCCCGCGCCATCCGGTGTTGTTCGATGGCGTGTTCGTCGGCTGGCAAGACGTCAAGGACCGCATCCGTCCGACGGATGTGGACGAAGCGTTCACGCTCGACGCGCTGATGGGACGGACTGCATGAGCACGTTGCACCTGGCACTGGACGTCGGTCGCGCCTCACGGCTGCGCAGCTTGCGTGATCGTCTGCGCACGCTGGTCAACCGTGGCGACTGGGAAGGCGCCAGTCGCTGCGCGGATCTGATCCTGGAACTGGTCGGGCTGCGGCCGTTCAAATTGGGGGAGCGGGTATGAGCGAGGTACCAGAGGAGACCGTCAGCCTGCTCGATCGCCTGGCTAAGGCGGGCGGCATCGTTGGCATGAGCAACAGCGACTGGTGGTGCACGCTGGTGGAGGAGTACGGCGAGGAGATGGTGATCGGCTTCGTCGTCGCGCGTCGCGCTGAGATTCGTCAGCCGGTGAGCGTCGCAGTGGTATCGAACCTCTGCAAGAAAGAGGCACAGCGAATTCAGGACAAGAAGGACGATGCGGCCGAGGATGCGGCGATGGGTCGGCAGGTGGCACGTACGCCCGCGCCGACACTGAACCCTGGCGCGCTGCTGTGTCCGTACTGTGCCCAGCCGCACATCCGCGCATCCAGTGAGACCACCGGATGCTGTGCGGGCGAGCGCGCTGAATGGCGCGTGGCAAATCGCTCAGTGATCAAAACGAAAGCGGCCCCCGCCGCGGCTGAGTCCATATCGGACAAGGCTACTGAATGCCGGGACGATGGGGTTTCCACTCCCGCGGCGGGGGAAGCGACACCGGAAGCGAAGGCCACGGCGATCAAGAAGCCGTGGGGCCTCACCCCGCTGTCTGCCGCAATGAAGACCGCAACAACCAACCAGGAGAACAACATGGCCACCGTGAAGCAGCTCGTGAAGAGTGTCGAGGATGAAATCAAACGCCGCGGCATCACCGCCAAGGCCGCGCACACGGAGATCGGTGTCGCTGGCACGGCGATCTATGCCTGGCGCAAGGGGGAGATGAGTGGCGCCGCGCAGGAGAAGATCACCATCTGGTTGCCTGAGTCGGCGAAGAAGCCTGCGGCTGGTGATGAATCACAGGCGGAGACCGTCGCGTTGGAGAGGAAGCCGAAGCGCAAGGTGGACGCGACCACGTCGTTGGGCGCGATGACGTTAAGCAGCTCGATGAACAGCTTCGTGATCAAGCCAGTCGATGGCGCTGCTGCCGGCGAACTGCTGACGCAAGGCGCGAATCTGGCCGACGCCTTACGGTCGCTCGGTGCCAGCGGCTACGCCGATGTCGTGACCGCTCTGGTTGATCGTCTGCGCACTGTGCGCGCTGCCCTGTCCGCCTAGCCCTTTCCCCTCAACGAGATCTCCATGGCTGTCGCCATCAATCGCGTCCTCATCGGCGGGCATCTGACCCGCGACCCTGAGGTTCGCTTCCTCAACGCTGGCACCGATCGCAGCAACGCCGTCGCCAACTTCGCGATCGCCATCAACCGTCGCTTCAAGGGCAACGATGGCCAGATGAAGGATGAAGTCGCCTTTGTCGACATCGAGGCCTGGGGCCGCACGGCCGAGCTGGTCGGTCAGTACCTGACCAAGGGCCGCGCGGTGTTCATCGAAGGCCACCTGAAGCTCGACCAGTGGCAGGACAAAGAAGGCAAGAACCGCCAGCGTCTGAAGGTCGTCGCCGAGTCGGTGCAGTTCCTCGACAGCAGCGGCAAGAGCGCGGCCGCCACGCCGGCGCCGGTTGAAGGTGTCGGCGCCGATGGTGCTGCCCCTGCCGCCAAGCCAGCGCGCACTACGCCCGCCGGCGACGACGAACCACCGTTCTGATCCACCCGAGCTACCAGCTCACATCACCTGCGTCCGCAGGAAAGGAATCCGTCTCATGTCACAAGTCCGCATCAAGGTCGTCATCACCGACAAAAACGAAACGTTCAACGGCAAGGCCGGAGATGGTTCGATCAGCAAGGGCTTCGCCATCAAGGCGCGCCCGGTCACCAACGGCAGCAAGGAGAACGAACAATTCTTCAAATGGACGCCGGGCGGCGAGATCAGTCTCGGCACCGTCAACGAGAATGCCGCGGCCGCGCTCGAAGTCGGCAAGGAATACTACGTCGACTTCCATCTCGCTGAAGCCGAGCCCGTCACCGCCGCGTGATTCGCAGGTCCCGCCGACGTTCACGCGCCGGCGGGACCTGCGCATCACCAGGCCCAACCCTCAACCCGGAGTTCACCATGGCCGCCGCCTTCGCTGCACCGCGATTCACCTCACTCACCATCGCTGAGCTACGTCCGTCGCCAGACAATCCGCGCAAGCACTTTGACGAGAGCTCGCTGCGCGAGCTCGGCGAGTCGCTCAAGGCCGGCCAGATCGAGCCGATTGTCGTGCGTGCGGCGAAGGCAGCCAAGGGCTATGAGATCCTCGCCGGCGAGCGTCGATATCGCGCCGCCCACCTGGTCGGCATCGAAACTCTCGAAGCCAAGATCGTCGACTGCGATGATCAGCGTGCGTTGGAGATCACGGTCGTCGAGAACCTGCAGCGGGCAGATCTCCACCCGATGGAAGAGGCCAACGGAGTCGCATCACTGGTCGCTGCTGGCTGGCCGGCCGACACCATCGCCTCGCACCTGGGGAAGAGCCTAACGTGGGTGCACCTGCGCTCGAAGCTGGCGACGCTCTCACCCGCGTGGCGCAAGGCGATCGACGATGACAAGCATCCGGCGTCATGCCTGACCGCTGGTCACTTGGACATGATCGCGCGTCTGCCGCTCGCTGATCAGAACGAGCTGGTCGATGCGATCCGCAACGACTACTCGCTGAGCCGTCATCTGTTCATCGAGTCGAGTCACCAGCCGATCGCGGTGGGCAAGTTCGGCCAGGTACTGGCCTCTGAGTTCCTGCGCGATCCGGCGAAGGCACCATGGCCGCTCGATGATGGAAAACTGGTGCCGGCGGCCGGTGCCTGCACGTCATGCCCAAAGCGTACGAGCTGCCAGACCGAGATCTTCCCCGACATGGCTGGAGCGAAGGCCGGTGATCGCTGTCTCGATGGCAAGTGCTGGGAGTCAAAGCGCGTGGCGTTCATCGCGCGCCGCGAGGATGAGCTGAAAGCGAAGAACCCGGACATCATCAAGGTCGACCTTGAAGCCTACGATCAGAAGCACGCCGCGAAGGGCGCGATCGGTGGCAACAGCGTGATCCGTGAGGCCAGCAAGAGCGACAAGGGTGCGAAGCAGGCACTGGTGGTCAGCGGACCGAAGTCAGGACAGACCGTCTATGTGGTGCCGGGTTATTACGCGAAGGAGAACCCGGCCGCCCGCAAGGCGTTCGGGCTGCCATCACCGGCTGACACGTCGAAGCCGGGCACCATCAAGCTGCGCAACAACAAGGCCGACAAGCCGAAGGTCGTGCCGATCGCTGAGCGCCGGCGCAGCTTCATCGCTGCCGAGCTGCTCGCGCGACTCGACAAGGCCAAGCGCCCGCCGCTCGCACGCTGCGTCCGTCTGATCGTCATGATTGGCACCGATCCTGAGGGCGACATCAGTGGCCTGTCGACGGTGAAGGAATGGCAGCGCGTCAACAATCCCAAGCGCACCGCCGATCAGGACCACACCGCTCTGTGGAATGACGTGATCGAGTACCTGCGCGGCGATCTCGAAGCGACCGTGAAGAAGGAAGGCACCTGGCGCGGTAATGTTATCGAGGACGGCGCCATGCCGGAGGTCGCCGAGCTGCTCGGATCCGACTACGCGGCGCTGGTCGCCTCGGCCGCGGCGAAGTTCCCGGATCTCAAGGAAGGCGTCACCGCGGCGAAGGCGCCGGAGGTCGAGAAGGCGAAGGCCTCGCCGGCGAAGAAGTCGAAGACCGGCAAGGTGGTGAAGGCCAAGGCGAAGAAGAAGGGCGCGGCGTGAAGATCTACCTCGCCGCCCGTTACTCCCGACGTGAGGAGCTGTGCGGATACCGCGATCAGCTCCAGACCGTTGGTGATAAAATCACCAGTCGGTGGCTCAATGGCAACCACCAGGTCGACGACCGTGGCCTGAGCGCTCAGGCGTGTGAAGCCGAGCGCATCCGCTTCGCCTGCGAGGACTGGGAAGACCTGCTCGCCGCTGACGTGTGCATCAACTTCACCGAGAAGCCGCGCACCGAACTGACGCGCGGTGGCCGGCACGTCGAATTCGGCGCAGCTCTCGCTCTCAAAAAGGCCTGCATCGTCGTCGGCCACCGCGAGAACGTGTTTCACTGCCTGCCGTGGGTTCACTTCGTCGAGACCTTCGACGATGCGTTCCGGCTGATGCCACGCATCGAGCAAGAGATGGAGCGCAAGAAGCGGGAGTGGCGGCTATGAACACGCCCGCCCAACATCGCGCGCTCAAGACCATCGCCAACGGCTCGCCGGCGATGTTCCTGATTCACGGCGTCTACCGTTCGTGCAGCCTGTGCGCGGCCCACATCGAGGTCGCACGCGAGTCGCTTGGCTGGGCGTCACTGCCGGAGATGGCCGGCGTGCCGCGTCGCTCGCTCGCGTGGCTCCAATGGCCAGCGGCGATCCTGAGCGTCGCTGGCGCAGCACTGGTTGCCGATCAGCACGCCACCGTCCGCCTGATCGGCTTCGTGCTCTTCCTCCTCGCGAACCTCACCTGGCTCGCCTGGGGCTGGAGCACCCGCACGTGGGCGCTCGTGATCATGCAGCTGCTGTTCACCATCACGTCGATCCGTGGTCTGTGGAGCAACCTATGAAGGCGCTCAGCATTCGTCAGCCGTGGGCGTGGCTGATTATCCACGCGGGCAAGGACATCGAGAACCGCGACTGGGCAACCAAGGTGCGCGGGCTCGTGCTGGTGCATGCGGCAAAGGGGATGACGCGCGACGAGTACGCCGACGTGCGCGAGTTCTGTGACCGATCGGCCAACGCCTTGGTGCCGGACTTCGATGCGCTGCAGCGTGGCGGGATCATCGGCTCGGTCGAGATCGTCGATTGCGTGAAGCACAGCGAGTCTCGGTGGTTCTTCGGTTGCTATGGCTTCGTCCTGCACAATCCGCAACCGTTGCCGTTCGTGCCCTTCCGCGGCGCGCTCGGTTTCTTCGACGTGCCTGATCACCTGATCAAGCAGAACGACGCGGAGAAGCACTGGTGAGACCCTGCCTCCGCGGTTACCAGATCGGCTGTGTCGAGCGGACGCGTGATGCGTTCCGCTCGGTGCACCGTGTGGTCTGCGTGGTGCCAACGGGCGGCGGCAAGACGGTGATCGCTGGTGCTGTGGTCGACAGTGCGGTGGAGAAGGGCGGCCGGGTGTTGTTCCTGGCGCATCGCAAGGAACTGATCGACCAGGCGTCGGCGAAGCTGACGCAGTTCGGAGTGGAGCACGGCGTGATCAAGGCCGGCATCGCGCCGGATCTGGGACAGCCGGTGCAGGTGGCGTCGGTGCAGACGCTGGTGCGGCGGCTCGGCAAGTTGACGGGTGAGCCCTCGCCCATCGAGCGTGAACTCGGCATCACTCCGGCGCACCTGGCGCCGTTCACGCTGATCATCATCGACGAGTGCCACCACGTCACCGCGGCGAGCTATCAGACGATCCTGGCGGCGTGGCCGCATGCGCGGGTGCTGGGGCTCACCGCGACGCCGTACCGCATCGATGGGGCGGCGCTGGGCGATTGTTTTGAGCACCTGGTGGTGGGCGCGTCGGTGCCGGAGCTGATCAAGGACGGCCACCTGGTGCGCACACGGACCTTCGCGCCGCCGCCACCGGAGGAGCTGCGTGCGGTGCACGTGCAGGCCGGCGACTACAAGACCGGCGAGGCGGCGAAGGTGCTCGATCGCACCGGGCCGACGGCTGAGATCGTGCGCACGTGGCAGGCGCGCGCGGCCGGTCGCCTGACCGTTGGCTTCGGCTGCACGGTGGAGCACTGCGAACACTTGGCCGAGGCCTTCCGTGCCGCAGGCATCGCCGCGGCCGCGATCGATGGCGAGATGGATGAGGACAAGCGCGCGGAGATCCTGCGGCAGCTGCGCGCCGGCGAGCTGCGCGTGGTGTTCAACGTCGCGCTGCTGACCGAGGGCTTCGATCTGCCGGATCTGGCGTGCCTGATCCAGGCGCGGCCGACCAAGTCGCGCAGTTTCTGGCGGCAGATGTGCGGCCGCATCATGCGACCGGCGCCTGGGAAGGCGGACGGGCTGATCCTGGATCACGCGGCCAACGGGCACCGCTTCGGCATTCCCGACCAGGCTGATGTGTATTCGCTGACCGAGGACGTGCGCACCAAGCGCGCATCACGTGGCGAACCGGATGCGGCGACGTGTCCGGCCTGTCACCTGTTGCTGCCCGTGCCGGCGCCGGCGGTGTGCCCTGGGTGTCAGCGTCGGCTGCGCGATGAGCGCGCGATGGCGGTGCTGCGCAGCGAGCTGGAGATCCGTGAGCTGACGCCGGCGGATGAGGCGGATCGGTACGAATGGTATCGGCGGTGCCTCGATACCGCGCGGAGCCTCGGCAAGAAACTCGGCTGGGTGTTCTACCGCTACCAGGAGCGCTGGGGCGAGAAGCCGCCGACGTGGATGCCGGCGAAGGCGGGCATCTATGAAGCGCTGTTCGGTCGGCCCGCGCCGCGGCTGCTGATCGAGATCGCGAAGACCAAGGGCAACCAGGTGGAGGTGATGGCGTGAGTATCAAAGCACCGTCGCGCTACCTGCAAAAGAAGTTCCTCGACTGTTTCGACCAGGGGTGCCTGTTCTGGACCAGTGAGGACGGTTGTCCGTGCGAATGGGTGATCGCGAGAATTGAAGACTGGCGGGTGTGGTTCAATGATTGGGCACATGACCAGCGGTATCTCGATGAAGAGAAGACGCTCGCCACCATGCGCGCCGTTTGGGTCTATCGGGAGTGGTCGGGAACCGGAGATGACGGTTACTTCGATGGCGGAGGACGACCTGGGAAGATCTGGCGACTGAGCGACACCGAGACGCCGTTCCCGGTGTTCGCGTTTGATCCGATCTATTTTCCCAAGGGAGAGCGGCCATGACCGCTGAACTAATGCCGCGCTGTCGGCTCTGTAATGATGCCGCCGAATCTCTGCGCGTCGTCCAGCCACGCATCCGTTGCACGGTTGGCTGTTTTGGCCCGCGTGAGATTCGGTGCCTGCCGTGCTGTCGAAACACCCGCGGCATGTACCGCCTGACCTCTACCAAACCGAACGAACTGCTGGCCAAGGCATCTACGTGACCAATCTGCTCGACGAATCCGCAGCGCTCCGCTACCTCCTGGCCCTGACTGGCGAGGACGATCCGGTGGTGTGCGTCCAGTGTTTCGATGACACGCCGGCGAAGCGGCCGCAGATGGCCTACAATCGGACTGGGCGGATCTCGTGGCTGCTGACACCACTGATCGCCTCGAATGCGCAACGGGCTGGCGTGTTCGTGACGGTGAACCAGACCGACGGCAACGGCCGCAAGGTTGAGAACGTCACCGCGCTGCGTGCGCTGTTCGTCGATTGCGATGGCACGCGCGACTTGCCCAGCGAATGGCCGCTGCGTCCGTCGCTGATCGTGCAGCGTGGCCCGCGTCACTGGCACGCGTATTGGCTGCTCGTCAACGGCGAGGTGCTCGATCGCTTCACGCCGGCACAGAAACAGCTCGCCACGTACTGGGGCACCGATCTGGGCGTGAGCGATCTGCCGCGCGTGATGCGCATCCCAGGCTTCGTGCACCACAAGGGCGAGCCGACGGCGGTGCGGTTGGTCGATGCCTATGATCAGCGCTACACCATCGACCAGGTCCTGGTTGCTCATCCGGCAGAGGTGGTCGATCGCACGAAGTCAGCAGCGGCGCCGGTTTCACGTGGAACAGTGCCACCGCGTGCCGGTGCCGATGATGAGCTGTTCCGCAAGTGGGCGTCGAAGGTCGAGACGTCTCAGGGCGGAGCGGTCGGCAAGGGGCGCGACACGTCGGCGTTTTATATCGCCTGCGAAGGCGTCGGGCGATTCCGTCAGGGTCGCATCAGCATGGCGACGGTGCATGCGGTGGTGTTCGATTATGCGCAGCGTGCGGGGCTGCCGAATCCTGAGGCTGATACCGCGCGGGTGATTCAATCGGCGGAGCGCAAGGCGCACATCGTCACCGATGCGGGCAAGGATCCGGTCGCACCGCGTGAGCGTGTGCCGTCACGTCCAACGACCGACGAACGCTTGCAGCGTGCACCATCAGCGAGTGAAGATCGCTTTGGTGGTGGTGATGATGAGCCGCCAGCAGCGAAGGCGGCCGCGGCGGCGCCGGAGCCAGAGGGCAAGCCGTGGGCGCACCTCGATCTGGTCGGGCTGCAGTTGCGCTGGGCGCTGGGCATCAACGGCGTGTGTCCGGTGGAGCTGACGGCGGATGGCACGCGTATCGCGCGCGTGAATCGTCGCGTCGCTGGCCTGCCGATCTGGCCGGAGCGGGCCGGTACCGACGTGGCGAGCGGCGCGACCTGGTGGAAGCTCGGCTGGATGACGCCGTACAAGACCATCGAGTACCAGTGGCTGAGCGAGTTCGAGCTGAAGCAGGGCCATGCGTTGGTGGCGTTGCCGAATGGTCCGGTGGCGAAGCGGCACGCTGAGAACGCGGCGGTGTACCTGACTGAGGCGCGGGCGTCGGTGACGCAGGAACGTGCCGAGGTGACCAGTCGCATCGGCTGGTGTGGCGTGAACGGTGGACGGCGCTGGGTGTTCCCAGGCGTCGGGCAACACAGCAACGTCGAGTACATCGGCGGCGAGCTGCCGCACCACGGCAAGCTGGCGGGCTGGAAGGCCGGCCTGGAGCACCTGGTGAAGCTGCCCGATGACGATGGCTTCACTGCGCTGGCGGTGGTGTGTCTGTCGGCCGCGGCGCCGTGGTCACGTCTGATGGGGTCGCGCAATCCGATCATCGGGCTGATGGGGCCGTCGTCGTCGGGCAAGGGCAGCACGATCGACTACGCGCTCTCGATGTGGGCGGACCTCGACATGATGCGCCTGCCGGCGTCGTCGACGTCGAAGGGCATCGAGGACAAGGCGATCCAGTTGCCAGATCTGCCGATCTTCGTCGACGAGCTGCAGCAGCTCGGCGAGCTGCATCCGCAGGCGACGGGCAACGTGTTGTACTTCCTGGCCAACGGCCAGCGGCGCACCACGTCGAGCAAGAACCAGGTCGCGGTGGGTGGCGAGCGGCGCTATGGCGTGGGATTCTATGCGGCGGAGGCGCCGGTGCTGCCAGGGCAGAATCTGGGTGTGCTCTACCGCGTGATCGAGCTGGATGGCCGGCCGTGCCCAGATGAGGCGACGGCGAAGGCGTTGCAGGCGGGATCGCAACACACGGGCACCCTGGCGGGGCCGATCGCGGCGCTGCTGGGAGATCTGCAAGCGAATGACTGGTGTGAGCACCTGCGTGAACGTGCCGCCATCATGCGCGCGGCACACCAGGGCCTGGTCGGCGACGATCCTGAGGCGCTGGCGCTGGTGGAGATCGGCATCGAGGCCCTGGGGGAGATCTGCGGCCTGACCATGCCGAAGGGCGAGCTACTGACCTGGCTGGTAGCCAAGATCCGCCGGCAGCGCAGCAGTGTGATCGATCGCGAGACGCAGTGCCTCCACCAGGTGATGGGCAAGGTGCTCAACCAGAACTGGTTCGAGGAAGGGCTGCAGCCGGACGACGGGCCACGCAAGCGCAGCGTGATCAACGTCCAGGGCAGTCCGATGGCCTGGCGGACCTATACGCCCCAGGGCGGCACCAAGTACCTGGACATCGAGCCGCTCCACCGCGACCTGATGCCGTTATTCGCCGCGCACGGGGGCGAGGAGCGTGTTCTGCGGCATTGGGCCGATCGTGGGTGGATCGTGCGCCAGGAAGGCCGCCTGCGCGTCAAGCGGGCCGGCGGCGGCCGGGCCGTGCGCTTCACCAACGACGCCTGGATCGAGATCAATCGCGGCACCGTCGAGCCCAAGGAAGACCCCGTGAGCTAGTTATTCCCGGTCGATTCCCGGTGATTCCCGCTGACCGGGAATCTACATCTACCAGAGACGAAAGGTCTTATGCGTATTATTCCCGGTATTCCCGGTATTCCCGGTCGAGCTTTTGTCATAGCGCGTGCGCGGGCGTGCGATGTGAGTACCGGGAATACCGGGAATACTGGGAATAACTATATCTATCTGATGATCCTGACGCTGCTTATGATGTTCCCGGTAGGCGGGTGCGAGCGGGAATACCGGGAATACTTGGCCACGTGGGGCAACCTAGGGCAACCTATCCCCTTGTCTTCTCAAGCCCTACAGCTTCCCCCCATACCCCCAAGGGCAACCTGAGGCTAGGGCAACTCATCATCAATGAACGTGGCGAGCGTACCGCTGTGCTCAGGCTTGGTTCAGTAAGGTCGCCTGCTTCGCAGGCGCTGTTTGGTTATGCTACCATTGTGCAGGCAAGCACTTGCGTTCTGTGGGACGCTGTATGCTCGTCGGTCTCCATCCCCAGGAACGACAAGCACATGCGTGCGGATTCTGTAAGTACTGTATGCGACTGGGTTAGCATGGGTCCTCCCGGCCTCCCCCCGGCCCTCGCGGTGGGCTACGCCGATCGGTCGATTTATTTGTACGTGCTGTGCAAGTTTCTGACTGTGCATGTCTTATGCCTACGCCAAAGCGACATGAATTGGGTGAGCGCCGATGCCGCGTAAGCCGTCCGACCCGAAGCCGCCCTCAGCTTTCCCTCGGCGCACAGCCCAGGAGCTCGCCGACGCGTTGGGAGTGCATCGCAACACGATCGCAGCGTGGCGTCATGAGGGAGCGCCAGAGCAGTACGACGAGTGGCAGTGGCGCACCTGGGCAGCTGCTCAAGCGGCGAACAGCAAGGGCTACGACTGCCCGAAGGACCCTGAGCCGGTTCTGTTCGAGCGGTTGGCCTCTGCACCGATCGGCGACTACCGCGACCGGCTGGCACGTCACAGCCCAGTGCTCGGTACCGGCGACGCGCCCGACATGCACGTGCCGACAGCAGCAGCGAAGGAGCCCACCGAGCTCACCGACCTCAAACGCCAAGAACGCGCCGACACGATCATCAAGGAAACCAAGGCGCGCCAGGTGAAGCGCGAAGAGGATGAGAAATGGCACCGCCTGGTGAGCGTCGAGTCCATGCACCCACTCCTCGACGCCTGGTTGCTCGCGCTCGATGAGGTCATCTTCGCTGGCCTCGCTGATCTTCCCGACCAGGTCAGCGCGGTACCGGAGGTGAAATCCGCACTTCGCATGGCGCTCGATCGCCGCCTGCGCGCTGCGCGCGAGCAGCTCGCAGGCGAGCTCGATCTCCGCTTGAAGTCGTACCTCGAAAATCTCGCGCGGACCGTTGCATGAGAACCCAGCGAAAGATCACTGCCTTCAATCGGATCCGCGGTCGCACCTTCGTCACCTTCGTCAAGTGGGGCCAGGTGACGATGGGCTCGATGATCGATGAATCGACGTGGAAGGCCGAAGGTAGAGATCCGGCAACCATGCCGGCTCCGCGTTTTCATTACCATCTGTTCGTTGCGTACCGTCCTGATCGGCAAGGCGACTGATGATCGCCGGCCCAGCCATCTCCGCGATCGCCAAGTATCTCGCCGATCGGCTGAGACCGGAGCCGCTGCCGCTCACGCCATTGGAGTTCGCCGCGACGTTGAAGTTCCGTGCTGGCCGCAAGGTCGAACCATACCGCATCGAATCGCACCCGGCACAGCGCTTCTTCCTCGAAGCCTTCGGCCGCACCGTCAGCGGCGAATCGCGCTACCGCCATTACGTGGTGGTGAAACCCACGCAGGACGGCGGCACCATGGTGACGCAGGCGATCCCGCAGCTCTACGTCACCACGCAGCTCGGCGACCCGGTCATCGCCGGCAACGCCGACATGCGCCTGAGTTCGCTGCAATGGCAGGACAAGCTGCGCCCGCTGATCGTCGACAGCGGCCGCGGCAGCGTGCTGCCCACCGAAGGCCCTGGCAGTGAGGGCAGCAGTACTCCCACCAGCGTCAAACTCGCCGGCGTCGCGCTCTACTACCTCGGCGCCGGCGCCAGCAACGAAGCCGGCCAAGCGATGGTCAGTGGTCGCCTGCTCACGCGCGACGAGCTCGACAGCATGCACCCGTACACCGCGGCGCTGATGACCGGCCGTCAGGACAGCTACCCGGACAACTGGATCACCATCGACACCAGCACGGTTAAGCACGACGAAGAATCCCCCATCCTCGAATCACTCGAACGCAGCACCAACGCGCATCTCGAATTCGCCTGTCCGTTCTGCGGTCGCTTCACGCAATGGCTCTGGAAGCACGTGAAGTGCGATCACGACAACGTCATCAAAGCGCGCGCGACCATTCACCTGGTGTGCCCGAACACCGCGTGTGCGAAGCCGATCACCGATGTCGAGCGCAAGACCATGCTCACCTTCGAGAACTGCCGCCTGGTGATGAAGGGCCAGCGCATCAACGAGCACGGCCAGGTCGAAGGCCCCGAACCGGAAACCCTGGTGTGGGGTTTCACCTGGACTGCGCTCGACAGCCCGCGCATCCCGCTCACGCGCCTGGCGGAGCAGTATGTCGAAGCGATCGAAGCGAAGCGCAACCACGACCACAGCTTCATGCGTCGCTTCTTCCGCGATCGCCTGTGTCAGGTGTACGTCGAGGAGCTCGACGCCTCGGAGATCAACCCGAAGTCGCTCGCTGGGAAGTCGGAGAAGAGCGACTTCAACAAGCGCCAGGTACCACGCTGGGCGACGTTCATGACCCTCGGCCAGGACGTGCAGAAAGATTGCCACTACTGGGTGGTCATGGCGTTCGACGATTCGGGTGAGCATTCGGCGATGATTGACTGGGGTTATGAATACGTGTTGCCGGTGGTGAACGGCAAGCCCGACCCGCGCACGCCGACACCGCTCGAACGGTACCAGTGCCTCGATCGCATCGCGGCCTCTGCCTCCGCCGGTTGGCAGATCGTCGGTACTGATGAGCGCCTCGTGCCGGTGCGCCTCGGCGCCGACGTCGGCTACAACGACATCGATCTCCTGCCGTGGATCCAGGCGCACCCGCAGTGGCAATCCTGCAAGGGCGTTGGCCGCGATCAGATGGCGAAGATGGACCGCGCCACGCGCGCGGGAAAATCGCTGCTGCACCCGATCATGCAGGCGCGCCTGCTCGGCGTGCTCGATGTCCGCCAACCCGACACCATGCCGGTGTCGCTGGTCAGTGTGAACGGCCACGCCGTCCGTCAGCAGCTGCACGCAGCGTTGATGCTGCCCACCGGATCTCCAGGCCAGTGCTGGTTGCCACTCAACCTGCGCAGCAATGACTACCTCCTGCTCCACCTCACCAGTGAGATCTGGACCGAGGAGCTGAAGAACGGCAAGCCCACCGGCCTGTGGTACTGGCGCGAGGTCCGCAAAGGGCACAACCACTTGCTCGACTGCGCGACGTACGCCTACGCCCTGGGGACCTATCACCGCGAAGTGATCAAACTCGCAGAGGTCCTCGCCGTGCAGAACAGCACGCCGGCGCTGCCGGCCCCAAGCTCGAATAGCTCGCCCAGTCATCGCCCACGCTTCGAACGCCGGCACAGCCGGATGGGACGGCGCTAGTTTATGGAAATACTCCGCACGTTATTCCCGCTCAAATATCCATGCCCACGGTGCAAGGATCTCAAGTGGCGAAAGCGCGGTCACAACAACGGCGGCGGCATCCAATACCGGCAATGCCTGGCCTGCGCCGTGGAGTTCCGCGTGCTGTGGTCCGCGCGCGAGGTTTTCTTCGGCGATCGCAGCTACATCGTCTCACGCCAGGAAGCGCCACCGCTGTTGCGGTCGGCGATCGGGGACTAGAAAGATCACCATGAATAATCTGCAATTTCCGAAGAATGTCGACTGCCCCACGTGTCCAGATTGCCGTTACTATCTCCTGCGATGGACCACTGAAACGCTGGAATGCCTGAAGTGCGGTCACATGTGGGACCGCTACCCAAAGCATCAAGTCACAAGAGAGGCTGTGACTCCCGCGCTGGCTACTGCAGCGGAGATCGCCACGCGTCATCTAGAGCGGGCAACCCGGCCATTCGGCGACTAAGGGAAAAACTATGAAGACTCGCACCACCAAACACAACGCCGCCCGCATCGTCGCCTGCGTGAATGCGTGCGCGGGGATGAAGGACCCTGATGAGCAATTGGCCGAAGCGCGCGCCCTTGCTCGCATCCTGTGCGATCGGACCATGGGCCGCCCCGATGAATGGGATTACTCACTGATTTCGGACATGGTCGAAAACCTGCGCAAGGCGCTGGGCGGTCACTAAAAAAACGCCCCCAGGGCGTTCTTCCCTTTGCGTCCCCCACCGCCGGTCCACAGGATCGCCGGCCATGGCCTGGACGAACAGCAACTGGATCACCTTCACCGGGCAGCAGCGCCTCACCGCGCTGCGGCTCTACATCGTTGAAATCCAGGACGCGATCACCGCCGGCGTCTCATCGGACGGCACCAGCTACAATCCGGCAAACCTGTCGATCATGCTGGCAGATCTCTTGAAGCGTGAGCACGAGCTCTGCGAGAGCGTCTCAGGCGCCTTGTTCACCGTGCCCACGCGTCGGAGATACGGCTGATGTCATCGCCCCGCGCCCAGGCCATCCGCACCCGTGCGGCCGCCACCAAACCCGGCCAGCAGCAATTCACCTACGGGAGCTACCGCGCTACTGGCCTCGATCGCGCACGCTCGATCAACCGTGACGGTAGCGGCGATCGCCACGCCGACGACTACTCGCGGCGCCTGGCGCGCGAGCTCGCCCGTGATCAGGATCGCAGCAATGGCATCTACCGCGCGATCATCACCACCTTCATCGACCTGGTGGTCGGCGCCGGCGTCATGCCGATTCCCACCAGCAAAGATCCGGAGTGGAACAAGCGCGCGCTTGATTACGTCACCAAGAAACTCAACACCGTCGATCTCGAAGGTGTCGACACCTACGGCTCACTGCAGCGCAAGTGGGTGCGCGCCGCGGTGAACGACGGCGATCTCCTGCTCGTGAAGCTGAGCGACGGGACCAAGCTCAGTACCATCGAAGCCGATCGCATCGCCGGCAAGGCTCCAGCGAACCAGCACGTGCGCGTGCACGGTGGCATCAAATACAAGACCGCCACCGGCGAACGCATCGAGTACGCCGTCGCTCCCTACGATGGCTCAGGCAATTTCGTGCGGGAAGCCTCCGCCCAATGGTTCCCCGCTGAGCAAGTCCTGTACTGCGGCACCAGTTCGCGCAAATCGCAGATGCGCAGCCTGCCCGCCCTGGTTGCCGTTCTCGACGACAGCGAACGCGCAGACTCGCTCATCGAGTCGGAGATCATCAGCGCCGAACAGGCCTCGACCATCTGGGGCTGGATCAAGGACGCCAAGGGCAACACCGCCGGCGGTTCGCTCGATCCGCTGGCGAACGCCAACAGCAACGGCACGCCGGCGATCGGTGGCGTGCCTGATTCGGGCGGCAGCGCGATCACCTACCAGGACTTCACCGCCGGTCTGCTCGGCATGCTCGGCAACCGTGAATTCCAGCAGGCGCAGACCAGCCGTCCGAATTTGAACGTGCCGGAATTCGTGCGCGTGCTGATGCGCATCTTCGCGTCAGAGCTCGGCGTGCCGGTCGAGATGACGCTGCTCGATGTCGGCCGCATGAGCTGGTCCGGCAACAAGGCGTTGCTCGCCTATTGCGAACAGCGGCTGAAAGTCTGGCGCGGCTTGTTCGGTCCGCTCTTCTCGGACATCTACAAGTGGATCATCGCCGACGGCATCACGCGTGGCCTGCTGAACGAAGTCGAAGACTGGGACAGCCACGAGCACGCCTGGCCGAAGGCGCCGGAAGCTGACGGTCCCGACCAGGTCACCACTGACGAAGGCAACCTGCGCATCGGTCGCACCTCGCTGCACCGCCTGGTGGGCCCAGCCTGGGAAAAGATCCTGCGCGAGCAGGGTCTCGAACAGCGCGTGCGCGATGATGAAAATGTGCTGCGCGTGGTGAATGCCCACTTGTTCATCAAGAAGGTCAAGGAACAGGATCCTAATCTCGCCGACCTCGAACTGACGTGGCAGCAGGTCGTCACCATGGGCGGCGCAACCTCGGCACCTGGCGCCTACCTCGGTGCCGCAGCGAAGTCGACCGACCTCGGCCAAGCCGATCCAAACCCTGCTGCACCAAACCCTCCGCCGGCAAAAACGCCCTGAGGGCGTTCCTCCCTTTGCGCTGTTGAACCCCGTTCCGTAGGACACCAATCACCATGCCAGCCGCTGCCGACACTGATCAGGATACCGTGCACGAAGCGCTGACGCAGCTTCGCCGGCCGCGTCTGCTCAGCGCGCTGCTCACGGCCGAAGCCGTGGCGAAAGTCAGCGACAAGGGCGAGAAGTCGAAAGCCAATGGCGGCCGCTGGTGCCTGAACGCCGGTTCGGAAATGACCACCTACGTGTGGGGCCTGAACACCGGCCGCGATGGTTATCCTCAGCCAATCCGCTGCGTGCTCGATCTCGCCCGCACGTCGTTCGAGACCGCGAAGATCCCGTCGCTCTATGCGCACAGCTCGTGGGCACTGATCGGCAACTGGACCAACCTCGAAGCGGATGATGTCGGTCTCTTCGGCGATCAGACCATCTACCTGCCGCAGGATCCCAGCCAGACGCAGATCTTCATGGACTCCATCCGCGTGAAGTCGCTGATGGATCAGGACCATCCCTGGCAGGCCAGCGTCGGTTGTTATCCCGCCGACGGTCTCGACGGCTACCAGCTCGTTGCCGATGGCAAAGAAATCAAGCTCAACGGTCGCGTGTACGCCGGCGCCGGCGAGCTGCCGCTCTACGTCATGCGCAAGCCGGTCGTGTTCGAAGCCTCCGTCGTTCTCTGGGGCGCTGACGGCAACACCGGCCGCATCGCCGCTGCGCTCCTCGATCCCTCCTCACTCCGTGCCGCGCAGATCGCGCCGGCCGTTCCCCCCAAGGATTCCACCATGTCCGACATCAAGCTCGATCGCATCAAAGGCCTCATCGCCCGTTTCGCCGGCCACGAAGGCCTGGTCGCCACGCTCCTCGCCGCCGGCAAGACCGATGACGAGATCTCCGGCGAGGTCTTCAAGAAACAGGGCGAACAACTCGCCGCCGCGAACGGCAAGATCGCCGAACTGCAGGCCGGCAAGCCCGCCGCCCCTGCTGCTGCTCCGGCCGCACCCAGCGCCGCGGTCGTCGCTGCCGCTGCTGCCGCTCACGCCGCGCCGACGTTCACCCCGCCGACGGTTGGCGCCAAGGGCACCAAGTCCTTCGCCGCCGCGCGCGCGGAAGTGAGCAACGAGAATCCCAAGCTCAAAGGCTTGGCGCTCAACGAAGCGGTGTTCGAGAAATATCCCGACCTGCGCGTCGACACCTCGCGCTTCGGCACGGTGGCCTGATCACTCCTCGCTGACCAGCCACCCCGGCCTGGTCTCCCCATCTCACCTCCAATTTCCCGCATGAACGCGGGCAGGGAGTTCTCCTCATGTCAATCCAATACGATTCCTCGCGCGGCTCGATCCTCGCCACCGTGGCGGTGGTCGCCAACCGCCTGGTGAAGTTCGACGGCAGCTACTGTGCCGTCTCGACCACGCGCGATCACGTCGGCATCACCCAGGAACCCCAGGCCACCGTCGGCAAGCCGGTGTCGTTGCGCAAACCCGGCTGCAACTTCTCCGACAAGGTCGAAGCGGCCGTCGCCATCTCGGCTGGTGCCATCATCTACTACGACACCAACGGTCGCGTCGGCACCACCTCTGCTTCGAACACCCGCGTCGGCCGGGCGTTGACCGCCGCCAGTGGCGCCGGCTCCATCATCGAGGCCTGCTTCGACGGCTGATCCCAGCCGTCGCTCTTTTTCTCCTCCATCCACCTTCCGTTTTCCCGCACAACAGCGGGCAGGGAGTTTTTCTCATGGCCCTCACCCAAGGCGGTATCGTTCCGCGTATGGACATCGCTCAGGCCGTCATCGAAGAGATGCCGGACCTGGATGCCTTCGCCGCACACCGCGTCTTCCCCGTCATCCCGGTCGGTATCTCAACCGGCCCCATCCCCAAGGTCCTGCGCCGCGCCCGCGTCGAGCGCCTGTACAAACCGAAGTACGGCCAGTTCCCCATGTCGCAGCTGGTGGTCGATACCGCCGGCACCTTCAACTGTCAGGAGTCGGGCTTCGACGAACCGCTCGACGCCAAGGATCTGGAGATCCTCGGTGGCATGCGCGGTCCCGACAGCGCGCGCACCATCGCGGCGATGAAGGCCGTGCAGACCGAGCTGCTCGCGCGCGATGTGGCACTCGCCACCAACCTCATGACCACCACCACCTTCGGCGCTGGTTACAACGCTGCCGGCGTGGCGGTCTGGGGCAGCGGTGCGGACAAGCCGGTCAGCGACATCAGCAGCGCTGCTGAAGTCGTGCGCAAGGCCTGCGGCAAGCGCGCCAACCGCCTGCTGATCTCCGGCGGCCTGCTGGTCAAGCTGCTCCAGTCGACGCAGCTGCAGAACGTCCTGCGCGGCATCATGGGCTACACCTCGATCGCTGGCATCAACTTTTTCCAGCAGACCAAGGCGATCGCCATGGCACTCGGCCTGGGTGATGATGGCGACGTGATCATCGCCGGCGCGGTGAAGGACACCGCGGACGAAGGTCAGACCAAGAGCCTGAGCGATGTGTGGGATGCCACCAAGGCGCTGGTGTTCTACCGTGCGGAGCCGAACGACTTCGTCTCGCCAGGTCTCGGCCGCACCTTCCTGTGGCAGCAGGGCACCGAGTACCAGCAGCCCGGCATCGCCACCAGCAGCTTCGATCCGCTGACTGGCCTGGTGGTCGAACAGGTGTTCGACGTCATGGCGAACATCGAGCGCATGCGCGCCCGTGAATACATCGACATGCTGATCCTGAACAAGGAAGCCGGCTACCTCGTAACCGGCATCTGATCTGGTTGCAATCTGACGGAGCGTCAGCGCTGGCCCCGAGCGTTTCGGGGCACCCCTTTTCTCCTCCTGCCTGAAGGCAAACCCATGGATATCCTCATCACGGCAACCGATGCCGTCCTCCACCTCGGCGCCGGCGACGTGCTGACCATCCCGCTGCCCGAGGATCTCACCGACGAGCAGATCGATGCGCTGGTGAACAACGTCCGCATGGGCGCTTTCGCCAATCATCTCGACGTCAAGATCGGCAAAGAAGGCGACGTGCAGCTCGTCACCAAGTACGAGTGCGGTTGCTTCGGCGTCGATCTCAAGAAGGGCGTTGCCGCCCTCGCCTTCGAGGCGCCCGGCAGCACGGCCGAGAAACTCAAGCTCGGCGATTACATTCGCACCATGGCGCACGCCAACCGCTTCAGCGTCGTGCTGGCGACCACGCCAGTCGCCCCAGTGGTGCCGGCGCCGCTCGCGCCCTGACCCTTCGACGCCGTCCGCGCCTGCAAGCTCCTCGGGGTTTGGGTTAGTTCCTTCTACGACAGGCGGTGGGCCGTAGTGCCCACCCGGCGTCTTTTTCTTGTCGCCCTCCTTCACCACATGGTGCCCGCGTGACCTGGAAGTCCAACGATCCTGCGACGCTGAAGGTGCGCCTCTCGACGATCGCCGAGATTGGCCTGTTGTATGCCAACCTCGCGGCGGCGCAGTCCGCGAGCTGGACGTTCGTGTGGTACAAGGACGGCGCGCTGCTGTCGCCGCAGCCGTCGCCCACGTTGGTGCCATCACCGAACGGCGTTCTCGGCGACCACGAGCTGACGCACAACCTGGTTGCCGGCGTCATCCGCCTTGAGGTCTGGCATCCGACCCACCGCAAGATCCCCGACAGCTACACGCTGATCGTCGGTACCGCTGACGACAGCAGCCTCGCTGCCACGTTGTCGGGCGCGGTCGGCACGTTGGTCAGCTCCGATCGGGCGGCGCAATACGATTGGGACATCGTCGAGTTGGACAGCTGGGTCCGTACGATGACCTTCCCCAGTGCGGCGCTGGCGGACTTCGGCATCACCGATCTGTCCGACGTCAGCGGCTACGCCTGGGGCGTCCAGGCCTACGGCCGCAAACCGACCAATGCGCCGCCGACTGCCAAGGACTTTGAGATCCCGGCGACCATCACCGACAAGGTGAACCGCCAGGTGAAGCTGATGATCCCCGCCGGCCTGGTCGGCGCGACCATCACCTACGCCAACGGCAACACCCAACCGTTCGAGTACGACGTCCAGGTGACGCTGTTGCTGCCCAAGGCGATCACCGCAGTCAACACCGGCACCAAGCAGTTCACCGTCGCCGGTGATCAGCGGCTCTACTACACCGCCACGAAGACCTTCACCGTCGACACCGGCGCCAACGCCAGCACCTACACGCCGACCACCGTGGTCTACAACGGCACCAATACCGTGATCACCGTAAGCGAAGCCGTGCCCAGCGCGGTCGTCGCCGGCAACTGCATGGGCTACCTGCGCATCACTGGCATCAAGGGCGTGCTGACCTGCACGCAGCAAGAGACCGACGCATGAGCGGCAGCATCGAATACCAACCAGCTCCGCTTACCGGCGCCCCACTACTGGCTCGCCTGGCCAGCCTGAGCCGAGAGGACGCCCACGCCGTTCTGCAGGAGATCGCCGCGCAATCACGCACGCCCGGCCTGCAACTCCTGGTCGCCACGAATCTCGGCCAAGCCCAGGCCGCCATCGGCTACCGCCGTCCCATCAATCCCTTCGGTTACTAGGAACACCATATGGCCAGCAACACGATCCCCATCTCGCCAGCCTCGGTCAAAGCGGTCAAGGCTGTCCTCTCCACCGCCTGCACCGATAAGACCGGCGCCACGCCCGCGAACCTCGTCGCCGGCTATACCGCGCAGACGGCGGCCAACGGCGGCCAGGGCGCGCAGGTCGCCGACTTCACCGCCACCGTGCCGTCCGCGACCTCCACCACCACGGTCGGCTTCGTGCTCCTGGTGTTCTATCGCAGCGCTGCCGGCGTTTACGAACTGCTTCGTGAAATCGCGGTCGCCGCCGGTGCTGGTTCGACCACGGTTGCCGGCGCCACCACTGGCGCCGTCACTCTCAACAAGAACCTCGAACCCGGCGACTCCATCTGGTTCGGCACCACCGTCACCCTGCCCGTCCACGTCACCGGCAACGCTGGCGAGTTCTAAGCCATGGCGCACGGGTTCGGTCACGCGCTGTTTATTCCTCAGCAGGTCAAGCCCGCTGAGGGATCGCTGTACGTTTTCCAGAACGGCGCCTGGCAACCCGTCGACGGCAGCCAGACCTATGTGACGCTCGCGACGGCGCAGACGATCAGCGGGGCGAAGACTTTCAGCGCGGCCGGGATATTCTCCAGCACGCTCCAGGTTGACGGAACGCTCAACGTCACCAATGGCACCGAAGTCCTCGGCACCTCTGGCGGCGCAGGTTCCACGTTGTTCATGCGCGGCGCCGCGGGCAACTCGCGGACCCTCGCTTTCCAAACAGGGACAAATTATCGCTGGGCATTTTCGTGCAATTCGACGGCCGAATTGGGAAGCGACGCCGGCTCAGCCTTTGAGCTGAACGCCTTTACCGATGCCGGTGGATACATTGACACCCCAATCTTGGTGGCGCGCGTTGCAGGCGGATCGGTAACGCTTGCCAGACCAACGAAGATTACCAACGCCACCGCCTCCACCTCCACCACCACCGGCAGCTTGGTCAATGCGGGTGGGTTTGGGAATGCTGGGGCAATGTTCGTGGGCGGCGATGCTACCTTTCAGAATCCGGTTTACTTTGGGAAGACCGGATCCGGCACAGGCGGCACCTTCCGACTGCTAAATGATGGCGGCACGAATCAGTGGTATGTCGGCATTCCAGGGGGGGCCGGTGATAAAGATTATATCATGTACGATTACACCAGCACCATTGAGCGGCTGCGTGTAACTCAGAGCACTGGACAGTTTACCTGGACCGGGCCAGGGCGATTTACTGGCCTTACCACGGTTACCGACACCACCGACTCCACCAGCATCGCAACCGGATCTCTGGTAGTGAGTGGCGGAATAGGCGTGGCCAAGCGGCTAACGCTTGACGGCGCTACCGGCAAGACACTGCGCATCGTCAATGGCGTGGCCAACGCAGCGGTTGCAACCACCCTCGGCAGCGTCGGCCCAACCGGATCGACCGCTGGAAATCCGCAGGGCTGGATGCGCGTCGATATCAACGGCACTGACCGCTACATCCCCTACTGGTGAACCAACCATGCCCAAAGCCACCGGATCACCCATCACTATCAGCAACGGCCAGCCACAGCGCGAAGTCGAACGCTTCCAAGCGTTCGTCACCTACGCCAACGACGGCACGCCGCAGTTTTCATTCCAGGCCTACAGCGTGATCCGTCTGCGCGCAGCAGATGGATCGCTGATCCATCAAGAGCCCGGCCTCTCGCAACTCGTCAGCCTGAGCGATGCGCAGATCCCCGCGCCAGTGCGCACTGCCTTCACCGCCATCTTGAACCGACTCGACACCCTGCCGGACCCCACATGACCCCCGCACAAGCCATCGACCACCTCGCCGAGCTGGCGCAATTCTACATCAACGCCCAGCCGCCGTCCGTGCGTGGCGCGATCGGCAACGTGGCGCAGCAGGCGATCAACGTGCTGACCGAAGCGACCACGCCGAAGCCGCCCACCGAAGATCCGCCAAAGGACTGACCCGTGACCACGCCCACGCACCCCATGCCCACCATCCGCGAAGGCAGCACCCTCGGACTACGGTTCACCGTCGGCACCTGGTGCGCGATCGTCGGCACCGTCGGCACCGGCATTGTGGTAGTGATCGGCTTCGCCGTCTGGTTGCACACCGTCTACCAGAACCAGGAACGCATGCAGAAGGAACAGGAACGACAGGCCGAAGTGCTCAACCGCATCGAGCGCTCTGTCTCGGAGATCGAGTTCCGCCAGAAATACGGCATCACCACCAGCCTGCCGTCGTCGCCAAAGGCCACGCCATGAGGCCTACTTGGTTCCTGTTCCTGCTGATGATCCTGTTACCGTGCGGCTGCCAGCAGCGCGAGACCAATCTGTCGCTGCAGCAGAGCGACCAAGCGGCAGAGGGGGCGCAGAAGATCCTCGCCCATCGCGTCTCGCCACTGGTCGACGGTCTGCCGCCAGAGATCCACGCCGCCATCACCGCGGCGCTCGATGACGTCAACGTGCTGATCACCAGCTCGCGCCAGTCGCTGCGTCCAGCATTGGCGCTGACCGCCGGCAACGAAGCTCCACCAGAGACCCGCACCACCAGCACCATGGCCGCCGAACATCCGCAGGAGTTCGCCCGCCAGGCCGCCGTGCAGAGCGGCCGCGCCCACGTCGAAGTCGAGTCCTACCTGCGTTGGGCCGGCATCGGCGAGATCGCCCTGCAGTGGGGCCAAGCAGCCGCTGGCAGTCTTGTGTCACAGCTCCTGCTGGGTGGCGGCGGCGCCGGGCTCCTCGCCGGCCTTGCTGGTCTGTGGAAGACCGCACGCACTGCTGGTGCTCAGGTTCAGACCCTGAAACGCGCTGTCGTCGACGCGGTGGCGCACGGCGAAGAAATGGAACAGGCCGAAACCGAAGACGATGTGCGGGCCGTGAAGGACCGCTCGGCGAAACGCCAGATCGTCAGCGGCACGCGCGCGGTGATCTCGCAAGCGTTGGCGGGGAAGGCCTGACATGCCCTCGGTCCAGGACCTGATCGCCAACGTGCTGCGCACGCAGATCCCGACGCTGATGGCGTCGACGGGGCTGCAGTACAAGTTGATCACCAGCGGGCCCGGCGTTGAACCGCGCGCCTGGTCGGCGTCCTGGACGGCGCTGGTCGGCCAGTTCCAGAAGAAGCTCGTCAGCCAGACGATGAGCGACAACAGCGGCTCGTGGATCATTCGCCGACGCGCGCACCTGACCGTGTCGGATGCCGCCGTGGCGCTGCCCGAAGGCAGCCTGGTGGGCATCAGCGGCGAGGATCCCTTCTCCATCAGCGCGATCGAAGACCCGCACCAGGTGCGCCCCGGCCTGATCACCTACATGTGCATCCGCGACGAACCACTACTGACCGACAACGGCCGCAGTGGCGGTGTCTGATGTGGGATGCCAGCGCACCGCCGTTCGTCGATCAACTGCGCACCGAGCTGGTTGCCTGCGCGATCTGGATCAGCGAGGTCAACAACGCCGGTCAGGAATCGGCGCACGTCCACTACCCGCGCGTCAACCTCAGCGGCACGCAGGGCACTGCCGACCCGCTGCCGGTCGCCTTGATCAGCCAGACCGGCTTCGGCTTCAGCAACTACGCCGAAGGCGCCGGCGGCGTGCCCACGGGCATCACGCTGCAGCTCGATATCTACCTGCCAGCGACCACCAACGGCGGCACGCCGCGCACGGCCGCCTACCTCGAATCGTGGGCCCAGACGCTGCTCAACCAGCTGTTCTCCCGCCAACCGCGCATCATCCCCTACAACGGACCGGCGACCTTCGAAGAAGCCTCCGATCCGACCCCAGGCGAATGGGCCGCCGACAAAGCCGCGAAGCCCGCCGCATTTCACCACCTCCGCATCCGCATTCCGTGCGGCTACAACGTCTAAGGAATTGTCATGCCCCTCGCCATCGCCGGTATGTCGCCACTGCTCCTCGATACCACCAAGCTGGCCATCCAAGATCTGGAGTTCACGCCTGACATCGTCAGCAATCCGTTCCGCCACAGCGGCAACGAATTTCCCAGCGTCGGCGTCCTGCCCGGCGGGCGGCCGGCGATGCGCTTCAAGACGCCGTTCGTCGCGGCCTTCAACTACATCAGCTTGAAGGCCAAGCTGGCGACCGCGGCGGAGATCTACTTCGCCACCTTCGCCAACGGCCTGCGCCAGAGCGGTGCCAACCACGCGAAGCTGTCGCTCAACACCAGTGCGAAGGCCTTCAACTGGATCAGCGGCGCCAGCGTGCGGCAGAACGGACTGCTGATGGCAGACGTGACCACCATGTTCCTCAGCAGCGACGGTGTCGCCAATCCCTTGGTGTACTCCGCATCGGGCAACACCCTGCCGGTACTGTCGGCTGAACCGCAGCTCAACACGCTCGGTCCGATCGGCCGCAACGGCACGCGCAAGGACGGCGCCGCCAACCTCGGCTTCGCCAACAACTGCATCATCGTCTCGCCGGTGAATGACGGCGACAAGTTCCCGAAGACGGCGACCCTGTTCGGCGCTGAACCCAAGTTCATGGTCGAACACCAGGACCCGATGCTGATGCTGACCGACCTCGGCCTGGAAGGTGAAGCGATCACCAGCATGGCGCTGTTCTTTGCCGGCATCGATCCCAACAACGGCAGACGTCAGACCACTGGCGTCAGCCTGACCGCCACGCTCGGTCATCGTTATCCCGGATCGTTCAAATGGGCGCTCAACGATCCGGCCAGCGTCGGCATCGTTGCCGACCTGCTGTCGATCGACGGCACGCACCCGATCGCCGTCAACACCGCCGCCACCCTGCCCTGATCCCAGGACCAGTCATGCCCCTCGTCTACCGCGATCTCCGCTGCCCGCGCCCGGACGCCCGTCGTCCGGCGTGGATCCCGCTCAGTGCCAGCCTCGAACGCTGCGAACACGACCAGGGCGACTTCGTCGGCCAGTGGGACCCCATGATCTTTCGCCCCAGCGACCTGCCGAAGGACGTGGTGTGGCATGACGTCGGCGACGACTGGCGCCTAGCGGTCAGTGGCGACCTTGATCCACGCCACCACCTGCGCACCGATCCTGGTCGCCCGCTGCTGATCCCCGTCGCCGATCGCCTCAACCGCTGTTGGCACGCGCCGGCCGTGCTGACCGCCACCGGCTCCTGCGCGCTGTCGCTCAGCCTGGGCAAGGACGCCGCCGGCAACTGGGCCCGCCAACCGACGCCGGAACAGGCGCGCCTGCTCGCCGCCGCGCATTTCATCCGCGGCGAGATCGAAGCCAAAGTCATCGTGGACGGCGAGGAGATCTCCCGCTTCAGCCAGCTGCCGATCGGCATCGCGGCCGACAATGCGGCGATCTTCCTTGAAGCGGTCTACTGCTTCAACCTGCCGGTGCTCAGCGTCCTCGGTGTGCTCGACGATACGCTGATGCAGCAGCTCCTGCTCAGCGCCGTCGGCTTCCCGCTGCAGGCGCGCCAGGGCTGACATGGCACAGGCTACCACCGTCATCGCCGACACCGGACCAGGCCCGATCCGCGCCGTGCTCGAAGCGCACGGCGCTGCGGTGAAGTTGTTCGCCCAGCGTGAACAGAACAACATCCTGCGTGAGGTCATGCGCCAGGTCGGCGAGTTCTACATCGCGGTGTTCCTGCCGCAGAAGTTCGACCGCTCGAAAAAGGCCGTGCCGCCCGGCTACGGTGCCAGCAAGCAATGGGAACAGACCAAGGTGAACCTCGCGAAGCGAGGCGTCATCGATGGCCCGCAGCCGACGCCGATGGTCTACATCGGCATCATGCGCCACAACGTCCTGACCAAGGCCAAGGCCGAAGCGCGCGCCACCAAGACCCGCGCCTACGTCATCATCCGCATGCCCATCGGTCACGCTATCCGGCCGAAGCTCAAGCAGGTCCTGCGCTGGGTTCCCGACTACGAGATCAAGCGCATCGCCCAGGTCGCTGAGCAGCAGCTCGTGCACCTGCTGACCAACGACATCGCGCGCGCGTCCATCCCACGAGCGACACCGCCGGCACCACGGGCCAAGCCGCAGGGTGCAGCACGTCAACGCGTCAACACCGGACGCACCCGGCAGAAGGTAGCATAAAATGGGCGAAGACGGCGGCGTAACCCTCAAACTCGACGCGGACACCGCGCGCTACATCGCCGGCATCGCAAAGGCGGCCGAGGCGAACAAGCAATTGATCGACCAGAAGAAGAAGCTCGGCGTGAACATGAAGGAGCTGACCGACCAGGCCGGCGAATTCGCCCGGCACGTGGTCGGCTGGTCGGGACCACTGACCGCCGCCGCGGCTGGGATCTATGTCCTCGACAAAGCGACCGAGCAGTGGTCGAAGAAGCTGCAGAGTGCCAAGGACGCGATGAATGAAATCGCCGACCTGTCGGGCAGCATCATCGCCGGCGGCCGCGGCCACCAGGTGGACGCCATCCGCTCAGCGATCGACGCGGGTGCTCCGGGATTGAATGGCGGGCAGAAGAACGCGTTCTTCAAGGGCTACAACGCCGCCAATCCCACGGCCTCGATGGACGACATCCGTTCCGCCGCCGGCGCCGCGAACACCGTCGGCCTGCTCGGCCGCGATGTCGGTTCGTTCGCCGGACTCCAGGGCAGCTTGCAGCGCAGTGGCGTCGCCAACAGCGGCGACCTGGCCAACTACCTGCAGACCTACGCCGGCGATGGTGCCGACAAGGCGGCGTCGCTCATCGCCAAGAATCCCGGCCAGGCGACGCAGATCGCCCAGCTGTTCGCAACCGCCCAGCGCGGTGGCAAGGGCACCAGCGGCCTGCTGGACCGCGCCTCGGCCGACTTCGCCGCGCGCGGCGGTACCGGCAACTTCAGCGACAGCCTCAACGGCCGCGTCGCCGGCGCCGGCGGCGCTGATGACCTGGCCTACTTGCTGAACCCAGCCAACGCGGCACCAGCATTCAAAACCGGCGGCCTCGATGCGGCGATGCAGCAGGCGATGGCTGATCCGGATCTCGCCACGCGTATCAAAGCGAAGATCATCAGGGAGCAGGGCCAGGATGCGGCCTATGCCGGTGCTGGTTCCCGCGCGCGGGCTTCAGATCTCGGTTCCGCGTTCGCCGAAAAGCAAGGCAGCGGCGAGTCCACGGTCGGCCACCTCGTTCGCAACTTCGGGTGGCTCGTGCCGAGTCCGGTGAGCGCCCTTTCGCCCGTAACGAATACCAATGCCTGGATGAAGAACGTCGCCAGCGAGGAAAGCCTGAACGAACGCTACCTCAAGGAGATTGCTGACCAGACCAAGGCGCCCGTCGTCGCCCCACGACTGCGCCGCCAGGGTGAGGAATCCCGATGAGCAGCGCGCAATTCATGGCACGTCTGGCGATCACCGGCCTGCCGACGTTCTATTTCGTCTCGGCCTTGACGCCTGACGGTGGCATCCCCAATCAATTCGTGTCGGAGGAAGAAGTACTCCGCGACCGCGGAGTCGACTTCGATCGCTGGCGCTCGACCGGCCGGCATTACGAACCGTTCCCGATGGCGACCATTGAAGACGAGACCAGCTTCGCCAACGCCCTGAGCAAGAAGGACGCCTACATCCGGGCTGCGAACAAACGCGGCACGCTGCTCTACATCGCCGGCGGCGTGACCAAGACCTTCCGTCAGGTGAAGGTGATCGGTCGTCCGGTGCCACACCCACAGAACCCACGGCAGCAGATCTGTGGCGCCGGCGGGCTCTATGGCTTCGGCGCCTCAACGCCCAGCCTCGCCGTGCTGATGGCGATGTGGACCATCCAGCTCACGGAGCCAGCCTCGTGAGCGTTGAACTTCCCCTCGATTCGCAGCAGTGGCCACTCTTCCGGCTGTTCGTCCGTAAGGTCAGCAAGGGCACGGTCGATCCCTGGCGTCTGCTCCCAGGGTTCGGCCGCGGCCTGCAGTCGCGCATCGATGCCTTTCACGTGATCAGCCTCAGCCGGGAAACCATCGGCAAGGTCGGCCAGCTGATCTTCCGCGTCCGCTTCGGCGTCATCGATGACATCCCGACCAACCAGGAGCCGGAAGATCTGCTGGGCTACGAAGTCCGCTGCCTGGTTGCCGAGGTCACCGAGGAACAGATCGCGACGCTGTGGGACGCCAACGAGCAGAACCTAAACCTCACGTGGTACGATTGCTGGCACGGCTGGATCGAAGCCCAACGGGACAAGTTGGCACCGGGCGCGAACAAGCTGCTCGGTGAGCGGTTCTATTACGCCTACGACGCCTCCCACCACCTCGGCACCTGGCCGCTGCGTCGGCATGGAGCAATCTGCAACGGCCAGACCTACAACGACTGCGAAGGCCATCCCGGCTACAACACACCCGGCCCGAGCGGCGACGGCACCATTCTGGGCAATCGTGATCCACTCGGTTCGGGCTGGGATCCCAACGGCGATGCGGTCTTGTCGAAGTGCCATCGCTTCACCAGGCCAAGCAAGACCGTCGCCGGGCTCTTCCGCGATCTCGATATCGTCGAGCAAGTCCTCAACGTCTACCGTGGCAAGGGCGATCCGGTCTACGCGGTGGCCGGCACCACCAGCCTGCTGAACGGCACCAGCTCGATCGTGCGCGTCACGGACGCCACCAGCGCGGCCGATGTCATCGACACCCTGTGCTGCCGGCAACGCGGCCGCGGCGTTGCCTTCTGGGACTTCGACCTCGCGCCGATCACCAGCGACGAGCCGCCAGCGATGAATCACCGGCTCCAGGTGAATCCCCAGGTCTATGACGACATCACCTACACGGTTCCCGGCGGCAGCAGCGGCTCGATGAATGGTGCCCTGCATGCCAGAACCAACATCCGCGTCGATCTGGAAGGCGATCACCGCAACATCGCTGATCACTTCCTGCTTGGCGATCGCCATGAGAACCAAGTCGAATACCTGGAATCCGTCGGTGAGAAGATCCAGGCCCTGGGGACGTTCAGTGTCGTCGCCGGCGGCAATGCCGACCGCCGTTGGAGCGATACCGAGCAAACCAACCTGCTGGCGCTCGCGGTGGACAAGCGCCGTGACCAGGTGTGGCAGAATGTCTACCACCTCTTTGGTCTGAACACCAAGTGGGACGGCCGCGGCGACCACGGCAACGGCGCCGGCGGATCTCGCCTGGATTACCGCTGCTCGGACAGCGGCCAGATCATCACGCCATCCGGTGCTGCCGACACGTCACCACTCAACGTGCGGTTCCTCACCACCATTCCGCTTTATGAGGGCTACGACTATTCTGGCTCGGCGCCGGCGCGGCGTTTCGGTGCTCCTGAAACAGCACAGCCCTCGCGCCGTCAGCCCATGATCCTGGTCCGCAGTGCGAACGACAAGTTCTACGACGGCCGCTACGACTACGGATTGACCATGGCGATCCATGGTGACCAGTTCTTTGTCGCCCATCCCAGCGATGATGGCACGCGGGTCATTGGTGACCCGGCGCAGTCATCGCTCGCCTCGTCCTGGAAGTGGGACCGACTCGTGCTGGTCGCCGCGTTGGAGCTGCCACACCGCGTGCGCATGGCCAGCGGCGATCCGAACGCGACCCGCAAGTTGCGGATCAACCATCGCGGCGTGCACCTCTGGGTCGCCTCTCCTGGGATCTATGATTTCAACGGCGCAGCGCGTAACACCGACGGCACCTTCCCGGTCTTCACGGGTGCCTGCGCTGCCAACAAGGGCATCCTGCGCGACGATCGCGAGACGCTCGCCATCGTGCACGTACTGGCCGTCGCGTGGTACGGTCCGTTCACCGGCAAGCCCGCCGACCAGATCACCCGCCGCGTCGCCCGCTGGTCCCTCAAGGCCTGCGGATTTCTGCCCAGCTTCATCAGCATTGTCGACGGTGACGCTGAAACAGTCCAATATCCCAGGCTCGGCCAGTTCGTCACCACGCTCACCGCCGGTGGGAAGATCTGGGACATCAACACGCCGATCACCTCGATCTCGTATGACAATATCAACGGCATCACGACCTGGTCGACCGACTGGAGTGAGCTCGACTTCGCTGAGGTGCGCTGATGGATGACTTGCTCCACGAACAGGACGAAGATCGCGCCCGCCGGCCGCTGTGGGTGCCGCCGTCAGGCGTCCCTTATTTGTTCGTCAACATCGTCGGCGGCAACACGCTCGACAGCGGCGAGGACGGCGTAAAATATAAGGATACGACCATCGCAACGGTGCCATCCGCCTACGATCCAGACGTAACCAGCAGCTTCATCGACGGCATTGGGCGCGGGACGCTCTACCGCAACGGGGTCGCGCAAGGTATGGTCTTGGTTGTGAATGATCCGCGGGGCGTGAATCGCAATGCCGTTCTGGCCGGAGAAAATCCGTACACCGGCAGCTTCGTGGATATTCCCGTGTCAGGTGGCGGCGGGGCGACGGTGCGCGCCTACGTGATTTGCTGATATGATCCCGTACAACAGGAGCAAAATTGTCGGCGCAAATCCCTTTATCGTACGCAACGGACAGGGCTACAGCACGGAATACGGTCTCAATATTATTGGGATTAACGAACCGGCCCAGGCAAGCGGCTTCACGGATGGCTCTGCTGCTGCCGCTCTCAATATGGGACCGGACATGCCATCGCCGCCGATATTTCGTTGGAAGCCAATCGTCGCGATGGTGACGGACTGGCCGTGGGCCACCGATGAGATCGACACACCATTCGACCAGAGCAACTTGTTGGCGCTCCGCACGAGGTGCTGTATTGTTGGCGAGGAGGGGGACATCGGCGCCGGTGGTGAGGTCAACTGGTGGACTGCCGTCCCTAAGGTTCTTCCTGTAGGATTTACACCCAGGGGCCGGGCGGGTATAATTGGCGGCATAGGAGCGGACCACCTTGGCGACTTCCCGGCTTACGGTCCTGTGACCTGGGACCCGTACTACCTCCAATACAGCACGCGGGAAATCAAGTGGCGCGAGCCGCTACAAATAAACGGCGCAGGAACGGCCACGTATACCGGCTACGGGTGGGTGCCATGCAACCTTTCGCGCGTGTCGCTGCCGATCGCTGAGCCGACGTATTGGTACGGCGCCGGTGGCTCGACTTACAATCTTGGATTGATGCGAGAGGTACCGAACGCGGCAACGGGCGGCGGACCTCCGCGGCCTCCGCTTCGACACCTCGGCTTCCGCGGCGGCCGCTTTGAGTCTACAGGGCCGGGGGCTGGCCCGTATGCACCCGCCGGAACCGTTACGGTGTCCGTGGCGTACAGTGACACGGACGCCCCGGCATCCATGGCCGACGTGACCGTTTTGTGGTCTGAGGACATCACCACAGCAGCAGCCGGATACCGCACTATCGGCTCATGCCTGGCGCCGCTATCCGCGGGCGCGACCGCAAGAAAATATTGGTTTTGCATTGTTCGGGTCGTCAACGGCGCCATCGGCAATAGGTCGAGCGTCTACGGCGATCCTCGCATGTCCCCGCGCACTGACATCCCGGCGTGGTTCACGGCCATCACCGGCAACAAGGTGGCGCCGGGTGGGACAATCTAGGTGGTGCAGTGACGGACGGTCACCGCCGACGTGTTCATACCGGCCTGTCCAGGCGTTGCTGCCGCCATCAGCTCTACCCACTAAGATCAACCTGTGGTATTCAGGGCGCCAGCTTCGAGGCGCTTGCTGACGCTCTCACGCACGTGCTCGTCGCTCAGTCCCTCATGGACCAAGTCGAGGGCATTGCGCAGCTCGGCTCCATGAAGGCTGCACCAGAAGAATACTGGAACTCCTGGGAGAGCGCCGACGCGGTCAACGTTCCGTCCACTCACGTGACGGTGGCCGTGCTGAAGAGTGAAGCTCGCATCCAGGCCGACTTCAAGGTGGCCCGTTCTGCCGCAACGGGCTGACCTTGATTCTCTTCACTCACGGCCTCGGTCCCACCTTCGGGGAGGCCGAGGCCATTCTCGGCCAGTACCATATCGTCGTTCAGATGATGGATCATTTTGTAGTGAGTCGCACGGGGGACCCCGTCCCCATTTACCGCCTGGTTCGCACCACGGATGGTAATTCACTCACGATTCAATACTTCCCCGCAGATCAGAGAGTTGCGCATGAGGTGCTCTGGGAATGGAGCAAACACTTCGGCATCTCCGCTGCTGAGGCGTTCAAGACACATCTGATCAGACGCGAACGATCTGTGCGCTGCGCAAAGTTGATGGTGGCAGCTTAGTCCTAACCCGTTGCCAGATCTAAAACTCACAGCCATTGCTAATGTCCCGAGCGAGTAAAATCGCTCCGGCGGTTCGAATCCGCCAGTCTCCGCCACTTCTGCCCCCGGCCTCGCGCCGGGGGTTTTTCTTTAACCGGACGTCGTTCGCCGCGAGGCCGGGGGCAGAAGTGGCGGAGACGGGGTCGAACCGCCCGCCTTCGCAGAGCTACGGCGGGCTACGCGGGCCGTCGGCCACGCAGGTGGCCGACTACGCCGGGGCGGCGTACCCGCTTCGCGGTTCGAATCCCAATAAGGCGGGCAAGACATCGCGGGACTTAAGGCCCTCCGCGAACGTCAACGGCTTTGATTGGGATTCTCCGTCCATCTCTGAGCGGCGCGTTCATCTTCTCTTCGCTTCTTTCGCTGAACCAGTCGGCTTATGAGAATCATGGCCAGGAATACGACGAATCCTTGGATGAGGAAAAAACCGAGCCGTGCAAAAAGAAGACGGCTCCGTGGGTGAGAAACATAAACAGTCCGAACGCCTGAATGAACCTGGTCGGGAGCCAGGTCAGTCCATTGCCGGAGGATTTCCCGTGAAAGATTCGCCAAGCGGAGAAAAGCGCAGCAAAACCAAGGAGCGCAACAAAGGTCGCGAACAAACTCAACGACAACAGTGCGGTGTTATAGGTTATTGTATGGCGGCGAAAGATGACCCAACCGATCACGCCATCGATGAAAACGCAGCCCAGGAAAGCCGCGAAGCAACCGGCAATGCTGATCCAGCGCCAACGTTTGTGGACTGGCTGCAGGTAGTCGGTCATGGGTCGGCCTGAGCGAGAGGATCACGCGCCTGCGAAAGATTGGAAGTCGCCACCAGCTGCGGGTGAAAGTCCATTTCACCCATGAGCCGCAGGTCGAAAGGCCCAAGCAGGTGCCGCCGAAGTCCTTAGTGGTGTAGAACGAATCGAAGCCGAGAGCGAGGCTCTCTGGATCCATCCCGCACCCGTTTAGAATCCGCCAGTCTCCGCCAACCTGACAGATCCACCATCTCCTGGTTGGCTCTCCTGATCACTAAAAAGTTAATTGCGGACTCGACATTCCAACCACGCGCGGTCAGACGAGTTCAACGCTCAGTCTGCGACCGAGCGCCGAAGCGGCGCGCCCCAGGGTGCTGAGGGTCACCGAGCCATTGGTGGTGTCGAGCAAGCGATCGACGGCCATGCGGCTGGTGTGCATCCGTCGCGCCAACGCCGATTTGGTGATCTTTCGGCGACGCATCTCGTCTTCGATTTGCAGGGCGATGACGCGTTTGAGCGCGGCGGCGTTGACCTCTTCTAGGGTTCCATCCTCACGCAGGAGGTCATCGAGCGTGGAACCGATGTTGGGGTGCTTCTTTTTGGTCATGGCCGGTTCCTCAGGAAGTGGGTGAGTCGACGTTCGGCGGTTTCGCGTTCGTTGTCCGGTGTCTTTCCGCTCTTTTTCACGAAGCCATGCAGCACGACGAGTTGTTCCTGCCATACGGTGAAGAACACGCGGGCGATGCCATCAGGAATGGTGGAGCGCAGCTCCCACAAATCCTTCCCCATTTTACGCACCAAGGGCATGCCCAGTGGCCAGCGCCATTGCACTACTTTGAGATCTTCTCCGATCGCTTGTCGCTGATCGGCTGAGAGGCCTCACAACCACTCACGCGCAGGCTCGTTGCCCGTCGGTGAACAGTAGAACGCCACGATCATTGGCCGCATGATGTGGTTGTATCAATATTGATACACCAGTCCACTGGCAATCTCTCCCAAGCACAAGGCGGCAACTGGAGGTCAGCACCAGAAAGACGGGACTCGTGAAACCAGTAAGCTGACCGCGTCTGCGCAGAAACCTGCTCCGTTACAACCCCAACCGCTGCCGTTTGCGCCACAACGTCGACGGCTCGATGCCGAGGACTTTCGCGGCGTTCTCGAACGTGTCGGTACGGGCGAGGACTTTGCGGATGTGTTCGGCTTCGATCGCTTCGATGCTGAAGTCGCCGCCGAGCACGGGGGCGGTGTCGCTTTGGCCGCGGACGCGGGGGGAGAACGCTTCGGGTTCGATCGTGCGCGACGGCCACAACACAGTGATGCGTTGCAGTTCGTTGCGCAGTTCGCGGACGTTGCCGGGCCACGGGTAGGCCAGCAGCAGATTGCGCGCTGCGGGCGATAATTCGTGGGGCTGGACATTAGCGGCGGTGGCGAATCCGGTCAGTAGGCCGGTGGCGAGCGGGATGATGTCTTCCGTGCGGTCACGTAGCGGCGGCAGGGTGATCTCCACCACGTTGAGGCGGTAGAGCAGGTCCTGGCGGAAACGGCCTTCGGCGACGGCGGCTTCGAGGTTGCGGTTGGTGGCGGCGACGATGCGCACGTCGGCCTGGCGAGTGCGCGTGTCGCCCAGGCGTTCGTAACGCTGCTCTTGCAGGAAACGCAGCAGCTTCGCTTGCACGGTAGGCGTCAGATCGCCGAGTTCGTCAAGGAACAACGTGCCGCCCTCGGCGACCTCGACCTTGCCCTTCTGGTCGGCGATCGCGCCAGTGAAGGAACCCTTCACGTGGCCGAATAACTCACTGGTCATCAGTTCGTCGGACAACGACGGACAATTCACCGTGACCAGCGGACCATCGCGGCGCGCGCTGCCGCGGTGCAGCGCCTGCGCGAACAAACTTTTGCCGGTGCCGTTCTCGCCACGCAGCAACACCGGAATGTCGGCTTGTGCCGCACGGTTGATGGTCTCGATCGCCGCGCGCATCGCCGGCGAGGAGGAGCCCAGATCGACCGGCGACTTGGTGCCATCACGCTCATACTCGCTCAAGCGCAGAGCCACGCGTCGGCGTTCACGCACCTGTGTCAACAACTCGCGCACCTGGTTCTGCTGGAACGGCTTGGGCAAGTAGTCGGCAGCACCGGCCTTCATCGCCTGGACCGCGGTCGCGAACGAAGCGAATGCGGTCATCACCACGATGTGCAGGTTAGGATTCGCGGCGACTAGGCGCGGTAGCAGCGTTAGCCCGTCGTGTTCATCCAGGCGCACGTCGCAGAACGCCAAGTCATAGGCCTGATCGCGCAGGTAGGCGATGGCCGCGTCCGGCGTTGCGGCGACATTGGTTTGACACCCGAGTCCCTTGAGATCGAGCGCCATCCGCGCGGTGAGTGCACGGTCATCGTCGATCACCAGGATGCGCAGCAGATCGGGCTGCGGCGCCGTGGCAGTTTGGAGTTCGCTGGAAGGCATAAGTGTGGTCATTAGTGGTTCCACCGCGAGCGGTGCAAGGCGTTTCGCTGAATGGCCGAGTTCGTGTCCCGTCCGAGAAATTCACTGCACTTGCCTTGGCCGCGCCGGCCGGGGCCAGCGGCATCTGCAGTGAATTTTTCGGACGGGACACGAGCAGTCAGCGGAAGAACCACGTCCTGCACGTGGTAGCGGGATGCGGATTTTCCGCCGCGCTCTAGGCTGGCCACCCTCGGACAGGAGCCTTGGTGCCGCAAACCCTGATCCTGCTGGTGGAGGACAACCCCGAAGAGGCGGAAATCCTGCGCGAGGCGTTCGCTGGCGTGGACGCGAACCTGCGATTGCTGGTATCCGGCAAGGTCTCTGCGGCGTGGTCGTTGCTGATGGAGTTGCCGGGTGATCAGTTGCCCGGATTGGTGATCACCGATCACCACCTGCCGGATGGTTGTGGACAGGACCTGTTGGCGCGTCTGCACGCTTGTCCGACGCATCGCCACCTGCCGGTGGTGATGCTCTCTGGCGATCAGCAACGCCCGGCGGATCTGGGTGCGACCAAGTGGTTCGGCAAACCGGATACGTGGGCAAATTGGTGCCAACTGGCGCGCGTTTTGGCCAGCCAGATAGCGGGCCGCTAAACAGCAGAAGCCACGAGGCATGGGTCAGGCCGCCAGGGTGGGCATCTGCGGCCAGCCCGGATCGTCACTGAGTGTCGGGATGCGACCCACGGTCGCTACCGGACTGTCTGCGTCGCCAACCAGGAAGGCCGATCCAGGCGGCGGCATCGGCCACGTCCAAACCCGCGCACCCACACCGCGCAGGCTGAGCGCTAACACCGCGAGGTGGGCCGCGGTGGTGTCGTGTTCGGTCGACGGGATCAGCCAGCAGCTCACCGGCAACGACGGCAACGACAATTGCGCAGAGCGCGCCTGCGCACGCAGGGAGCGCGCCAAGCAGCGACCTTCAGGCAATGGCCCACCGGCCGCATTCCAGCTGTCGAGGCCCATAACGATGGGCAGCCATACGGCCCGCAGGGCGACCTCGGGTTGCAACGTGGCGCTGTGGTCGAGCAGGTCGTTGA
Source organism: Planctomycetota bacterium (assembly GCA_031426335.1). Taxonomy (GTDB): domain Bacteria; phylum Planctomycetota; class UBA11346; order UBA11346; family UBA11346; genus BOG-1363. Next base: position 61,141 of record JANPLC010000168.1, read on the forward strand.
GTGCCGTGATGTCGCGTTGGCGCATCGCACTGACCACCGCCTCACGCAGACCGGGTGAAACGTGGCTGGTCACCAGCGACAGGTCGACCAGGAAATCGGGGAGCTGGTCGTGGAGCAGTTGGGAATCAGCGGAACTGGACATGGCAGGGTCCTCGGTGGAAGGAGCTCTTGGCAAGCCCCATGCCAATCCACCGTATGCTTGCGCAACAGAGCCAACGCCGCGCGGTGATCCGCCCATCATCCGGATAAATCGCGCATTCCGCCAAACAGGAACCTGCTGGCCAACCTGAGCCCTGCACGGCGCCCTGCCCCTGGCCCTGCAATCTGCAGGATCAGGACCACATGGCACCCGCGATGTGCACGAAGCGGATCACTGCGGAAGGGACAAGCGCACCACCGTGCCGACACCTTGGACGCTCTCCAACTGGACCTCGCCACCATGACCTTCGGCCACGGCCCGCACCAGCGCCAGGCCGATGCCCGCGCCAGCCCCAGGACCACTGGCGGCGAACAGGCGGAACAGTCGCGGCTGATCCACCGTGGTGATGCCCACGCCATCATCGCGTACGGACACCAGGCAACGCCCAAGGACCTGTTCGGCACTGATGGTGATGGTGGTCGGCCGACCAGGTGCGTGCGGTGCACTGGCATTGCGCAGCAGTTCCGCGAACGCCGCGATGAGTTGCTCAGCGTCTGCGCGCACCAGGAAATCATCGGCGACCGCTTCATGCACGGTGATGCTGGCGGGCATCTCGACCTGCGCGCGTGCCGCAGCGAGCAGCGCGCGCAGCGGACGCGGGGCGGGATCGATCACCGTCGTCCCCAGGCGCGCATAGCGCACCAACCCACGCATCTGACGTCCCAGACGCACGGCGTTGTGTTCCATCCCCTGCAGCAGTGCTTGGTCGCGTTCGCGCGTAGAAAGCAGGGACTCTAAGCGATGTCGCAGCAATCCGGCAGAGACGCCGAGCTGGCGTACTGGCTCCTGCGCATCGTGCGACAAGGCCGTGGCGATTTGCTCAAGGAGCTGGCCGGCATTTCCCGCCGGAGCGGTGGAAACGCCAGGCAGGATCAGCTGCAGCGTGGTGTCGTCTGGTCCCGCGATCGCCTGCACGGTCGCGTTGAACTCGCGGCCATGGACGGTGCGGTAACGGCGTGCGTAAGTCACTGCAGGTGCACCTGAGGCCAAGCGGACGAAGGCGTCGAGTTCGGCATCAAGGTCAAGTGGATGGCCGACCTGTTCGTAGCTCCACGCGGCGAGGGTCGCCGCATCGGTTTCCAACAGCCGACAAAACGCCGAGTTGACCCGCTGGTAGCGGTGCTCCGGTCCGAGCACGGCCAACGCCACGACTCCTGAGTCCCACAACAACGACCACCAAGCGGATTCCGTTACGGTGGTCTTCATGGCGCAACGACTAGGGCAGGTCGCGCAGCTACGCAACTACGGGAACTGGCACGGCGCTTGCCTAAGGATCAGCCACCTCTCAGGAGCATCTCATGCGTTCTTGCACTCTCGGTCTGCTCATCGCCGGCCTCTGCCTCGCGTTCACCGCCTGTGGCGATGACAACAAAGGCCCGATGGAAAAAACCGGCGAAGCGGTGGACAAAGCCGCGGAAAAAACCGGCGAGGTGATCAAAGAAGGCGCCAAGAAAACTGGCGAAGCGGTCGAGAAGGCCGGCGAAAAGGTCCAAGACGCGACGAAATGACCGGCCGAGCATGGGCACTGCGCTCACGTGTCAGTTACCCGTTCGACGAACCGCAGTTGGCACAGCGCGTGTCGCGGATTCATCAGGAGGGCCCGCGCATGAGACTCTGGACCCTGGTTTTGCTCGCCGTCGCTGCGCTCGCAGCCGTTGCCGGCTTCGCTGGCTTGCGTGATGACAACCAAGGCATCCTGGTTGCCCGCGTCATATTTGGCATCGTGTTGCTGTTGTTCGCCAACTCATTGTTGTCCGACCGGCATGACCCGCATCCCGATGAGCGCCGCGATCTTTGAGTACGCTGCAACGGAGGTCACCCGTCTGAACGTGAGGGCGGACAGTGCGACGACGTGGCAGCCACCGATTTCCTACTGGCACGATACGTGCAGGGCGCTGAAGGACAGCCGCACGCAGAGAGCATCTACGCACTTAGCACACCGTCATCGACTCACGGAAGGTTCCCATGCCCCCCCAGAATCAACCTATGATCGATCGCGAAACAGCGAACGAAACGCTCAACAGCCTCATGCGCGGTGAACTCGCCGCAGCCGAGACCTACCGTCACGCCAGCACCCGTCTCGGTGTGGCCGCGCCAGAGGAACTCGCTCTCTGCCTCCAGTCGCATGACCAGCGCGCCACGCTTCTCGCTGAACACATCGTGCTCGCTGGTGGAACCCCGGTCAGCGGCAGCGGTCTGTGGGGCGCCTTCGCACGCGTCGTCGAAGGCAGCGCGGCATTGATCAGCCCCCGTGCGCTCTACGCGGCGTTGGAGGAAGGCGAAGATCAGGGGCTCACGGATTACCGTGCCGCACTTGATCGCCTCGACAGCGCAGGACTGACCTTGGTGCGCAGTGACTTGTTGCCGGAACAGATCCGCACCCACGGCCTGATGAGTTCGCTCTGCCACCGCTCCGGCTGAGCACGCTCGTTCAGCTCTTGGTTCTGCCGACCGTAGTTGCAGGCCACCTGCCACGTGGTGATGTCCTGCCGCATGCGTACCCGTAGCTCGTTCTGGTCTCCTCATGCGTGGCCTGTGCGGTGTCTGTCAGGCAGCGTGATGGCACTGGCCAGCTTGCACGCCGCCGATCCGCCGCTCCTCAGCAGCGCGGTGGTCGTCGACGGTGGCCTGACGTTTGATGAGCGACCACGCGATGGCGGCGGGTCGTTTGACGGCGACTGGCAACTCGCCGAGGCCCGCTTGTTCCTGCGTCCACATAGAGCGGTGCGCCTAGGACTCGGTGTTGGCGCGAGTCGTGAAGCCTACCACAGCAACCAGCTGCAACACGACCTGCCGGACGACGTGCGTCAGGCCTGGGTGCGGGTGCCCATAGCTGTGATGGTCCACCAGCACTGGGGCATGACGATCCAAGGATCGTTCGGCAGCGGATACGGTAGTGCGGCTTCGGCCAGCGATGGACGGCAATGGCAGGTGCAGGGCGGTCCGCTCTATGTGCGCGACGACGACCTCATCATTGCGCTGCTGGTGAACGTCAGCAGCCGCATTGATGACACGCCCTCAATTTTCCCATTTCCATCGCTGTATTGGCGCTTCCATCCGGACTGGCGACTCGTGGTCGTCGACGAAGTCGACAACCTCAGCCATCTCCGTTGGCAGGTGCGCGAAAACCTCGACGTCGGCCTACGCGTCGACGTGCGCCTGCGTGAGGCGGCCATCAGCAACGACCAAACGCTGACGGATGATCACCTCGCGGTGGGGCTTCAGGCGACGTGGATGCCCGGCGGACGTGGCGGCATCGAGATCACCCCGGTCATCGGCACCATGCTCGTGCGCCGCCTCGCCGTGCGCGATGACGAGGGCAACGAAGCATGGTCATTCATCACCACACCAGCACCGTTGATCGGCCTGAATCTACGTGCGTCGTTCTGAAACGACGACCAGCAGAGAGAACAAGAGAAACGAAGAAGGGGGACATTTCTCCCACCTCTCCGTTCCTCTTGTAAGGTCTTCTCTCCGCGTTTTCAGGTCCGTGAACCGCGCCAACTGAGCGCGCCACCAACGACGATCGCGGCGATGCCACCGAGCATCAGCCAGATCGATCGATCCGACGGTTCGCCAGTAAAGAATTTGGAGAAGGACGACCCGATCGATTCGCTGGCGGCGACGCCGAAGACGAACAGCACGATGCCGACCAGGATAACGACGAGGCCGAGGGGATTACGCATGAGAAGCTCCTTGGGAAATGGGATGGAAGAAGAGTGATTCAGAGCCGTCCGTTGAGCACCAGCACCAGCAGGATGATGACTACCAGGGCCATGGCTCCACTGGGGTAATAGCCCCAACTACGGCTGTGTGGCCAAGTCGGCAGCGCGCCGATGAGCGCGAGGATGACGATGACCAGCAGTATGGTGGACAACATGGCGACCTCAGGGGGTGTGCGGGAAACGCAGCCGGGAATGAACTATTCGCCGAGCGTGGCGCTGAGCATCCAGGCGGTCTTGTCGTGGGCCCGAGCCCGCCCGATCAGCAGATCAGCGCTACCCTCATCCTTGCCTTCCTGCGCCATCCGTGCCGTGTTGCGACAACGCTCGGCTACTCGGCGATGATCGTCGCGCAGAGCACGCACCAGGGTGTCGTCATCACGCGTCGCGCTTTCGCCGATGCTGCTGAGCTCAGTCAGCTGCAACATCGATGACGGCGCATCGGATCCGAGGGCCCGCACCCGTTCCGCTAGGTCATCCGCGGCGAGGAACAACTGGGTGTACTGCTCCTCGAATGCGGCATGCAGGCGGAAGAAACCCGCCCCGCGCACATTCCAATGCGCACCGTGGGTCTTCACCGCCAGGGCATAGGTATCAGCAAGGACCTGGATGAGGTCTTTGACCACGGTGGTGGGGGCGGAGGCAGCGGTGGCGCCAGCGGTTTTGTTCACAGAAACTCCAGGAAGGATGGGTGAGCGGCCGGACCTGGGAGGTCCGGCCGCAAAGCGACGAAAGTAAGTGGTGACGAACTCGTTAGAAACGCCCGCCGATGGTCAGCAGCACGCCAAAACCTTCGCTGCGGCGTTCATCGCTGACGCTGACTTGATTGGCTCCGTCATTGTAGTCGTAGTCCGGATCGAAGCGGCCGACGAGGTACGGCACTTCGATGCCGAGCACCAGGTCATCACCCAACGAAACGTAGGTGCCGATCTTAGCGCCGTACTCGACGTATTCGGCCCATTCATCGCTGGTTTCGGTCGAGCTACCGTCGCTGACACTGTAATAGGTGCGGCCATATCCAGCGAAGGGGGTGATTTCGAGATGCCAGGCCGGGGTGAACGCGTAGCCGTAGCCGAGCATCAAGTTGATGGTCGGGCTGGTGGCGTGGCCGTCCTGTGCACCATTGTCCCACGTCGCGTGGTTCACGGCGACACCCAGACCATAGATGAATCCACCACCGTTACCGAGATGGCCGCCGACATACTCCACGTGCGCGCGGTAGTGCGAGTCGGCATCACGACCGTCCTCGGAGGTGCTGGTGGTGGTGACGTTCCCCTGACCATCGGTCACGGTCGTCGACGACGCGCCTTTGAATTCCTCTGACAGGACACCGGCGCTGAAGCGGATGTCAGAGATGGTCAAATCGGCGGCGACCAGCGGGACACCGGAAAATGCCAACAGAACAACGGCGGGAGCAAGAGGACGCATGAGGGGACCTTTCGTTTGAGGTGAACGCATCCACGGGGCCGCAGGCGCGGCAGCGGGACACATGACACCCCTATTGGCAAGATGCGTGCCAAGCAGCGCGCGTCCGGAAACGGTGAATTCGCGGTGGCCCTCGTGCGAAATGAAGGAATGGCGTACCCTCCGCCATGCAGGCGGCACGCCCGTCACCTAGGTTTTGTGCTTCAGCGAGCGTGGCGGCCTGTTCGTGCCCTTGGCACGCTCAGTGCCTAGTACGATTGCCCCTCTGAGTGTTTCTGAGGGAGCGGCATCGCGCTCTGCGCGACGCCAGACCGCATCATCCCACCTCCCAGGATCATCCCATGACCATCACCGCCCGTAACCTGCAGTCCTCCACCAATGGCACCGAGTTTCGCGAAAAGCTCAGCGAACTCCGTGCGCTGATCACCGATCTGGCCAAATCCGCTCCAGCCGCGGCGGGCGAGAGCTTCGACGAACTGAAAAACAAGGCCTCCTCCATGTGCGACAGCGCGGAGAGTGGAATCGGCTCGGCCACTCACGCCGTGGTCAAGACGGTGAAGGAACATCCGGCCCAAGTCGCCATCGCCGCCGTCGGTGCCGGCCTGCTCACCTGGTGGCTGCTGTCGCGCCGGGGCGGCAAGGGCGAATAAGCGCCTGACGTCTGACGCAGCACCGGCCCGCCGTCCATGAGGACGGCGGGCCGGTGTGTTTTGTTAGCGCGTCACCACGCGGACAACGGCGCCATTACAGGTTTTCGTCGCCGACTGGCGAGGCTTTCACTCGCAGGCTGTGGTTGAACTCACGGGCGAAATCACGCTGCCAACGCGCATTGATCAGCGCGATCACGACCATGGTCACCAGAGCGCCCAGCGCGGCGAGCGCCATGTCCTTGTGCGCGTCCCATTCATCGCCCTGAGTACCCAGGTAACTCTGTCCGACGTCGCCGGCGAAAATCATCGCCACGCCCCACTCCAGCAGTTCGTAGAGCAGACTGGTCGACATCACCAGGTCGAGCGGCAGGTAGTAGCCCCAGAAACCTTTGACCTCGGCGATGCGCAGGAAGACCTCGCGTGCCGGGTAGGCCAGCAGCAGGCCGAACGCGAAATGCACCAGACGATCGAAATGGTTGCGGGTGAAGCCGAGCGCTTCCGTGAGGCTGAAATCGTCAACCCCGAACCACCACACCAACGTGCCGATCCAGCGATCGTAGGGCACCAAGGAGTACGTGTAGAACGCGCCGACAATGTGCAGCGCGGTGAACAGGAAAATCAGCGTGTAGCTCAAGTGACTGAGCGGGAAAATCCGTCTGGTGGTGATAAACAGGGTGATGAACACCACCGTGAGGATGTGCTCCAAGGCGAAGTCCATCGGGTGCTCAGGACGCCAGCACCAGCAGGCGAACCATGCAACCAACACCGCGAGCAGCCACACGGGATAGCGCGGCGAACGATACCACCGTCGCAACGCGGACTCACCCATGCAAGTTACCGAAGTGACCGCAAACGCAGCCACAGCACGCCCACCAGCGGAACGGCCAGCAGCGCGAGTCCGACCGTCACATCAGCCAGCACCTGATTACCGAACCATTGGCCACAAACACGCCCGAGCGCATCGCCCAGACGTACGACGCCGACGATGACCGCCGTGAGACCCACTCCCACCAGCAGGACTACGCCGGCTAGACCAGCGACCAGTGCCAGCATGGTGCGCCGCAGTTCACGCCGCACCGCGCGACCAACGGTGCCGACGGCATCATCGATCATTGCGGTCAGAGGACCGTGGGGCTCGTCCATGATCAGGTCTTCGGCGGGAGACCGGCAAGCAACCACGCCACCGCCACGCCAGCGATCGCACCAACGAACAAGGGCCTGGTTACCAGGTCCGGTGCGGGCTGCTCTTCGGCGGCGGCCTCCAAGTGCTCACAGAGGCGCTCGGCAATCCGGTCGAGCTGCGCCACCACCAGATCACGAGCCTGATCGACGGCGGTGCTTGCAACCGCTCCCAAGGCGTGCCGCAAGGTCGGCGGTGCGGTCTTCACGCGCTCGTCCACCTCAGACTCCGCGGCCGCGACCGCGTGAGAACAAGCTGACCAGGAAGGAAACGACGAACAGGACGAGGAAGAGGAAGAACAAGACCTTGGCGATGTCAGCGGCGCCGGCGGCAAGGCCACCGAAACCGAGCACGGCGGCGAGCAAGGCGATGAGGAAGAAAGAGGCGGACCAGTACAGCATGGTGGAACTCCGGTAAGGGTGCGGTGACGAGGCAGTCGTCAAAGACATCAGCAGTCCCTGTGCCAATGTCATGCGTATCACGGGGTGGCGCCCGCAGTGTTAGGCGACGGCACCCACGCACCGGTCATGCGCAGCGCACGTTCCCTCAGTCAGCAACCCTGCATTCTGCACGGCGGTGGCCGAACTTGCGGAATGAACTTCCGCTGCCTAGGATTCACGGAACATGTTGCCGTCGTTCTCTTGGATACTCCCTACCTCCACCGACGCCTCCACCGACGCCACCGTCCCCTCCGTCCCCACCAACCGTAGACGGCGGAAGTCAGTCTGGCTGATGGGCAGTGCTGTCGTGGGCCTCGTGCTGATGCTCCTGCTCGCCGCGTCTCTCCGCCCAGCTGCGGTTCTGCCCAAAGCCACACTCTTCACCATCCGCGCACCGTTTTCCGCCGCCTCGCTGCTGGCCGAATCGCGCGGCTGGTTCCGCGAAGCCGGCGTCGAGGTGACGGTCATCGAACGTCAGTCTGGGCGCACGTCACTATCTGAACTGACCGACGGTGAAGGCGATTTCGCCACCGCAGCAGAAACCCCGATCATGTTCGCGTTGATGAAGTCGACCCCGATCAAGGTCATCGCCACCCTGGGGGTCAGCTTCGACAACACCACCTTGGTCGGGCGCAAGGATCGCGGCATCTTGTCGAGCGATGATTTGCCTGGCCATCGCGTGGGTTATGCACCGGGCACCACGTCGCAGTACTTTCTCGACACCTTCCTGGAATACCGCGGTCATCCACCAGGGTCGGTCGAACGCATTCCGCTCAAGCCTGAGCACATGACCCAGGCACTGATCGATGGCCAAGTCGACGTGATCGCCACCTGGAGCCCGCTCAACCACGAGGCGCTGGCGGCCCTGGGTGAGAATGGCCAGGAACTACGCATCGGCAGCATCTACCGCTGGAGCTGGAACCTAGTGGCACGTAACGAGGAGCTGGCCAAAGGGCCGCTCGCCGCACCGCTCATCCGCGCCCTGATGCGAGCCACCGCGGAGATCATCCGTGACCCCCGTGGCTGTGCCGAGGAATTGTCGCCACGCCTTGGCATGCCGGTCGACAAGCTGATGCAGGCGTGGAAACAGACCAGCTTTGAGGTGACGCTCGACCAGTCACTGCTGCTCAATCTCGAACAACAGGCGCGCTGGGCGCTGGCCAGTGGCCTGACCGAGCAGAAGGACGTGCCGAATTTCCTCGTTGGTATCCACTCGCAGGCGCTGCGTTCGATCGATGGCGACATCGTCACCCTAGTCGATGGCAAGGGCAGTCCATGAACGTCGTACACGGCCAGGGGCACGGGTGAATCCGACGCTCAACCTGCGACGGGCCATGATGGTGGCAGTGGTGTCGGCCAGCCTGCTGATCATCGGTCTGCTCTTCCACTTAGCGCGCTCCGGGTCCATTTCGCGCGGTCTCGATGAGACCAGTCGATGGTCCAACCGCGTCACCACCACGGTGACGGAACTCGATCACCTGGTCTACGAGTTCATGCTTCATCCCCATCCCCGTCCGGTGCAACAGTGGCGCATCCTCAGCGAAGAGCTGCAACGCCAGTTTACCCGCCTGGAAAATGTGAGTGGCCCTGACCAGCTGGTGGAATGCCTGCGCAGCGAACACCTGCAAGCACGGGAACTGTTCGAAACCATCGTTGCTGACAGCACGGGCCAGGCGCAGGCCCCCACTCTCGCATTGGTCCACCTGCGGCGCAGCCGCTTGGTCGAACAGATGCTGCTGGTGTCGCGGTCGTCGGTGAACCACGCCAATACCATCCACCGCGCCAGCCTACGCGAGCAAGCGCGCATCAAGCACCGGGACGACGCTATCACCCTGGTCGCGCTGGGCGCCACCATCGTGCTGCTCGTGTGGTTGCTCGGCCATGTCCACCGGCAGGTGTTGTCACGCGTCGAAGCCCTGCGTGTGGTGGCGGAACGCGCCGCCAGCGGCCAGTTGGAAGTACAATTGGGCGATCAGCGCGAGGACGAGATCGGCCGGCTGTCACGCAGTTTCGACCACCTGCTGAGCGAGGTCCGCAGCTCGCGTGAACGCGTCAGTGAAGAAGTCGCCCTGCGCGCCAGCGAGGAGCGCCAGCGACAGATCATCGACGCTTTGCCAAGCCTGGTGTGGGCGGCCCTGCCCGACGGCACCATCGACACCAGCAATCGTGCTTGGCGCGAGCAGTTCGCCGTCACTCCGGATGCACCCGGGTATGACTGGACAGAACTGCTACATCCAGTTGATCTCTCGTCCTGGCGCTCGGCGTGGTCCTCTGCCCTGAGCAGCGGCAGTGGCTTCGAAATCGAGTTCCGCCTTCGTCGTCGCGACGGTTGGTGCTGGTACCTGGTCCGAGTCGCGCCGCTGACCAACGACCGCGGTCGGCTGCAACGTTGGGTGTGCAAGGCGGTGGACATCAATCATCAGAAGCAGCTCGAACACCACCTGCGCAATTCGCGCAACCAAGCCGAACTACTCAACCAGGTGGGGCTCGACCTGGTGGGCGAACTCGACATCGACCGCCTGACTCAGCGCGTCACCGACACTGCGCGGGCACTGGTCGAGGGGGAGTTCGCCGCGTTGTTCTACAACGACACGGATGCCACGGGTGGCGACGCCTACCTGCTCTACGCCGTCTCTGGTCTGCCGAAGGAAGTCTTCAGCGGCCTCGGCATGCCCCGCGCCACCGAATTGTTCCGCCCGACCTTTGTTGGTGACGCAGTGGTGCGCTGCGACGATGTGCGCCAGGATCCGCGGTATGGCCGCAACGGCCCACACCACGGCATACCCGACGGTCATCCGAGCGTGGTCAGCTACCTGGCGGTGCCGGTGCGTACGCGCTCTGGTGCGGTCATCGGCGGCTTGTTCTGTGGCCATTCACAACCAGCCCAGTTCACGGCACAACATGAGCGGCTGGTACTGGGCATTGCCGCTCTGGCGGCCACCGCATTCGACAGTGCGCGGCTGATCGATGCTGAACGTCGGCAGCGTCGTTTGACGGATCAGCGTTCGTCAGAGTTGGCGCGCTCCAATGCCGAGCTTGAGCAGTTCGCTTATATCTGTTCACACGACCTCCAGGAACCGCTGCGCATGGTCAGTTCGTTTCTCAGTCTGTTGGACGAACGTTACCGCGGCCAACTCGACGAGCGTGGTCGTGACTACATCCAGCGCGCCATCGCCGGCTCATTGCGGATGCACAAGCTGATACGCGACATCCTGGCGTTTTCCCGCGTCGGCCGCGGTGAGCGCGCCGAGGAGCTCCTGCCACTCGACGAGGTGGTCGACGAGGCGCTCGCCAACCTCCAGAGCGTCATTGAGCAATCCGGCGCACAGATCGAGCGCGAGCCACTGCCGCGCGTGCGCGCCAACCGCCTGCAATGTGTGCAGCTGTTCCAGAACCTCATCGGCAACGCCTTGAAGTTCCGCGGTGAGGCGACTCCGGTGGTGCGCATCACCGCTGCCCAGGAGGGTCAGCGGTGGCGTCTGGCGATCGCGGACAACGGCATCGGCATCGATCCCGCCCAACACCAGCGCATCTTCCAGGTATTCCAGCGACTGCACGGTCGCGACCAGTTCGAAGGCACCGGCATCGGCCTGAGCCTGTGCCAGAAGATCGTGCTCGCCCATGGCGGAGTGATCGGTGTGCAGTCGCAACTCGGCCAGGGGGCCTGCTTCTGGTTTACCTTGCCGGATCCGAGCGAACACGAGCAGACGCCACACTCCGGTCAGCACGCCATCGTCGCTGACGAGAGCGGGACAGCATGAGGTGGCTGGCACGATTCCTGCGCGTGTTTGCTCAGCCGTCGAGGGCCGGAGGCCCACGAGTCCGCCCAACCTAGCTGCCATACCGCGTTGGAGACGCGTGGCCGCCCCTCACCCAGAAAACCCGACCCCGATGACCACCACCCTCCACCGTCTGCTCGTCGTCGACGACAACCCAGGCGACATCGAACTGGTTCGCATCGCTTGCGAGATGGCCGGCCTCGGCGTGGTGATCGAAAGTGTCGCGGACGGTATCGAGGCCATGCGTTACCTCAGCACTGCGGCGGCGGCCGGCACCCTGCCGGCGATGGTGCTGCTGGATCTCAACATGCCGCGCGCCAACGGCTTTGAAGTGCTCGACTTCCTCTGCGTACGCCACCTGGTGGAGCAGGTGCCGGTGGTGGTACTCTCGACCTCGCACCTCGTGGAGGACCGTCGGCGGTGCCTCGCCCTGGGCGCGCGTGCGATGTACTGCAAACCGGAATCGATCCAGGATCTGCGCCAGCTGGTGGAAAAATTCCGCATCTACCTCAACCACACCAGCGTCGGTGGACCCGCCTAACGGGCTATGCCCACGGTTGCTACCCGGGGTCACGCTTCATTTCGCACGATGACCCCTCAGGAGGTCATGCAGAGTGCAGTACGGCATCCGTGCGCACACCCCTGGTCAGCTGATTTTATTTGGCCCGCGCGGCGCTCCCTTCCCGGAGCGGCGACGGCACTGACGACCGTGGCCATCAATCCGGTCACGGCCCTGCAAAGAAGGATTCCTGATGGCGAACGAGGACCATGACGACGAACAGCCGGACGCACCGTCCGCCGCTCACACCAACGCGATGGGTGACCGAGTGCAGACGATGGCGGGGCTCAATCGCCTGCTGGCCACGGAGCTGGCCGCCGCCGATGCCTGCTACCGCGCTAGTGTGTTGTTGGAACCATTGCCGGTCGCCGCGGCCTTACGCGGAGTGACGGATGGACACCTGCATCGTGCCAGTGTGTTGCGGGCAACCATCCTGGCGCAGCACGGTCACTACGGCGTGCAGCCGGCACCGGCGAGTGTGCTGGCGGAGCAGTTTTCGTCCGATGTCCGATCGGTGCTGGCGCTGCTGCTGAGCGTGCAAGAGCGCGCCGTCGCGGACTACCGGCTCACGCTCAGCCAACTCGACGACCTCACCCGCACCCGGATTGAAGCCGAACTGCTACCGGCGCAGGAACGTGCCCTTGCCACGCTGGCCAGCCTGCAACCACCAAAGGCAGATGGCTCGGTGTGAACCGTGAAAACGTAGTGCGAGGTGCGAATCACCAAGGACCACCTCGCACAGTTCTTTTCAAGTTCAACGGTCAGCGCGTGGGAAAAGTGCAGACGCAGGTCGTGCCCTGACCGGGACTGCTGGTGATGCTGATGCGTCCACCCATCCGCCGCATGTTGGTGAAACAGGTCGACAAACCCAGGCCGGTGCCACGCGTGCCTTTGGTGGTGTAAAACGGATCGAAGGCACGGGCGAGTGTGGCCTGGTCCATGCCGCACCCGCTGTCCGCGACTTTCATCACCACGGTCGGCTGGTGTTCCTCATCCACGCCACGGCTGACGGTGACGGTGATGGTGCCATAGTCACTGATCGCGTCGCGCGCGTTGACCACCAGATTCATCGCCACTTGTTCCAGCGACACCGCGTCGCCCGTGATCGTCATCGCCTCGTCGGGCAGGCGCAGATCCAGGAAGATGCGTTTCGGCAAGGTGCTGCGCAGGACCGCCTGCATGCTGCGCACCACGCCGGCCAGATCGATGTCGGCTTCGGTGATGTCGCGGCCCTTGCCGAAGGTCAGCAGCCGTTTGACCAAGGCGCCCGCACGGGTGGCGGCATCGATCACCAGGCCGGCCCGTTCACGCACCTGTTCCGCTGGCAGGTTGGGGCGCAGCAGAAAATCGCTCTGCCCCATGATGGTGGTGAGCAGATTGTTGAAGTCGTGCCCGATGGCACAGGCCATGCGTCCGAGCGCTTCCATCTTCTGGTTGGTGTGTTCGCGTTCCTCCTGCAGGCGCAACGCCCGTTCAGCGACCAAGCGATCCTGGCGTTCGTAGTATAGCCCGCAGATGAGTGCCACCTGCATGGCAAACGACTGGTCCGCGTCGCTCCACAACCGTGGACCGCCAAGATGTTCCAGACACAACACGCCGACCGCCTTGCCGCCGCGCCAAATCGGTGCGTCGAGCATCGCGCCGATGCCGAGTGGTTGCAGGTAGGGGCTGCTAAAACAGGCGGTCGCCGGATGCTGGTGCGCGTCCTCGGCCGGAATCACCACCGAGCGATCGAGCGCGGTGAAATAGGACGGAAAATCCGCCCGTCGCAGCACCGTTCCATGCGAGTGCGTGGCACCGTCGTAGAGTTCCTGGCAGACAATGGCATCCAGTGCTTCATTGCGCAGCCATACCGAAGCCCGCGCCACCCCCATCCCGGAAGCCGCCAGTTCGGTCAAACGTTCCAGAATCCGCGCATCGTCCGAACCGTCCTCAGCGATCGACAGGCGCACCAGCCGTACCAACACCTCTTGGGCAGAGGACGGCAGGACGATGGGGTGCACGGCAGTCGACATACGGAACAAGCATGGCTCACAAATTCGACGCTCGCAAGTTCCGCCCCCCCAGCGCTCCGCGCCTGGGATTATCGTCAGGTCCCGGCCTCGCCTTGTTCGTAGGCCCGGTACAACTCGGCATACGCACTGCCCTGCGCCATCAGCGCCGCATGATCGCCGGTCTCGACCAGCCGCCCGTCGCGGATTACCGCGATGCGGTCAGCGTCGCGGATGGTCGCCAAGCGGTGCGCGATGATGATCGCCGTGCGTCCGTGCGACAGGCGCCGCAGCGCCCGTTGGATGCGCGACTCGGTGTGGATGTCGACCGCCGAGGTCGCCTCGTCGAGCACCAGCACCGCCGGATCGGCGAGGTACGCGCGCACCAGACACACCAGCTGGCGTTGGCCGTGGCTGAGGTGTGCGCCGAGCGGACCGACCTGCGTCTGGTAGCCGGCCGGCAAACGTTCGAGCACCTCGTCGGCACCAAGTGAAGTCGCCGCCGCGATCAGCTCCGCGTCCGTCGCGCTCGGTCGCGCCATGCGCAGGTTGTCGAGCACCGTGCCGCTGAAGAGAATGTTGTCCTGCAACACCACGCCGACGTGGCGGCGCAGGTCCTGTTGTCCCAGCGTGCGCACGTCATGACCGTCGAGCCGCACTGCGCCCAGCTGCACGTCGTAGAAACGCGAGAGCAGCTGCACCAGCGTGCTCTTGCCGTGGCCGGTGGGCCCGACGATCGCGAGCACTTCCCCAGGGGGAATGGTGAGCGACAGGTCGTGGATCACCGGACGCGCCGGATCGTAGCCGAAGGTCACGTGGTCGAAGGTGACCTCGCCGCGAATCTGCCCGAGCGCTTTGGCCTCGGCGGCATCAACGACTTCTGGCGCGGTGTCGAGCAGCAGAAAGATGCGCTGCGCTGACGCGGCGCCGGTGGCGAAACGCTCGAACAGATCGCCGAGTTCCTGGATCGGGCCGAGAAAGACGAAGATGTAGAACACCGCTTGCGCGAACTGGCCCAGGGTGAGCTCACCACGTTCCAGCCCACTGCCACCGACGACGATGAGAATTGCCAAGCCCGCGGTGAACAACAAGCCGGCGTAGGGTTGGAACCAGCCCCAGCCCCATGTCCCACGCACCGCCGCGCGGTCGAGGTCATGCAACAGCGTTTTATACCGCGCGCGGTTGGCGTCCTCCTGCGCGGTCTGCTGGATGACCCGCACACCGCCGACGGTTTCCACCAGGTGTGCGGTGACGCGGCTCTTGGCTTCTGCGACCCGCGCCCACAGCCGTGTGCCGAGTTTTTGGAACGCCACCATCGCCAGCAACAACGCCGGCACCACGCCGATGAGCGACCAGAACAACAGTGGACTGATGACCCACAGCAGGATGCCGGCACCGAGGCAGCGCAGCGCGGTGGAGGCCAGCTCCGGCGCGCCGTGCACCACCAACGGTTCGATGGCGTCGACGTCGCGGTCGGCGCGCGCGACGATGCGCCCGACGCGGGTGCGATCGAAGTAACGCACCGACAACGACTGCACGTGGGCGAAAAGTTGGCCGCGCAAGTCATTCAGCAGACGGATGGCGATGGTGCCATTGAGCCAATGAGTGACGCCGGCCAGCCCGAAGCGCAAGATCCAGGTCAACGCCAAGCCACCACACATCAGCGCCACCAGACCGTGGTCGATCAACCATCCGCCATCCTGCGGGATCAGTCCATGATCGATCACCTGTTGGATGAACCACGGCCGCGCAAAGATCGACGACACCAACACGACCTCGACCAGCATCACCAGGATGACGCGGTTACGCACCGGCCGAATGAGCGTCAGGATGCGGCGCAACATCCGGCGATCGAGCTTGGCCCGCGCGAGAGATTCTTCGACCGCGAGATCGCTCATGACGGGCTTCGCCCGTCAGTCCGGGGTCCGGGGTCCGGGGTCCGGGGTCTCGTGTCATCCGCACCAAGAACGTCAGCCCGGGGGACTCCGGACTCCGGACCCCGGACCCCGGACTCATCCAACCCCAACAACTCCCGATACGCCGGGTTGTCGCGCACCAGCTCGGCATGCGTCCCTGACGCCGTGATCCGTCCACGCTCCAACATGACGACGCGATCAGCGAGCAGGATGGTCGAGAGTTTGCTCGCGATCAGCAGCGTGGTCGTGCCGCCGTCGAGGTTGCGCAAGTTATCGAGGATCCGTCGCTCGGTTACGGCATCGAGCGCGCTGGTGGCGTCGTCGCAGCACAGCACTGCCGGCTTGGTGATCAGCGCCCGCGCCAAACACAGCCGCTGACGTTGGCCGCCGGACAAGGTGGCACCGCGCTCACCGATGACGGTGGCCAAGCCGTCGGGCAGGCCAGCGACGATGTCCTCGGCGCTCGCCAGGCGCAGCGCTGCGCGCACGTCGTCATCACTCGCGCCGGGACGGCCCAGACGCAGGTTGGCGTACACCGTGTCGCTGAAGAGGAAGCTGTCCTGGTAGACCACCTGCACGCGTTGGCGCAGGGCCGCGAGTTTCAGTGATCGCGCGTCGCGCCAGCCCGTGCGCTCATCGCCGAAGCCGACGCTGCCGGAATCCGGATCGGCGAGTCGCGGCAGCAGGTGCGCCAAGGTGCTCTTGCCTGAACCCGTGACGCCGACCAACGCGACGACCTCGCCTGGACGCAGTTCCAGATCCAGGCGGTCGAGCACCATCACGCCCGCTGGACTGCGCACCGACACCTGGTCGAAGCGCACTCCGAACGGCACTGCCGGCAGATCGCCGTCGCCATCGTGCACCGCCGGCTCGGCGTCGAGCAGCTCCATGATACGCGCGGCCGAGGCGCTGGCCTCAGCGAAGGTCTGGATGGTGCGCCCGACGCCTTCGACGCGGAAGATCACCGCGGTGATGACCATCAAGGACGCCACTAGTTCGCCGAGCGTCAGTTGGCCGTGGCTCACCAGCACCGCACCGCAGCCCAGGATCCACACATGCCCCAGGCCGACCAGCATCTGCGGCAGCGGCAGGCGCAGCACGGCGAAACTCAGCGCGCGGCGCGCTTGCGCCGCAAAACCGCCGACGGCCGTGCGAAAACGCGCAACGCGTGCGTCTTCCAAGGCGAAGGCCTTGATCACCCGCACGCCACCGACGCCCTCGGTCAGCTCCTGCGTCACCACGTCATAGGCGTCACCGGCCGCGCGATCGAGCACGACCAACTTGCGCGCCTGACTGATGAACATCCACAAAGCGATGCCGACCAGCAGCGTCGGCACCAATGCCAACCACAGGTCGTACCAGGCGAGCACACCCAGGCAGGCGATCATCACCAACGCGGTTTCCAGCAGCGTGCGGAAGCCGCCGACCACCGCATCGCGCACCTTGTCGCTGTCACGCGTGGTGCGCGTGACGATCTCGCCGGCGCCGTGTTTGCGGTGGTAGGACTGGTCGAGGCGTTGCACCTGCACCAACACACGGTCGCGCAGGTCGTGCAGCAGTCTCTGCCCGAGCACCATGCCGAGCAGCGTGCCGAGGTACTGGACGATCCCGCGGGCGCCGGCGAAGCCCATGAGCAGCGCGGCCCACCACCACGCCCGCGTGGTGTCCATGCTGCCGTCGGCGAGCTGCACCACCGCGACGCCGGCCTTCACCTCATCGATCGCCAGACCGATGACGTGTTGGGTGAGCGGCAGGCTGAGGTTGACCACGACGGCAACCACGGTCGAGGCCACGAACATCCAGGGGTAGCGGCGGTAGAAGCCGAAACAGCGCAGCAGCGGATGGACCGTAACGGACATAGGCGAGCCGCGCATGCTCGCGCTGTGGCGGCCGGCGCAACGGGGTGCTGGCAACACCTCGGCGATGCGGCTCGCTGGGCTTGCTCTTCTGCTACTGAAGGTCGGTGTTCGTATCCAGGTCGGAGAACCTCACGACCAAGTCTCGCTCTGCCGCCTCACGCGCCGGCGTGGACGCCGCCGTTTTGTTGCAACAGGCTGAGCACGGTGCGCCGCGCGACCACGCGATTGACCCAATGACGGTTCTGGATCTTCGCCGTCAGCAAGTCGATGCGTTGCTGGCATTCCTTGAGGTCGAGTTCGGTCAGCCGCGGGCACTGCTTGCGCAACTTGGGGAGCACTTGTTGCCACTGGTCATCGGGAATCGTCAGCATGGGAACCTCAGCGGGCGCGGACTGTAGGGATGACAGCGCGTGGTCCAGGGGAGGGCGGTGTTCGGCAGACGCGCGCTGCGGGCGTGAGAAAATGGACTAGGGGCTAGGGGGCTAGGGTCGTGCCGATCACGAGCCTTCAGACACAGGACATCTGATCTCCTCAGCAAACACGATCCTTCACCACCCTAGCCCCTAACCCCTAGCCCCTTTTCTTCCCCCCTTGCCCCAAGGACGACCGTCCAACCATGCCAACCATGCCTAGCATCTTCACCCGCATCATCTCCGGCGAGATCCCTGGCAAGTTCGTCTTCCAGGACGAGCGCTGGGTCGCGCTGCTCGACATCAGCCCAGCCAACCCTGGGCATGTGCTGCTGGTCCCGGTGGCGGAAGCGCAGTACCTCAGCGATCTGCCCGGCGGCACGCTGGCACAGCTGGGTGATCGGCTGTCGCGCCTGATCACGGCGGTGAAGAAGGCCACTGGCGCACCGGCAGTGAACGTGGTGCTGAACGACGGTCCGGCGGCGAATCAGGCCGTGCCGCACGCCCATCTGCACCTGATTCCGCGTTTCCCTGGGGACCGCAAGCTGGTTCATCCCAAGGGCACGCCCTACGCCGACGGCGAGCTCGAGCAGTGGGCCGTCGCTCTGCAGCGCGCGTGGGCGTGAGCCGCCGATGACCACGCCATTCGATCTCGCCGCCTTCCAACAGCACATCGCCACCACCTACGGAGCGAAGGACGCGCAGCGCGGCACCGCTGGCACCTTCATGTATTTCATGGAGGAAGTCGGCGAACTGGCGGAAGCCCTGCGCGAGCCGCACAAACACGATGTGAAAGGCGAGTTCGCCGACTGCCTCGCGTGGCTGGTGTCGCTCGCGCATTTGGCCGAGGTCGATCTGGCCGCGGCGACGGTGGCGAAGTATCCCGGGTTGTGCCTGCGCTGCGGCAAGACGCCGTGTGCGTGTGAGTCGAAACCGTGAAAAGAGTCCGGGGTTCGCGGTCCGGGGTCGGGAGTCATCGCAAAACTGCGCGTCACCTGCCGAGCGCTCGTCGACCGGTATATGGGCGTCAGCAGCGATGACGGACGGCGAGAAGACTCCGGACCAACAGTCACTGAGCGTGCGCCTCATCAGCGGCATCCTGCGCTGCATCCCCCCGCCGTTCGCCTGGCGTTTTGGTGGCGGCCTCGGCGCGCTCATCGGCAGCCTGCCGATCCGTGAGGTCCGCCGCAGCCGCGAACACTTGGCCAAGGCCTTTCCCGAGCGCGACCACGCCTGGGTGGTGCGCACCGCGCGGCGGACCTTCGTCCATTTCACCCGCATGATGTTGTGGACCGCAGTGACGCTGCACTGGGACGTCCGCCGGCTGCGGCGCTCCATCGCGGTCGAAGGCCGTGAGAACTGCCGCGTAGTCCTGGCAGCGAGCCGACGCGGTGAGGGAACCGTGGGTTTCACCGGTCATTTCGGCAATTGGGAAATGCTCTCGCGCATCGGTGCCAGCATCATGCCGCTGAGCCCGGTCGGTCGCCGGCTGCGCTCGCCGTTGGCCGATGCGCTGGTGCAGGGCGCGCGCACGTCGGCGGGCGGGCGGATGATCTACCAGGACGCCCCGTTTGCCGATTTCGTCCGTGAACTACGGCAAGGCCGCCTGCTGGCGGTGCTGGTCGATCAGGACATCTCGCGGCTGGCCGGCTGTTTCGTGCCGTGGTTCGGCGACCTCGCCTACACCCCCAGCGCACCAGCTGCACTCGCGCGCCTGACGCGCAGCGGAGTGATGCCGGTGTTCCTCTATTGGAAACAGGGACGCTGGGTGCTGCACGTTGGTCCGCACCGCCACTTCCCACGTACGCGGGACAGCGAAGAAGACGTGCGCACGATCATTAGTTGGGTCACGGCTTACGAGGAAGCGATCGTCCGCCGTTCACCCGAACAATGGGTGTGGTGGCACAAACGTTGGCGGACGAGGCCGGAAGAGAAGTCCGGAGGTCCGGCTGATTCCGGAAACGGCGGGAAGTCCGGAAGTCTTTCCGTCCAAGAGCCTCGGTCAGAATCGTAGGCATCCTGCCTGGTAGGCTATCGTTCACACGCACAGCCTGGGTGTACGGGACTTCCGGACTTCCGGACTTCCGGACTTCCGGACCGCTCCTAAATTCCCCCCATGCCCCGCCCTGGAATCCGCGCAACCGGTAACGTCCTGAATCTGCGAACGGAACTGTGGGACTCCCACTTCCTGCGCACCTGCCGCGGCGAACCGGCGAAACGCACGCCGGTGTGGCTGATGCGTCAGGCTGGCCGCTACATGCAGCATTACCGCGGCATCCGCAGCGGGCGCTCGTTCCTGGATCTGTGCAAAGATCCCGCGCTGGCCGCCGAGGTCACGCTCTACGCCCGCGAGTGGCTCGACGTCGATGCGGCAATCATCTTCAGTGACATCCTCGTGGTGCTCGAAGCGCTCGGCCTGCCGCTGACCTTCGCCACCGGCGATGGTCCGGTGCTGAGCAAGCCGATCCGTGAAGGCGCGGCGGTCGACGCGTTGCGTGACCCGCTCGTCGCTGCTGCGGACCTCGGCTACGTCCACGAAGCCATCCGCCGCACGGTCGCTGGCCTGCCCGCAGACATTCCGCTCATCGGTTTCTGTGGCGCGCCTTTCACGCTCGCGGCCTACGCCATCGAAGGTGGGTCGAGCCGGCAGTTCGCCCACACCAAGATTTTTATGTACCGCGATGGCGCGGCGTGGAACGCCTTGCTGGCGCGCATCACGGCGGCGCTGATTCCTTACCTCAATGCCCAGATCACGGCCGGTGCGTCGTGTGTGCAGGTGTTCGATTCCTGGGTCGGCCACCTGACGCGTGCGGACTTCATCGAGTTCGTCCAGCCGCACCTGCGCACGCTGGTGGCCGGCATCACGCCCGGCGTGCCGGTGATCCTCTTCGGCACTGAGACCAGTCATCTGTCGGACCTCATCGCCGCCTGTGGTGCCGACGTCATCGGCGTCGACACCACCACGGATTTGTCGGCGACGTGGGAACGCTGCGGCGGACCCACGCGCATTGCGGTGCAGGGCAATCTGGATCCCTGTCTGTTGCTCGGGCCGCGTGATCGTCTGCTGAAAGCGGCGGACGCGGTGTTGGCTGCTGCTGCCGGACGCCCTGGGCACATCTTCAACCTGGGCCACGGCGTGCTGAAGGAAACCGATCCCGAGCAGGCCAAGGCGCTGGTGGAGCACGTACATGCTCGAACAACGCGCTGATCTGGTCCGGAAGTCCGGCTGTTTC